>JAJPIR010000109.1 GCA_021324675.1 Actinomycetota bacterium
CACCTACGCTACCTGGTGGATCCGGCAATCGATTACCCGCGCGATGGCCCAGCAGGCCCGCACCATCCGCATTCCGGTGCACATGGTCGAGGTGATCAACAAACTGGGTCACATTCAGCGTGAGCTGTTCCAAGACCTGGGCCGTGAGCCGACCTTGGCACAGTTATCCAAGGAGATGGACATCACCCCGGAAAAGGTGCTGAAACTCCAGCAGTATGCCCGGGAGCCCATCTCGCTCGACCAGACCATCGGCGAGGAGGGTGACTCCCCGCTCGCCGACTTCATCGAGGACTGCCAGGCCGTGGCCGCGATCGAGGTAGTGTCATTCCCCCTGCTTCAGGACGACCTACGATCGGTACTGGCCACACTGTCCGAGCGGGAGGCAGGCGTGATTCGGCTGCGCTTCGGCTTCACTGACGGCCAGCCGCACACCCTGGACCAGATCGGCCAGGTCTATGGCGTCACTCGCGAACGTGTCCGCCAGATTGAGATCGAAACGATGGCCAAGCTGCGCCAGCCCTCGCGTGCCCAGACGCTCCACGGCTACCTCGACTAACACGGCGCCGTTGCGTTGTCGCCTGATGAGCACGGTGTGGGGGCACAGTTGCATTAAGCGATTGGCCACCCGATCTGCTCGAAGTGCTCGCCCAGAAGCTACGCGGCACGGCGTTTGATTGTCCTGTTTGTTGCGGTTCTCGACGGTGTCTGAGGGCCTGCCTCCCCGCTTTGGGCGGGACGAGGACGCCCTTATTCCTTCATGCATCAGTGCGGACCGGGTTCGTTCCGACGCCGGCACTGACCCGGACAGCAGCTTGCACGATCTTGCCTGGAGCGGGCCCAGCGGGGCGGGCGACGTCGACAGCAAGCCCCGCCCGCCGCTGAGGGCGGCTTACGCCATTCGGTCGACACCGGCACTACCACAGGCCACGCTCAAGCTCGTGCGTGTCCCGCGACGGGCTCTACGAAATCCCATCTACGGTGCCTCTCGGCTTGGTGTGACGGAATCATCAGTAAGTCCCATCATCCCAGGTCAGCGTGCACCCCCGGCCCATAACATGTTCAACACGACAATATTTTTCCGTGAACCAAAAAGAAGGGTGTAGGGTTACACTATGTCGGAATCTTAGCTACGCCCCCTCATGGCGCAACCATAGGAATGTCACCGTCGAAACCGCCGATTACGGCATGGCGGCCGCAAATGACAAACTGCCCGACCGGCTCAGCGCAGGAGTGATAACCGGCGTTGCCTTGAGGGCCCGGGTCGGCGCAATTTTATTTGAAATCGGCGAATTTCGACAGTTCGAAAGACTACGACACATCGATGAAGGAGTCGACCATGGCAAAGAATGAGTATGCGCAGCCTGTTTGGTCATACCCGGACAGTTTGGGCCCGGCCATCTACTACGGGCATACCCCGGAATTCAACGGCCTTGTCCCTCCGTACAAGGGACGTCAGACGAGTGGCACGAGCAGCACGCGCGCACCCTCGCCTCAGATCATCTAGCACGCGACCCAAATCGGGTACGAGGACGACTGTCGGCGGGGCGCACTGGGCCCCGCCCACACTCGGGAATGCGGCAGCAAACGCCCGAATCGACGTCGTCCGATGTTCCTGAGTAGGAGTCATGTAGTGATCGGGGTCGATCACATCTTCTCGCTGGCCCCTTTCCAGCTATTTGACCTCGTGGGTTTGGATACCAGTGTGGAGATCCTCCGGACCCTCTATGAGCATCGACACGAGCCCGCTTGCGTCCCCCCGCCCCCCATGCTGCGGCGCATGGTCACCGCCGGCCAGCCCATTCGTCCCAGCGGTGAGGGCTTCTGCGACGGCTGCATGGTCGGCGCATACCGCTGACCCGTTCGCCGGCTGCCCATCTCTCCGGACAGGACTTCCCCATGCCCGAATTGTATTTGTTGACATCGTGACCAACATCGTGTCGAACAGGATCAGCGACCAGGTGCCCGACACCGACCCGGAGGAAACGGCGGAGTGGGTGGAATCTATCCAGTCGGTCATTAGGGTTCACGGCAAAAGCCGAGCTCGGTTTCTCCTGGCCAAGCAGCTTGAGTTGGCCGCCGATTTGGGTGTCGGGTTTCCCGGCGGCGTCACTACCCCGTACCTCAACAGCATCTCTCCTGCACAGCAGCCCCGCTTCCCCGGCGATGAGGAGATCGAGCGACGCATTCGGGCGCTGGTGCGCTGGAACGCCGCGGTGATCGTGAGCAGGGCCAACGTCGCTTCGGATGGCATCGGCGGGCACCTGTCCACCTTCGCTTCGTCGGCGTCGCTGTACGAGGTGGGCTTTAACCACTTTTTCCGGGGCAAGGATGATGGTGGAGCCGGCGACCAGGTTTTCTTTCAGGGCCATGCCTCTCCGGGGATCTATGCCCGGGCCTACATCGAAGGTCGGCTAGACGAGGGCGACCTCGACGGCTTTCGGCGCGAGTCCGGGGGCGCCGGCATGTCGAGCTACCCCCACCCTCGGCTGATGCCGCAGTTCTGGGAGTTCCCCACCGTGTCGATGGGGCTTGGGCCGATCAACGCCGTCTACCAGGCCCGCTTCAATCGCTACCTGCTCCACCGGGGCATTGTCGACACTTCAGCGTCGCGGGTGTGGTGTTTCCTGGGTGACGGTGAGTGCGACGAGCCCGAAACGCTGACTGCTCTGCCGCTGGCGGCACGGGAAGAACTTGACAACCTTACGTTCGTCGTCAACTGCAACCTCCAACGCCTCGACGGGCCGGTGCGGGGCAACGGCAAGATCGTCCAGGAGCTCGAGGGACTGTTCCGGGGGGCGGGCTGGAACGTGATCAAAGTGGTCTGGGGTTCGGACTGGGACCCGCTGCTGGCCTCAGACGTCGAAGGGGTGCTGCTCGATAAGCTCGAGGCCACGGTTGACGGCGAATTCCAGAAGTATGCAGTCGAGTCCGGCGCCTACCTCCGCGAGCATCTCTTTGGCCCCGATCCCCGGCTGGCCGCCATGGTTGGGCACCTCACCGACGAGGACCTAGTCGCCATGCGCCGCGGTGGCCACGATCACGCCAAGCTCTACGCGGCCTACCGGGCCGCAGTGGAACACCAGGGCTCACCGACGGCGATCCTGGCGAAGACGGTGAAGGGCTGGTGCCTCGGGCCTGAGATCGAAGGCCGCAACACCGCCCACCAGATCAAGAAGATGAACCCAGCCCAAACGGGCTCGCTTCGGCAGCGGCTAGGGGTGCCCGACGCGATGGTCACCGAGGTGCTGGCCGAAAAAGCCGTGCCCGACACGGTCCTCCAGGCAACGGCGCCGACCTACTACCGCCCTGCTGAGGGCTCGGTCGAGCACGACTACCTGATCGCTCACCGCCGACGCCTGGGTGGCTCGCTGCCCCGGCGCCTGGTGA
>JAJPIR010000338.1 GCA_021324675.1 Actinomycetota bacterium
CAAACACTTGTTGCACTTGGCGGTGGGCAACAAGGAGTCCCAGGCGTGCTGGACGGAGTTTTTCCGTGGCATGCTGGGGCGGGGCCTGCGCGCACCGACGACGGTCACCTCCGACGGTGCACCTGGGCTGATCAAGGCCATCACGACCTGCTTCCCGGCGAGCATTCGGATTCGGTGCTGGTTTCATCGGAGCCGTAAAAAATCAACACGGTCGTTTGGTGGTCTGGTGTGTGTCGGGGTCAGTGGGAGTGAGGAAGGCGAGCAGGTCGGGCGCGGTGCGGAATCGTGTGGTGGCCGGGGTGGTGGTGTAGCCGTCCTGGGCCAGCAGGGGTTCGATTTTGCGTACGGCGTTGCCGATGCAGCCTCTGCTGACGTCGAACAGATCGGCCAGCACGTCGAGGGTGCACAGCTGGCGCTGGTAGAGAACCGTCGCGAGGACGCGTTCGTCGTCGGTGATCTTTTGGCGGAACACGCCCCCGCGGGTGCCGGGCTGCCGCGGGTGGCCGCGTCGCTGGTAGCGGGTTTTCTCACGGTGGGCGGCTTGGTGGGGGGATAGTCGCTGGATCATCTGCTGGAGCTGGTTGCGGGTCATGCCGGTCAAGGCCGGGTCGGAGAGCAGCTGGGCGATGTTGGTCCGGGCCGGTTGCGCGTCGGTGTGGAGGAATTCGTGCAGGGCTGCGGCGCTGGTGAAGTGCAGGGTGGTGGGTGCGATGGTGTGTCCATGGTCTTCCAGCAGTGGCTGGGTTTCGTTGATGGCCTGACCGAGTGAGGTTTGCGCGATCTCCAGGAGCTCGGAGAGCACGGTGATCGAGCAGACCTGCCGGTGGTAGACGATGGTGATCAGGACCCGGGCGGGATCATCTAGCAGCGGTCGTCGTCGCAGGTTGCCGGTGGCTTTGCGGCGTCGTCCGCCGCGCTGTTCGCTGTAGCGCTGGTGGGCACGGGCGGCTTGCGCCGGAGCCAGCGCGGCGGCTAGCTGCGCCAGATCCGCGCGGGTCATGCCGGTCAGTCGGGGATCGGCCAGCATGTGCAGCGCGGCCGCGCGGGCCTGGGCGGGGTCGCGGACCGCATCGGTCGCGGCTGCTGGGTTCGGGGTGGGCTGCTGGGCGGGGTGTAGGGTGTAGTTCCAGCAGCCATGCACCGGGTGAGGTTCCAACGCCAGAGCGGCCATCCGCTGTTTGCTCACCGACCTGCCCACCGGGTAGCTGCCCGTGTCGAGCTCGGCGTGCACTCGCAATCCGGTGCGGGTGCGGGTCGCGGCGATGGTGTTCACCACGACCTGGTGGCTGGTCAGCGGCCGGCCTCGCCAGTTGAGGGTGATGTGGGAAAACAGCCGGTGTTCGATCTTGTTCCATTTCGAGGTGCCGGGCGGGAAATGGCACACCGTGATCGCCAGGCCGGTCTCGCTGGCCAGATCGGCTAGCTCGGCCTTCCAGGCCCGGTTGCGGTAGCTGTTGGAACCGCCGGCGTCGGCGGTGATCAACAGTCGCGTCGCGTGCGGGTAGTCGGCCCGGCCCCGCGCGTGCCACCAGCGCCGGATCGAGGCGACCGCGAACGCCGAAGTGTCGTGGTCGATCCCGACATTGACCCAGCCCGTATCAGAGACCAGGTCATAGACGCCGTACGGGATGGCCTGCTCGACGTGCGGGCCGGTGAAAAAGCTGTGATCCTCCACCGGCACCGGCTGTCCGCGCGGGCGCCACTCGCGACCGGGGTTGAGCAGCTGACCGATCTGCTCTTTCTTCTTGGTATCCACACTGATCACCGGCTCACCGGCGTCCTGGTGGTCTTTGACCTGCTCATTGAGGTAGCGGAACTGGGCATCCCGGTCGGGATGCTGCGCGCCTTCGAGAGTCTTGGTATTGGCCTGCAAGCTGAAACCCTGCTCGACGAGTAACTTGCCCACCGTCGGCGCCGAGACCCGGTGACCCTGCCGGGTCAACTCCTCAGCCAGATGCCGCAATGACTTGGTCGTCCACCGCAACGGCGACATCGGATCCCCGCGTTCGTCCGGCTCTACCAGCGCCAACAACGCCGGCACCAACCCCGGATCCTGTGCAGCAGCGCTCTTGCGACCCCCGCCCGGGCGGCGCGCCCGCTCGGACGGTAACGGATCCTCCCCACCTTCGAGCTCGAACACCCCCTTGCGCACGGTCGTCACGCTGACCCCGGCCACCTCCGCGACCGCCCGCACCCCACCATGACCCAACAACCGGGCCTCGGTCGCCAACGCCAAGCGCTGCTGGCGCTCGTTCAAATGCGGCAACAACACCTCGAACCTCGCCGCCAGCTGATCCCGCACCACGCTCGAAACACGCATACCAGATCAACGAACACCGAACCCGAAAAGACCACCTTGATTCTTTACGGCTCCGGTGAAACCAACACCGGATCCGGATGCTGGCCGGGAAACACGCCGTGATGGCGTTGATCAGTCCCGGTGCTCCATCGCTGGTGATGGTGGTGGGGGCGCGCATCCCCCGGGCCAGCAGGCTGCGGAAAAACTCCGTCCAGCACGACTGGGATTCCTTGTTGCCCACCGCCAGGTGCAACAGATGCTTACGCCCGTCGCTGGCA
>JAJPIR010000290.1 GCA_021324675.1 Actinomycetota bacterium
GCGCTGGTCCTGTGTGTGATCCTAGCGCTGCTGTCCATCATGAACCAGGGCTACTGGGTACCGACCCTGGAGACCCTGTCGCTGGTCATTGCCGCGGCGCTGGTGTCCGCCCTGGTCGGTATTCCCCTGGGAATTGCGGCGGCCCATCGACCCAGATTGTACGCCGCGTTACGTCCTGTCCTGGACCTGATGCAGACCCTGCCGACATTCGTCTACCTGATCCCAACCCTGGTTCTGTTTGGGTTAGGGGTGGTACCCGGGCTCATTTCCACGGTGATCTTCGCGTTACCGGCGCCCATCCGGCTGACTCAACTCGGCATCAGCTCCGTACCCAAAGCACTCATCGAGGCCGGCGAGGCCTTCGGCGCCACCCGTCTGCAGATGCTGTGGAAAGTGGAGCTGCCGAGCGCAGCCCCCACCATCATTGCCGGCATCACCCAATGCATCATGTTGAGTCTGTCCATGGTGGTCATCGCCGCCCTGGTAGGTGCCGGGGGCCTGGGCGTTCCAGTGGTGCGCGCACTCAACACGGTGCAGGTGGGCATGGGTTTCGAAGCGGGCTTTGTGATCGTCCTGCTGGCCATCATGCTCGATCGGATCAGCCGTCCGGCAGAGAAAGAGAGCGGTACATGAGCATCGCCATCGAATTCCGCAATGTGGATATCGTCTTCGGTGCCAAAGCCCAGCGGCGTACCGCTATCCAACAGGCTCTCGCCGACCTCGACGCAGGAGGAAACCGGGCGGACATCGCCGTAAAGACGGGTGTCGTCATCGGCGTGGCCAATGCCTGCCTGACCGTTGAGCGCGGCCAGATTTCGGTTCTCATGGGCTTGTCGGGCTCTGGCAAGTCCACCCTGCTACGCGCGGCGAACGGGTTGAATCCGGTCACCCGCGGCCAAGTGCTGGTGAGTGACGGGCCCGAAACAGTCGACATCGCGAAGTGTGACGCAGCCACGCTGCGGCGGGTGCGCCGCCTGCGTATTGCCATGGTGTTTCAACAGTTCGGCCTCCTCCCGTGGCGCACGGTGCGCGACAACGTCGGTTTTGGCCTGGAGTTGCGTGGCGAGCCGGCGGACAAACGGCGGCGCATGGTTGATGAGCAGCTGGAGCTCGTCGGCCTGTCGCAATGGGCCGATCGTTATTGCAACGAGCTGTCCGGCGGCATGCAACAGCGAGTGGGATTGGCACGGGCGTTCGCGACCGAAGCCGACATCCTGCTGATGGATGAGCCGTTCTCGGCGCTCGACCCGCTCATCCGGCG
The DNA here is from genome assembly GCA_021324675.1 of Actinomycetota bacterium. Classification (GTDB taxonomy): domain Bacteria; phylum Actinomycetota; class Actinomycetes; order Mycobacteriales; family Pseudonocardiaceae. The sequence goes on from JAJPIR010000290.1 coordinate 1,262, forward strand.
CAAGCTCCAGGATGAGCTCCTCGCGCTCCAGGAGCGGGTGAAGAAAACCATTCTGTTCGTCAGTCACGACCTGGACGAAGCCTTGAAGCTGGGCGACAGAATTACCATTCTCGAAGGCGGCCGCATCGTGCAGACCGGCAGTGCGCAGGACATTGTCCATCGGCCTGCCAATGACTACGTGGCTGAATTCGTACGCCATATCAATCCGCTCACGACCATCAAGGGAGCCTCCCCGGGACCCGTGTCGCCTCCCGGGAACTGATGTCGCTTCTATTCAAGGGGGTCGGCGCGCGTATGCTCGTCGGCCTTTAGCGTCGCCGGCATCATGGCGGCGCGTTTGAATCGACCAGGACTTCGCGATGCAACCCTTCTCGGGCCTGACGCTCTTGCGGCGCGGCCTCTCCGGCCAGCGCGGGTGGACACCCCAGTGGCGCCGGGCGCAGCCCAAGCCGTCCTATGACGCTGTCATTGTTGGAGGTGGCGGTCACGGACTGGGCGCTTCGTACTATTTAGCCAGGGAGCACGGCCTGAAGAACATCGCCGTGCTGGAAAAAGGCTGGATCGGGGGCGGCAATACCGGTCGCAACACCACCATCATCCGCTCGAACTACCTGTTCGACGAGAGCGCGGCGTTGTACGACCACGCGCTGAAGTTGTGGGAAAACCTCTCGGAAGAGCTCAACTACAACGTCATGTTCTCGCCACGTGGCGTCATGATGTTGGCGCACACCGTGCACGATGTGCAGGTCTCAAAGCGCCACATCCACGCGAACCGGGCCGCCGGTGTCGATAACGAGTGGCTGACACCGGCGCAAGCCAGAGCGTTCTGCCCGGTGCTGAAGATTGACGACATCCGCTACCCCGTCCTCGGGGCTGCCCTGCAGCGACGCGGCGGCACCGCCCGACACGATGCGGTGGCCTGGGGATTCGCGCGCGCGGCCAGTGCTCTCGGTGTCGACATCATCGAGAACTGCGAGGTCACCGGAATCCGGCGTGACGCCAAAGGCGCCGTCGAGGCGGTCGAAACCACGCGTGGCCTCATCCGCACCCCGAAGGTCGGGGTTTCCGCGGCAGGTCATACCAGCGTGATCATGAAAATGGTGGGACTGCAGCTGCCGTTGGAAAGCTTTCCGCTGCAGGCGTTGGTTTCCGAGCCGGTGAAGCCGATCTTCCCCTGCGTCGTCATGTCGAACACCATTCATGCCTACATCAGCCAGTCCGACAAGGGCGAGCTGGTCATCGGCGCCGGCACTGACGCCTACACCTCCTACACTCAACGCGGCGGCCTCCATATCGACAGTCACGCGCTCGAGGCCATCTGCGAGTTGTTCCCCATGTTCCGCCGCATGCGCATGTTGCGAAGCTGGGGCGGCATCGTGGATGTGACTCCGGACCGGTCGCCCATCATCGCCAAGACTCCGGTGCCGGGTTTATATGTGAACTGCGGTTGGGGCACGGGAGGTTTCAAGGCAACTCCCGGCTCGGGGCACGTGTTCGCTCACACCATTGCTCGCGACGAGCCTCACCCCATCAATGCCCCTTTCACCATCGAGCGCTTCCGCGATGGTCACCTGATTGACGAGGCGGCCGCGGCGGCCGTTGCGCACTGATATGAAACGCTGGATCCGGGCGATGCGCGGGCAGCCGCCCGCTCACAACCCGGGGTTGCCCCTCGCGAGTCAACCCGTGCGACGTATGCGTCGCACCCATGCCCGTCCCAGCGTGCCTCGTGCAAAAACCAAAGCGTTTTTGCACCGGAGGCCCGCCACCTGCGGCGGCGGGGCACATCCTGTGCCTGGAAGACCGCGCATTCGCCGTTTCATGCCTCGGGGTCGGCGGCCGGCCGATGGAAAACTAATATGCTGTTGATCGAATGCCCCTATTGCGGCCCCCGTCCCGAGTTGGAATTCAGCCACGGCGGACAGGCGCATATCGCACGTCCGCAGAATCCGGCCGAGGTTTCGGTGCAGGAATGGACGGATTTTCTCTACATGAGAAGTAACTTGAAAGGCGTGCACGCCGAGCGTTGGCGGCACACTCACGGCTGCGCACGATTCTTCAACGCGCTGCGCGACACGACCACCGATATGTTTTTGGCCACCTACAAGGTCGGTGAGCAGGCGCCGCCTGGTGCCGCGGCTGCCATGCCTGCGGCGAACAGGACATCGAAGGGGCAACCATGAAACACGCCGCGACTGAGTCGGTCGGGCGGGTCGATCGCACGCGTACCCTGCACTTTACGTTCGATGGACGCGAGTTGACCGGGTACCCGGGCGACACGCTGGCTTCAGCGCTGTTACGCAACGGCATTCACCTGGTCGGCCGCTCGTTCAAGTACCACCGGCCACGCGGCATTCTGGCCGCGGGTGCGGAGGAGCCGAATGCCCTGGTGGCCGTACGCCGCGACGATGCTCGATATACCCCTAACCTGCGTGCGACCCAGGTTGAGGTGTACGAGGGCCTGGAAGCGTTCAGCCAGAACCGCTGGCCGTCTTTGCAGCTCGATCTCGGGGCCATCAACAACGTCATCTCCCCGTTCATCCCCGCCGGGTTCTACTACAAGACTTTCATGTGGCCGCGAGGGGCATGGAAGTCGGTGTATGAGCCCAGAATTCGCGAAGCCGCGGGGCTGGGCCGGTCGCCGACGCTGCCGGACCCTGACCGGTATACCAATCGCTTCGCTCACTGCGATGTGCTCGTCGTCGGTGCGGGACCCGCCGGCCTCTCCGCGGCCCTGGCCGCCTCTGCCACGGGCGCTCGTGTGATCCTTTGTGATGAGCAACCGGAGTTTGGCGGTACCCTGCTGTCGGAACCTGCCGGCCATGCCTCTGAGCAGATCGAGGGTGTCCCGGCATCGGCGTGGCTGGGACGTGCGATCGAAACCCTGCAGCGTAGTCCGCGAGTCACCCTGCTCACGCGGACCACCGCCTTCGGATATTTCCCACATAACATGGTGGGCCTGAATCAACGGCTCACCGACCACCTGGCCGCACCCCATCCTGACTCACCGCGTGAGCGTCAGTGGCAGGTTCGTGCGAAAGAGATCGTATTCGCCACCGGCGCAATTGAGAGACCCATGGTTTTCCCGGGCAATGACCGGCCGGGGATCATGCTCGCAAGCGCGGCCCGCACCTATGTAAACCGGTACGGCGCGGTTCCGGGAACCCGTGCCGTAGTGATTACCGCTTGCGATGAAGCCTATCGCGCGGCACTCGATCTCGCCCATGCGGGTGTGTATATCGCTCTCATTGCAGACGTCCGCCACGACGTTGACGGACCCCTGGTCGAAGCTGCCCGTCACGCCGGTTTGCCCGTGCAAACGGGCACCACCCTTGTTGGAACGAGCGGCCGGCTCCGCGTCGAGACCGTGCGGCTGGCGCGAGTCGATGAGCACGGCCAGGTTCTGGACGGCGAGCAGATCATGCCGTGTGACCTGGTGCTGATGTCGGGCGGACTTACGCCGAGCGTGCACCTGTTCTCCCAGTCGCGTGGGAAGTTGGCCTGGGATGAAAAGACGAAGTCCTTCATTCCATGGCAGGCTGCTCCTGGTGAGCGTGTACGTTCGGTTGGGGCTTGCCGCGGCGTGTTTGCGCTCGCGGCAGTGTTGGAGGACGGGCGGGCCGCTGGGGCCGGGGCTGCCGCGGATTCACGCACGGGAAGCATTGGCCGTGTGGGTGACACCGGCGCGGATGGCCACGCGGGCAGCATCGGCAGCTCGGGTGCCACCGCCGCATCCTCGGGCCTGCCACCAGATCCGCCCCTCGGGGCCTTTGTTGGTGCCCTGCCCCAACCCGGTGGTGGCACAGGCACCATGGCCTTTGTGGACTGGCAGAA
>JAJPIR010000150.1 GCA_021324675.1 Actinomycetota bacterium
CCGATGACCACGGTGGCAATCAGCGCCCCGACCAGTGCGCGTACCACCGAAAGATTGCGCCAGACGCAGGCAAGATCATCGGGCCGTGCGGCGGCGTCATTCCAATCTCCGACCAGGCCTGGCGGTCGTGGTCGCACGGGGAAGTGTCTCCTTCTGCCCAGGGTCGACGGCGGCCCCCGGGGTCCGGTGCGACCCCGTCCGCAGACCAGGTGCTCATAGTGAGCTATCGACCGAGCGTCGTCACCAGCAGGTCCAGTTGACCACAAGTTCGCGCATAGGCTCGCCCATGGGCCGGTGCAGCCGGCCGCCGCGGATACTGACCCTCCGCACTGTCGGTGGTCAGGCCTAGACTCGCTGGCCGTGACGGCTTCTGCACCGCGGCTGCTCTTGCTCGATGGCCACTCGCTGGCCTACCGGGCGTTCTTCGCGCTACCCGCGGAGAATTTCCGCACCAGCACCGGGCAGACCACCAACGCGGTGTACGGCTTCACCTCAATGCTGATCAACTTGCTCCGCGATGAGCAACCCAGCCATGTCGCGGCAGCGTTCGACGTCTCTCGCAAGACTTTCCGTGCCGAGGTCTACGCGCCGTACAAAGCCAACCGGAGCAGCACACCCGACGAGTTTCGCGGCCAGGTTTCACTGATCCAGGAGGTACTCGCCACCCTCGGGATCCCGGTGCTGACCAAGGAGGATTACGAAGCCGACGACCTCATCGCCACCCTGGTGACGCGGGCTGAGCCGGCGGGATTTGAAGTACTGGTCTGCACCGGCGATCGGGACACCCTGCAGCTGGTCAGCGATCAGGTGACGGTGCTCTACCCGCGCAAAGGCGTCTCAGACCTGACCCGGTTCACCCCCGCGGAGGTCACCGAGCGTTACGGTCTGACCCCGCAGCAGTATCCCGACTACGCCGCGCTTCGTGGTGATCCCTCAGACAACCTGCCCGGCATCCCGGGAGTGGGAGACAAGACCGCGGCGAAATGGGTGCGGGAGTTCGGTTCACTGGATGCTCTCATCGACCGGGTGGACGAGGTCAAGGGCAAGGCGGGTGACGCGCTAAGGGAAAACCTCGCCTCGGTGTTGCTCAACCGCCGGCTCACCGAGCTGGTCCGCAACGTCGACATCCCCGAGCAACCCGCTGACCTGGTGCTCAAACCCTGGGACCGGGATGCCGTGCATCGGCTGTTCGACGAGCTGGAGTTTCGGGTGCTGCGCGACCGGCTGTTCGCCACGTTGAGCGCTCCCGAGCCCGAGGCTGATGAAGGCTTTCAGGTGCGCGGCGGGGTGATCGAAACCGGCGGGTTGGCTGCCTGGCTGGCCGAGCACGCTAGTGACGGGCGCCGGACCGGGCTGGCTTTCCGGGGTAGCTGGGCGCGGGGAGTCGGCGACCTGGAGAGCCTGGCTCTGGCTGCTCCCGACGGCGACGGTGGCCACCTCGACCCGCGCGCGTTGAGTCCCGACGACGAGCGGGCACTGGCGCAGTGGCTGGCCGACCCGGCCTTGCCCAAAGCCGCGCACGACGCCAAACCGCTTCTGCACGCGTTGCGGGCACGCGGCATCACCCTGGCCGGGCTGACCAGCGACACGGCGCTGGCCGCCTACCTGGTCCGGCCGGGACAGCGCTCGTTCGACCTCGCTGACCTGGTGCTGCGCTACCTGCGCCGGGAGCTGCGGGTGGAGGCCAGCGACGCCAGCCAGCCAAGCCTGTTCGAAGACGAGGACACCGCTGCGCGGGTAGCCGACGATATCCTGCGCGCCCGCGCGGTGGCCGAGCTTGCTGACGCGCTGGACGCTGAGCTGGATCGGATAGCAGGCCGCTCCCTGCTCACCGACTTGGAGCTACCGCTGCTGGCCGTGCTGGCCGAGTTAGAAGCCGCTGGGATCGCGGTTGATGGCGATGTGCTGGCCGAGTTGGAGGCCAGCTTCGCCGCTGCGGTGAAGCAGGCCGAGCAAGAATGCTTCGGGGTGATCGGCCACGAGGTGAACCTGGGATCACCTAAGCAGCTGCAGGTTGTCCTATTCGATGAGTTGGGCATGCCCAAGACCAAGCGCACCAAGACTGGGTACACCACCGATGCCGATGCGCTGCAGACTCTCTATGAGACGACCGGGCACCCCTTGCTGGCCCACCTGCTGGCGCACCGTGACGCCACCCGGCTCAAGACCACGGTGGACGGGCTGCTGAAAGCCGTTGCCGACGACGGTCGGGTCCACACCACCTACAACCAGACGATCGCCGCAACGGGTCGGCTATCGTCGACCGAGCCGAACCTGCAGAACATCCCTATCCGCACCGAGTCGGGGCGCCGCATCCGTACGGCCTTCGTGGTCGGCCCGGGGTACGCGGAGCTGATGACCGCCGATTACAGCCAGATCGAGATGCGGATCATGGCGCACCTGTCCGGGGACACCGCGTTGATCGAGGCTTTCACTTCGGGCCACGACTTCCATGCCGCCACGGCGGCCCGGGTGTTCGGGGTGGACGCTGCGGCGGTCACCGGGGATCAGCGCGCCAAGATCAAGGCGATGAACTACGGGCTGGCGTACGGCCTGTCCGCCTTCGGCCTGTCCGCCCAGTTGCGGATTTCTACCGAAGAGGCGCGGGAGCTCATGGAGGAATACTTCGCCCGCTTCGGTGGAGTCCGCGACTACCTGCACTCCGTCGTGGACAAGGCACGGGTGGATGGCTACACCGCCACCATCATGGGGCGGCGGCGCTACCTGCCCGATCTGGTCAGCGACAACCGGCAGCGCCGGGACATGGCTGAGCGGATGGCGCTCAACGCGCCAATCCAGGGCAGTGCCGCGGACATCATCAAGGTGGCGATGCTCAACGTTGATCGCGCGCTGCGTGCCGAGGGGCTGCGTTCCCGGATGCTGCTGCAGGTTCACGATGAGCTGGTCCTGGAAGTGGCTGATGGCGAACGGGCGGCATTGGACGCTCTGGTCCGTCGTGAGATGGCGTCGGCGTATGCCCTCGACGTGCCGCTGGAAGTCTCCGTGGGAGTTGGCCGGAGCTGGGACGACGCAGCGCATTGAGTACATGGTCAGTGCCGGCGGCAGCAAAAGATGGCGGTTCCGGGGTAGAGCGCGCCGCGGAGCGGGCTCCATTGGCCCCAATTCCGGTCCAGGTCGGGCGGCCACTCCGGCTCGATGAGGTCTTCCAGCGCCAAGCCGGCGGCGACGATTTCCCGGACCCGGTCACCGAGGGTTCGGTGATGCTCGACGTAGGTGGGTTGCCCAAGCCCGTCAACCTCGACGTAAGGAGTGCGGTCGAAATACGACTGCGCCACGGTCAAGCCGGCTTCCCCGGGATCGTCGGGGAAGATCCAGCGCATCGGGTGGGTAACGGCGAAAACCCACCGACCGCCAGGCCGCAGCACCCGCGCCACTTCTCGCATCACCGCAGCGGAGTCGGCAACGAACGGCACCGCACCGAACGCTGAGCACGCCAGGTCGAAACTGCCGTCCGCAAAGGGCAACCGCGTTGCGTCGGCCTGCACGAGCGGGACACAGATCCCGGTCTCCCGCGCCGCGTCCACCGCTTGCCGCAACATCCCGGCCGACAGGTCTAGACCGACGACCTGCGCACCCTGATCGGCCAGCCAGCGAGCACACGGCGCCGATCCGCAACCGACCTCGAGGATCCGCCGACCCGCCACCTCGCCGAGCAACCCGGCCTCGGACTCCCGCAATCCCTCTGGGCACCACATAAAGTCCGCCACGCCGAGGAAGTCGCCGTGTTCAGCGAGGTAGTCCTCGGCGTCGGCATCCCACCAGCGGCGATTGGCAGCAACCGTATCCGCGTCACTGACCAGCCGTTTTGCCACGCCAACGGTGCCCAACGCGGCCTCGGCCCGCTGGTGGCCCAGCCCGTGCTCAGACACCTGCGCGTGCGGCGGGTTGGTCACCGAGGCAGTCTCTCACCAGGTGACCCGGCGTCGACCGGGGATCAAGTTTGCTGCTGCCACTGCCGCCTGGGTAGGATCGAATTGCGCTGTGGCTTCCTGCTGCCCAGGTTGTCCGGGTGAGGATGATCCGTCGTAGTACGCTCATCCGCGCAGCATCACACCCAAAATACAGTCACCACCGTTAACAGCACACCAGTACTCGACCCTATCCCTCCGGAGCAACCCACCGCATGTCCACCGATACCACCACCGCCCCGACCACCCAGCAGGTTGCGATCAACGACGTCGGGACGGAGGAGGACTTCCTCGCCGCCATCGACAAAACCATCAAGTACTTCAACGATGGCGATATCGTCGAAGGCACCATCGTCAAAGTCGACCGTGACGAGGTGCTTCTCGACATCGGCTACAAGACCGAGGGCGTGATCCCGTCCCGGGAGCTGTCCATCAAACACGACGTCGACCCGGCTGAAGTCGTGTCGGTGGGGGATGAGGTTGAGGCCCTCGTTCTCCAGAAGGAGGACAAGGAAGGCCGGCTCATCCTGTCCAAGAAGCGCGCCCAGTACGAGCGCGCCTGGGGCAATATCGAGCGGCTCAAGGAGAACGAGGAGCCGGTGCGCGGCACGGTCATCGAGGTGGTGAAAGGTGGCCTGATCCTCGACATCGGGTTGCGCGGCTTCCTGCCCGCCTCGCTGGTCGAGATGCGGCGGGTCCGCGACCTGCAGCCCTATGTGGGCCGCGAGCTCGAAGCCAAGATCATCGAGTTGGACAAGAACCGCAACAATGTGGTGCTGTCCCGGCGGGCGTGGCTTGAGCAGACCCAGTCGGAAGTGCGCAGCGAGTTCCTCCACCAGCTGGCCAAGGGCCAGGTCCGCAAGGGTGTGGTGTCGTCCATCGTGAACTTCGGCGCCTTCGTCGACCTCGGTGGTGTGGACGGCCTGGTGCACGTCTCCGAGCTGTCGTGGAAGCACATCGATCACCCCAGCGAGGTCGTCGAGGTCGGCCAGGAAGTCACAGTCGAGGTGCTCGACGTGGACCTGGACCGCGAGCGGGTGTCCCTATCGCTCAAAGCCACCCAGGAAGACCCGTGGCGGCAGTTCGCCCGGACCCACCAGATCGGTCAGATCGTGCCCGGCAAGGTCACCAAGCTGGTGCCCTTCGGTGCGTTCGTCCGGGTGGAAGAGGGCATCGAGGGCCTGGTGCACATCTCTGAGCTCTCGCAGCGGCACGTCGAGATCCCCGAGCAGGTCGTGCAGGTGGGTGATGACGTGATGGTCAAGGTGATCGACATTGACCTCGACCGCCGGCGGATTTCCCTGTCGCTCAAGCAGGCCAACGAGGGCCTGTCCCCCGACATGGAGTTCGACCCCACGCAGTACGGCATGACCGCCGAGTACGACAACGAGGGCAACTACATCTACCCGGAGGGCTTCGACCCGGAGACCAACGACTGGCTCGAGGGCTACGAGAAGCAGCGCCAGGAGTGGGAACGCGCCTACGCTGAGGCTCAAGTCCGCTTCGAACAACACCGCAAGCAGGTCACCAAGGCGTCCGAAGCTGAGTCGGAGGCTGCTGAGGATCAGAACTACTCCTCAACGGCTGGAGCTGAGACTCCCACCGCCTCCGGCGATGCCGGATCGGGTTCGCTGGCCAGCGACGAGCAACTGGCGGCACTGCGGGAGAAGCTGTCCGGCGGCGTGTAGCTCACCCGCCCGCACTGACCGATGCTGCGGGTAGGGCTGACCGGAGGGATCGGTTCCGGTAAGTCGATGGTTGCTGCCCGGCTTGCGCACTGCGGGGCGTGGATCATCGATTCTGACCGGATCGCCCGTGAGGTTGTCGAGCCCGGCACCGCGGGACTGCGTGCGGTGGTAGACAACTTCGGCGATGATGTCGTCGCCGAGGACGGCACGCTGGACCGGCCGGCACTGGCCGCGCGGGTGTTCGATGACGCCGAGGCTCGGCACCGGCTCAACGCCATCGTGCACCCGCTGGTCGCCGCGCGCTCTGCGGAGCTGACCGCGGCCGCACCGCCCGACGCGATCGTGGTTCACGACGTTCCGCTGCTGGTCGAAAACAACCTGGCGCCCCGGTTTCCGCTGGTGATAGTGGTCTATGCGGACGCCGCCGTGCGGCTTCGCCGGCTGGTCGAGCAACGCGGCATGGCGCAGCCTGATGCCGCCGCGCGAATCGCGGCGCAGGCCACCGACGCGCAGCGCCAGGCGGTCGCGGACGTGTGGCTGGACAACAGCGCGGATCCGGAATGCACGTTAGCGGCGGTGGACCGGCTATGGGCGCAACGACTGGTACCCTTCGAGATCAACCTGCGCCACCACGGGGGCGCCGCGCGCGCAGCGGGCCCCGTCGTGGTGGCGCAGGATCCGACCTGGCCAGATCAGGCGCGGCGGGTGATCGCCCGGATCGCCGCGGTGGCAGGCGAGCGGGCACACCGGATTGATCACATCGGCTCGACGGCGGTCCCCGGTCTAGACGCCAAAGACGTGCTCGACGTGCAAGTTGTCACCGGTGATCTAGCCACCACGAAGCGCATCGCCGACGAGCTCATCGCAGTTGGTCTGGTCAGCCAGCCTGGTCGTTGGTCGGATAACGCCCGCGACGGCAGCACGTGGGACAAGGCCATGGCGACCAACGCCGATCCGGCCCGAGCCGTCAACTGCCACATCCGGACGGCCGGCTCCCCCACCTGGCGCGAAGCACTGTTGCTACGCGACTGGCTACGTGCTCACCCATCCGGTGTCATCGAGTATGCCCAGCTCAAGCACGGGTTAGCGGCGCAACAATGGGACAGCATCGACGCTTACGCCCGCGCCAAGACTCCGTTCGTGCACGCTGCACTGGACCGGGCCGAGCACTGGGCGCAGCGGATGGGCTGGCAGATGGTTTGACGGGGGATCAGCGCCGGCTCCAGGTCGGTCGCACCCCGACCGTCGACAGCCAGCGATCGAGAATGTAGCCGTGCCGAGCCAGCCCGTCCACAGTCCGGTAGGTAGTGGCCAGCGCCGCCTGCGCGGTCGCCGCATTGATCAGGCCGGCCAGGACCGCGTCAAGTAACTCGTCGGTGTCGAGCACGTCCACTCGACGGCCGGGGTCAACGATGAGATCCAGGTAGTGGTCTTCGGTCCGCCAGCACTTCTCATCGACGTCGATGCGGACCACGTCGATATAGAACTGGTCCTGCCGCGGGTGGCCGGGGGCATAGCACCAGTCAGTGATCCGCAGCCCCAGCTCGGGCAGGAGCCACGACTCGAGCGAGCGGATGGACCGGTGATCGACGACGTCGCGGGCGAGGTAAAGACCGAACGGCTCGACCCGGTACTCGCGGACCGCGCGGACGATCCCTTTCGGATCGGTGTTGGTCATGGCCTGCAGATCAAAGATCTCGGTCTTGGGAGGATGGATGTGCGGGGCGGTCTGCGCTTCCAATCCGCGCGGGGCCGTCATAACGATTGACCCTACGGTAAAGCCGACCGATGGTCCGGGGGCTATCCCTGGAGCAGCTACGAAGACTGGCGAACCAGCAGGTTACAGTGGCGTGACAGGATTTGAGCCGCTCGCCCGTAGATCAACCCGTAGATCAGCTCAGCCGGCACAGTTCAGGGCCGGCGCACATTGTCAGCGCCGCGCCCTACTCTCGATGACATGACCAAAGCCGCCGTCCAACGTGACTTGCACCCGCATTCGGATTTCCGACCGCTCGCCAAGACCTCTCGGGCGCCTGGTCGGTTCCGGATGGTCAGCGATTACGCACCAGCCGGTGACCAACCAGCCGCAATCGACGAGTTGGAGCGCCGGATCACCGCAGGTGAGCGAGACGTCGTGCTGCTGGGCGCCACGGGGACGGGTAAATCGGCCACCACCGCCTGGCTCATCGAGCGGGTGCAGCGACCAACGCTGGTGATGGCCCCTAACAAGACCCTGGCCGCGCAACTGGCCCACGAACTACGCGAATACTTTCCGGACAACGCGGTCGAGTACTTCGTCTCCTACTACGACTACTACCAGCCCGAGGCATACGTCCCGCAGACTGATACCTACATCGAGAAGGACTCTTCGATCAACGATGACGTGGAGCGGTTGCGGCACTCGGCCACGATGTCGCTGCTGACGCGCCGCGACGTCATCGTCGTCGCGTCGGTGTCGTGCATCTTCGGTCTCGGTACCCCGCAGGAGTACCTGAGGGGGTCAATCCATGTGCCGGTCGGTGGCGAGGTGGGTCGTGACACGCTGCTGCGGGCTTTGGTCGACATCCAGTACACGCGCAATGATCTTACCTTCGCCCGCGGCACATTCCGGGTGCGGGGCGACACCGTCGAGGTCATTCCCGCGTATGAGGAGCTCGCGGTGCGCATCGACTTCTTCGGCGACGAGGTGGAGGCGCTGTACTACCTGCACCCCCTCACCGGAGAGGTGGTTCGGGAGGTGTCCGAGTTACGAATTTTCCCGGCCACCCACTACGTCGCCGGGCCGGAACGGATGGAACGCGCGATCGCAGGGATCGAGTCCGAGCTGGAGGTGCAGCTGGCGAAGCTGGAAAGGCAGGGCAAGCTGCTGGAAGCCCAGCGGCTGCGGATGCGCACCCAATACGACATCGAGATGATGCGCCAGGTCGGGTTCTGCTCCGGCATCGAGAACTATTCGCGGCACATCGACGGGCGACCGGCCGGCTCGGCCCCGGCCACCCTGCTGGATTACTTCCCGGAAGACTTCCTGCTGGTCATCGACGAATCGCACGTCACGGTGCCGCAGATTGGCGGGATGTACGAGGGCGACGCCTCCCGTAAGCGGACTCTGGTTGATCATGGGTTCCGGTTGCCATCCGCGCTAGACAACCGGCCGTTGACCTGGGAGGAGTTCCAGGATCGGATTGGCCAGACGGTGTATCTGTCTGCCACGCCGGGGCCCTACGAGCTGACCCAATCCGGCGGTGAGTTCGTCGAGCAGGTGATCCGCCCAACCGGCCTGGTCGACCCGGAAGTGGTGGTGAAACCCACCAAAGGTCAGATCGATGACCTGGTGCATGAGGTTCGTCTGCGCGCCGAGCGCAACGAACGGGTGCTGGTCACCACGTTGACCAAGAAGATGGCCGAGGACCTCACCGACTACCTGCTCGAGCTGGGTATCCGGGTACGTTACCTGCACTCCGAGGTCGACACGCTGCGCCGGGTGGAGCTGTTGCGGCAGCTACGGCTAGGCGAGTTTGACGTGCTGGTGGGGATCAACCTGCTGCGCGAGGGCTTGGACCTGCCCGAAGTGTCGCTGGTGGCGATCCTGGATGCCGATAAGGAAGGCTTCCTGCGCAGCGGGACCTCGCTGATCCAGACCATCGGCCGGGCCGCGCGCAATGTGTCCGGCGAGGTCCACATGTACGCCGACACTGTCACCGACTCGATGCGCCGGGCCATCGACGAGACCAACCGGCGGCGAGCCAAGCAGGTGGCGTTCAATGCCGAGCACGGGGTGGACCCCCAACCGCTCCGCAAGAAGATCAACGACATCCTGGAGCGGGTGTACGCCGAGGCCAGCGATACGGCGGGCACCGTTGCGGTCGGCGGATCGGGCCGTAACGCCTCCCGAGGCAAGCGCGCCGCTGGTGAGCCTGGGCGGGCGCGGGGTAGCGCGGGCGTGCTGGAGGGTCGGGATCCGTCGGCCATGCCTCGTGCCGAGCTAGCGGATCTGATCCAGCAGCTCACCGACCAGATGATGAGCGCGGCCCGTGAACTGCAGTTCGAGCTGGCCGCGCGGCTGCGCGACGAGATTGCCGAGCTCAAAAAGGAACTGCGCGGCATGGACCTCGCCGGCCTCCGCTAGGAGGCCGCCCTTCAAGTGCTGCCAACCCACCACCCCAGCGTCGTTAGCGACCGCCAACCCGGTCGCCGTCAACGGATTGGTGCGACCTGCGCTGGCATGGTTGCCTGAACCCTGTGCAACCGCTTGCGGCCAGTGACCACCTAAAGTTGCAGCAGTGGTTCCTGCCTGAGCGGCCCGGCCCGTTGGTGTGGGCGCATGTGGTGCAGACCGGTCACGGCCGGTGCCTGGTCGATCGATGGCCGAACCCGCGCACCGTGGTTGCCCAGGTCGCCGACAACTACAGCTTGCCCTTCCTCGTACGGACGCCGGGGCCGGGGCCGGACGACTAAGTTGACGTCGTGCGCGGGCCGTGCTTAGCGGGGAAGCCGGATCAGCCCCTCCTGCACCGCGTTAGCGATCAGCTGGCCGTCACGGCTGAAAAACCGGCCAGTCGCCAACCCTCTTCCTCCCGACGCGGACGGAGAGGTGTAGTCGCACAGCACCCAGTCGTCGGCCCGGAACGGGCGGTGAAACCACATCGCGTGATCCAGGCTGGCAGCTATCACGTCTTGACCCAACGAGTGGCCGTGCACAGCGCCTACCGACCACAGCAGCGTCAGGTCCGACGCGTAGGCAAGCACGCACACATGCAGCAAGGGATCATCGGGCAACACGCCGTCGGCTCGCATCCACAGCTGGTCACGCGCTGGTGAACCGATCGGCTGCCGCATGGCGGTGGCCCAGATGGGCGGGGTGATGAACCGCAAATCGAAGGGCCGCGGCACCTGAGTGATCGGCGCCGGGTTGTCGCCACTGCGTCGCGCCCAACTCCCCCAGTCCTCGAGTTGGTCCGGCGGCGGCACTTCGGGCATCTCGTCGGCATGCTCGAGGCCCACCTCCGGAACCTGGAATGACGCGGCCAAGGCGAAAATGACCTGGCCGTGTTGGATCGCCACCACGCGACGGGTGGTGAACGACCGCCCGTCACGGATCCGGTCGACGTTGTAGACGATCGGCACCCGGGGATCGCCGGGCCGGATGAAGTAGGCGTGCAGTGAGTGCACGTAGCGCTCGACTGGGACAGTACGGCCAGCCGCGATCAGCGCCTGTCCTGCGACCTGCCCGCCGAATACCCGCACCAGGGATTGTGGCTGGCTCACCCCGCGGAAGATGTTGTCTTCGATGCGCTCGAGGTCGAGCAAAGCCACCAAGCGATCCAGCACGGGCTGCCCCCGGGGCACACCGTCGACCGCCCGGGGAGTGTCGTCCCATTGGTGCCAGGCAGCGTCGGCAAGTTCAGCCAAGGTCCTCCTCACCCAGGCGGTGCACCCGGATGAGGTTAGTCGACCCGACCGTGCCTGGAGGTGATCCCGCCACGATCACCACCAGATCGCCTGGCGCGTAGCGGCCGATGGACAGCATCGCCTGGTCCACCTGCCTGACCATGGCATCGGTGGTCTCGACCCGGTCCACCAGGAAGGTTTCCGTTCCCCAGGTGAGAGCGAGCTGATTGCGGACAGCGGGTACCGGGGTGAATGCGAGCAGCGGCAAGTGAGTGTGCAGGCGGGCCAGCCGGCGAACGGTATCACCGGACTGGGTGAAAGCCACCAGCGCAGTGGCCTCAAGCTGCTCACCGATGTTACGCGCGGCGTAGGACAACACCCCACGCTTGGTCCGCGGCACATGGTTCAACGGTGGAACGTGGTTCGAACCAGTCTCCACGGCCTCCACGATCCGGCTCATCGTTTTCACCGACTCGATGGGGTAACGACCGACGCTGGTCTCGCCGGACAGCATGACCGCGTCGGCGCCATCAAGGACGGCATTGGCCACGTCGGAGGCTTCCGCGCGGGTAGGCCGGGCATTGCCCATCATGGAATCGAGCATCTGGGTCGCCACGATGATCGGTTTGGCGTTCTCCCGAGCGACCTGGACAGCCCGCTTCTGCACCAGTGGCACGTTCTCCAAGGGCAACTCGACCCCCAGATCTCCGCGCGCCACCATCACCCCGTCGAAGGCCAGCACGATCGCCTCGAGATTGTCCACCGCCTCAGGCTTTTCCAGCTTGGCGATGACGGGTAGCCGGCCGCCCGGCACCGTATCCATCGTGCGGTGCACCAGATCAATATCGGCTGGTGACCGGACGAACGACAGCGCCACCATGTCGACCCGCAGCTGTAGCGCGAATTCCAGATCAGCGATGTCCTTCGCGGACAGCGCCGGAACCGATACGTTCATCCCGGGCAGAGAGAGGCCCTTGTGATCGCTGACTACACCACCCTCGATGACCTCGCAGACCACTTCGGTGTCCTCCACCTTGCGCACCAGCAAGGCCACCTTGCCGTCGTCTACCAGCAACGAGTCGCCCTCGCGGGCATCAGTGGCCAGCCCCGCATATGTGGTGGAAACCCGGTCGTGAGTGCCGGGGACGTCCACGACGGTCACCCGCACCTCGTCACCGGTGCGCCACTGCACCGGGCCACCGGCGAACCGGCCCAACCGGATCTTGGGGCCCTGTAGGTCGGCGAGGATCCCGACCGCCCGGCCAGCCTGGTCACTGGCCTCCCGGATCATGGAATAGACCCGTGCGTGATCAGCGTGCGAACCGTGGCTGAAGTTGAGCCGAGCAACATCCATCCCGGCCCACACCAACTCCCGGATCTTCTCCGGGGTCGCGGTGACCGGACCGATCGTACAAACGATCTTTGCGCGTCTCATAGTCGCACAGACTAGCGCTGCATCCGGATCAGCCCGATGACCGTCAGATGTCGAGTGCATGGCTAGCTCGCGGTGATTCCAACGTAGCTGGCAAGCCAGTTGGTCAGCGGGCGGCTGATCCGCCAGCCGTCCCGGACCCGCTCCAGGCACGCACGCTGGTGTAACACCTCGTCCGGCGGCCAAGACCGCCACAAGTACAGCGAGCGGTGCCGCAACAGATCCAGGCGCGGATGGTCGACCGGGCTACCCCGGGGACGCGAGCGCAGCAGCTCGCCTCCGCGCTGCATCCCGGCGCTGCTAGGCACCGTCGCCAGCAGGTGCCGGAGCTCTTCGCCGCTGCGCTCGGCGTCCACCGCCAGCCGGTAGCGGGCAAGTTGATCAGCAGACCAGTGGTACGCGCCACCCGCGACGAGCAGCCCGTCGGCGCCCAACTGGGTGTAGAGGGCAGCAGCCGGCAGGTGTATCACTGCCCCGCAGTGCGTCTTGTACGGACTTTTGTCACCGCTGAACCGGACGTCGCGATACGGGCGAAAGATCTTTCCGGCGCCGAATTCCGTTTCGAGCTCGGCCAGCAACGCCAGCATCGGGCCGCGGATCTGCTCGTCGTAGATGGCCTTGTGGTCGGTCCAGTAGGCCTTCGAATTGTCTGCCGCCAAGCCCTCGTAGAAGTCGACCGCGTAGTCGCCGAACCCCTCGAAACCCACTGCCGCATGCTAGCGACGCTGCGCCTAGCTAGGAGGCCAGCGCCGGCTCTTTGCGCTCCGCAAGCGATTCGGGTTCTTCCCGGCCGCGGGGCGCCACCGTCAGGTAGACCACCGCTGCGATGAACACTACCGCGGAGGTAATCACGTTGATGCGCAGTCCGAAGAGCATGGTGGCCGGGTCAGCACGCATCAACTCGATCCAGAACCGCCCGGCGGTGTAGCCCGCGACATACAAGGCAAAGGCCCGCCCGTGGCCGAGCCGGAACCGGCGGTCAGCCCACACCACCAGTGCCGCGACGCCGAGGTCCCAGAGCATCTCGTAAAGGAAAGTCGGGTGCACGATATCCACCGGCGGCCCTTGCGCGATCCCGTTGAGTGGATCCGGGACCCCGGTGGCTGGGTTCACGCGCTCGCGGATCTCCAATCCCCAGGGCAGCGACGTCGAGCGGCCGTAGAGCTCCTGGTTGAAGTAGTTGCCTAACCGACCGATCGCCTGTGCGACCACGATGGCCGGTGCGACAGCGTCAGCCATCGCAGGCAACGGGATGCCCCGGCGGCGGCAGCCAATCCAGGCGCCGAGGGCTCCCAGCGCGATCGCGCCCCAGATACCGAGACCACCTTTCCAGACCTCCAACGCCGCTACCGGATCTCCGCCCGGCCCGAAATATTTGTCCCAATCGGTAGCGACGTGGTACAGGCGCCCACCCACCAGACCGAACGGCACCGCGAACACCGCGATGTCGGTTACCGCCCCGGCTCGACCGCCCCGAGCTCGCCAGCGCCGCTCTCCCCACAGGATCGCCACGATGATCGCGGCGATGATGCAGAGGGCATAAGCGCGGATCGGCACCGGTCCCAAGTACCAGACCCCCCGGTCTGGACTCGGAATCGAGCTAAAAAACATCGGGGTAAGCACGGGCGACACGGTATCTCTCTCCCCAACGACCCAATCGGCGGGCTGGAGCATCGTGATGGGGCTATTACAGCCCTCGCAGAGCCGGCTGGGCGCGGGACGGAGGAACGTCAGGCAGGTTGCGGGGCGGTCCGACGGACGCCGGTGGCGAGGTCGGCGGCCAGCGCATGGACGCCGGCTTCACCGTCCGCCGCGGCGGTGACAAAGGCAGAGCCGACGATCACTGCATCGGCAAAAGCCGCCACCTCAGCAGCCTGCGCGCCGTTGCGCACACCAAGCCCGACACCCACCGGCAGCCCAGGCGCCAGTTCGCGCACCCGACTAACCAATGTCCCCGCAGCCCGGCTCACCACGTCCCGGGCGCCAGTGACGCCCATCACGGAACTGGCGTAGAGGAACCCGCGAGTGGCCGCTGCGGTGGCGGCGATCCGCTGGTCAGTTGACGAGGGCGCAACCAGGAAGATCCGGTCTAGGGCGTGCGATTGCGCCGCACCGAGCCAATCCTGTGCCTCGTCAGGGATCAGGTCGGGAGTGATGACGCCGAGCCCTCCGGCCGCGGCTAGATCCCGCGCGAATGCGTCCACGCCGTAGCGGTGCACGGGGTTCCAGTAGGTCATCACCACGGCCCGGCCGCCGGAGCCGGCGATCGACTCCACCACGGCCAGCACATCTCGCATCCGGGCGCCACCACGCAGGGCCGTGTCCGCGGCAGCTTGGATGGTTGGCCCGTCCAGAACAGGATCGGAGTAGGGCACCCCGACTTCGACCAGGTCACAACCGCCGTCCAGCATGGCTCGCAGCAGTGCCCGCGAGCCATCTACCGTCGGGAACCCCGCGGGCAAGTAACCGATCAGCGCTGCCCGATGCTCAGCAGCGCAGGCGCCGAACAGCGGAGCCAGCCGGGAGGTCATTGCTGTCCCTCCAGCAAGTTGAACCACTTCACCGCAGTATCCACGTCCTTGTCACCGCGCCCGGACAGGTTGACCAGCACTAACGCACCGTCACCCAGTTCCGCGCCGAGTTGCAACGCCCCGGCTACGGCATGCGCGGACTCGATCGCCGGGATGATTCCCTCGGTACGAGACAGCAGCTGGAAGGCCTCCATCGCCTGAGCGTCCGTAATGGGCCGGTACTCCGCGCGCCCAGTGTCCTTCAGCCAGGAATGCTCAGGACCGACTCCGGGGTAGTCCAGCCCAGCGGAGATCGAGTGCGTCTCGATGGTCTGCCCGTCAGAGTCCTGCAGCAGGTAGGACAGCGCGCCGTGCAGCATTCCGGGCTCCCCGGCGGATAGCGTCGCGGCGTGCCGGCCGGTGTCCACCCCGTCGCCGGCAGCCTCGAAACCGACTAGCCGCACGCTCGAGTCACCGATAAACGGATGGAAGATGCCGATCGCGTTGGATCCGCCCCCGACGCACGCGACCACGGCGTCGGGTAGCCGGCCGTAGCGCGCCAGCATCTGCTCCCGCGCCTCCAAACCGATGACCCGGTGGAAGTCACGCACCATGACCGGGAACGGGTGCGGCCCAGCAACCGTGCCCAGCAGGTAGTGCGTGTGGTCCACGTTGGTGACCCAGTCCCGCAGCGCCTCGTTGATGGCGTCTTTCAGGGTGCGCGAGCCAGTCTTCACTGGAACTACCTCGGCACCGAGCAGCCGCATCCGCGCGACGTTGAGCGCTTGGCGCGCGGTGTCCACCTCGCCCATGTAGACCACGCATTGCAGCCCGAGCAGCGCGCATGCGGTCGCGGTAGCAACCCCGTGCTGACCCGCACCGGTTTCCGCGATCACCCGCGGCTTGCCCATCCGCTGGGTGAGCAGCGCCTGCCCTAGCACATTGTTGATCTTGTGGGAGCCGGTGTGGTTCAGGTCTTCGCGCTTGAGCACGATCCTTGCCCCGCCGGCATGCTCGGACAACCTAGGCGTCTCCGTGATCGGCGACGGCCGGCCGGTGTAGTCGGCGAGTAGGCCGTTGAGCCGAGCGGTGAACTCCGGGTCAGACCGGGCGTCGGTGTAAGCGGCGGTGAGCTCGTCGAGAGCCGCGATGAGCGCCTCGGGCACGAACCGGCCGCCGTAACGTCCGAAGTGGCCCTGAACATCGGGGACATCGGGCTGGGCTGCATTCGGTGCGGGTTGGATGCTCACCATCTTGGTCACCGTGCCGGCTTCGGGCAGGCCGGGTGGGACCCGGCAGTGACCAGTTGGGTGACTGCGGCTTTCGGGTCACCGCTGGTGACCAGCCCCTCACCGACGAGCACCGCATCGGCGCCCGCACCGGCGTAGGCCATGAGGTCCGCCGGTCCTCGGACCCCGGACTCGGCCACCCGGAGCACATCGGGCGGCAACCCAGGAGCGATCCTGCTGAAGACCTCCGGGTTGACGTCCAGCGTGTGCAGATCCCGGGCGTTGACACCGATCAGCTTGGCGCCGGCCTCCAGCGCGCGGTCGGCCTCCTCTGCCGTGTGCACCTCGACCAGCGCCGACATCCCCAATGACTCGACCCGGTCGAGCAGGGCCACCAGCGCATTCTGTTCCAACGCCGCGACAATCAGCAGCACCACGTCTGCCCCGTGCGCCCGGGCTTCGTGCACCTGGTACGGGCTGACGATGAAGTCTTTGCGCAGTACCGGGACATCGACCACGGCCCGGACGGCGTCCAGATCCGCCAGTGAACCACCGAAGCGCCGGCCTTCGGTAAGCACACTGATCATGCGCGCGCCGGCCTCGGCATAGTCAGCGGCCAGGGCGGCGGGGTCAGGAATGTCGGCCAGGATTCCCTTGGACGGGCTGCGGCGCTTCACTTCCGCGATGACGCCGATACCCGGGCCGCGCAACGCGGCCATCGCATCCCGGGGAGCCGGCACCCGGGAAGCGCGCCGCTTGATTTCGGTGAATTCCACAGCAGCTTCACGGGCCGCGAGGTCGGCTCGGACTCCCTCGAGGATCGCTTCCAGGACGCTCAAGCCTCTCCCCTTCCGCCCCCCTTGCACAGCCGGGTACCGATGCTAGCTCCGACCTGCCCGGTGTCACCTCACCGGGGGTGTCGGCGGGGCAGTGGGATCCTCGCCGGCGTCCAGCCGCTCCCACAGCCGCCACCCATCTGGAGGCATCGGTCCCGCCGTTCGGGCCGCCGGGGTCTGGTAGCGGCGGCCCAGCCGGGGCATCCGGTGGCCCCGCACGATCAGCGCGATACCCGCCGCAGCAAGCAGCGCCGCCCCCACCGCGGCCAGTATTGGACCCGCGAACAGGATCGTGGCCGGACCGAGCGGCACCGACAAGGCGGGCCGCTGCGCCACGGCCAGGGCGAGATCGGTGAGCCAGCGAGTATCCGCAGCCCGCACCACCGCGACAGCCGGCGCCACCGCCGCAGCCAGCAGTAATGCGCCGAGCAACCAGCGCAGCGCTCCGCCCGCCGCGAGCACCGCAGCCACCGCCGCGAGAGCCAATGCCGCCAGCGGACCCAGTGCCGCCAGCACTTCCGAGCCGGACAACCGGACTCCAACGGTGCCCCGCAGCGGTGTCTGGACCTGGAGCTGCGCCCAACCCAGACTCGCCGCGCCGGCCAGCGCCGCCGAGGCCGCAATCAGTGCCGCGATGGTCACTACCAGCGCGCGGCGCGATCCAGGGCGATCAGGCACGCAGCGACTCGGCGGTTTCCCCGGTAGCCAGGCGCAGGGTCCCCGCAGCGGCGATGGCGGCCAGCACTGCGCCCGCCTTGTTCAGACACTCGGCGTCTTCGGCCACCGGGTCGGAGTCGGCGACGATCCCGCCACCGGCCTGCACGTAGGCAACCCCGTTGCGCACCACTGCGGTACGGATGGCGATCGCGGTATCGGCGTCACCCGCGAAATCCAGGTAGCCGACCACTCCCCCGTACACCCCCCGCCGGGTGGGTTCCAGCTCCTCGATCAGCTCCATCGCCCGTGGTTTGGGCGCACCGGATAACGTCCCGGCCGGGAAACACGCGGCCACAGCGTCGAAGGCCGTGTGACCGGGGGCGAGCTGGCCGGTGACCGTCGAGACCAGGTGCATCACGTGGCTGTAGCGCTCGATGCGGAAGAAATCGGTAACGTGCACCGAACCGGGCCGGCATACCCGCCCGACATCGTTGCGGCCGAGGTCGACCAGCATGAGGTGCTCGGCGCGTTCCTTCTCGTCGACCATCAGGTCTTTTTCCAGCCAGGCGTCCTCGTCCGGATCCGCCCCGCGGGGACGGGTGCCGGCGATCGGATGTGTGGTGACCTTGCCGTCCCGCACGGTGACCAGCGACTCCGGGCTGCAGCCGACGATGCTGAACTCGTCGAGCGTGAGCAGATACATGTAGGGGCTGGGATTGGTGGTGCGCAGTACCCGGTAGATGTCCAGCGGGGCGGCGTCGGTCGCCATTTCGAAGCGCTGGGATACCACTACCTGGAAGGCCTCGCCGGCACGGATCGCCTCCTTGGCTGTTTCCACGGCGGCGTAGTGCTGCTCCGGGCTGCGGCGGCGCACGAAGTCGGGTGCCGGCCGGCTGAATACCGCCGCGCTGGCAGGCGCTGGCGTGCACAGTTGCGCCACCATCGCATCCAGCCGGGCGACCGCGTCGTCGTAAGCCTCGTCGACCCGGTGTGGGGAGTCATCCCAGTTGATCGCGTTGGCGATCAGGGTGATGGTCCCCTCATGGTGGTCCAGCGCGGCCAGGTCGCTGGCCAGCAGCATCACCAGCTCGGGCACCTTGAGGTCGTCGAGGGCCAATTCGGGCAGCCGCTCCAAGCGCCGGACCGCGTCGTAACCCAGGTAGCCGACCATCCCGCCGGTGAGTGGGGGTAGGTCGGGCAGCGGCTCGGTGTGCAGCGCGGCGACCGTGGCTCGCAACGCCTCTAGTGGGGTACCGGCCCATTCCTGCGCTACCCCAGGTAGCCCTACCGGGGGTTTACCGCGCCAGACCGTGCGTCCCCCAGCTTCGGTCAGCGTGGCGACACTGTGCACCCCGACGAACGACCATCGTGACCATGACGAGCCGTTCTCCGCGGACTCGAACAGGAAGGTTCCCGGGCGGCCCTGAGCAAGCTTGCGGTACACCCCCAGCGGGGTCTCACCGTCAGCGAGCAGTGTCCGGGTCACCGGTACAACCCGGCGATCGGCCGCCAGGGCACGAAAACGCTCCCGATCCAGCCGTAGTTGCCCGATCCCGGTTGCACGGATACTGGCCATGGAGACATTGTGCCCGCCGTTGACTCCGCAGTGTGTCGGGCATACCTTTTACTCCAGTGTTGAAAAAGGGGGCCGCTGCGTGGCGCTCGAAGGCACCCGCCCGGCCCGGCCCCGCGGCCGCCGCCGGGCCGGGGAGAACACGCGTGCGGCCCTGCTCGACGCGGCCAGGGTGGAGTTCACCGAGCGCGGTTTCGACGGCGCTACAGTGCGCGGCATCGCCCAGCGGGCTGGGATGGATCCCGCAATGGTCAATCACTGGTTCGGTGGCAAGGATGGATTGTTCGTCGCCGCGCTGCAGCTACCGGTTGACCCTGAAGACATCATTCGCCGGGTTCTCGACGGCGAGCCCAGCCAGATAGCTGAACGTGTCCTTCGTACCTTCCTGTCGGTCTGGGACACCAACGGTGGTGGTGCCTTCACTGCGTTGGTGCGCAGCGTGGCAAGTCATGAGGGAGCTGCCCGGATGATGCGTGAGTTCGTCAGCCGGATGATCTTCGGCCGGATCGTCTCCGTAGTCGCTCCGGACCGGCCTGAGCTGCGGACAGCACTGTGCGGTACGCAGATTGCGGGCCTGGCGATGGTGCGTTACGTGATCCGCCTCGA
>JAJPIR010000184.1 GCA_021324675.1 Actinomycetota bacterium
GCTGTTATTGTTTTGAATTAGCTGAATCGGAGAGTTTCAATCCGACGAAGCACATGTAGACGACTCCGAGGAGGACATGAATGTTTGATGCATTGAGCTTCGCCGAGATCGACGGGCAGCACGCTGAACTGCTTCCCGCCCGTACCGTCCTTTCGCTGTTCAGCACGGGTGGCGGCGGCGGGCAAAAGGGCGGCTGCGACCAGACCCAGGTCGGCGCTGTCAACGTGGGGCTTAACGGCACCCAGGTGGCGGCTCTGCAGGATATCCTCAACGTCATTCCGATCCTGGGCGCGAACAACTCTACCACGAACTGCAGCGGCTAATGTGATCACAGGCTACTTAAAGGAGGGATGGCCGCCCGCGGCCATCCCTCCTTTTGCGTCAGCTCCTTTACCACCGATACTGGTCGCCTAACGAATCGGGCGCACTCGCCAGATCACAGTGCACCGTTCGGATTCTCTGCGTCCGCCGATGAAGGTGAGCACCAGGGCGCATCCGCGGCCCAGCCATCGAACCCCAAAACGATCCACAAAGACGGCTCGCCACAAGAGCGTCGAATATCAACGGGATGGGTGGCGAACCCTACCGTACCGATCTTGGTAGGACCCGGACCCGGGCTGACCGTGTGCACCTAACCCATGGCGGTAGCGCGACGAAGCAGGTGGTCAGCGGGCGGTCTCGGCCTAGGCGTGTGAGCGTGTGAGCGCGGTAGACCGCGAGGTCGAACATTCCCGCGCAGCGTAATTGTTGCCCTAGGGCAGTACTCACTGGCTACCGTCCTTGGCCCAGCGCGTCAATGACGAGGATACACGCGACCAAATAACCAGTGCGCAAGGTCTGCCGTCACACACCTCAATCCGCCTGTTGTATTCGCAGGCGCACGCGGACCAATCAGGACACTGCAAGACATGGTATTGCGCATGCAAACGGAAGGGGCGGCCGCATAACGGCCACCCCTTCCGTGCCGACGATCACGCTCGCGCTCGAGGGGGCGCGCGACGGTACTGCACGACTAAAGTTAAGTCGGCTGCCCCAGCACCGCCCTAGCATCATGCCGGCCATACCGGCGCCGCTCCCTAGCCAACGGCACCGTATACGAACCACCGCTCAACTACAGCGGCCATTGACCAAATAAACTATTAGTGGCAGGGACCGCCGTTGGCGTCGCCACCGTTACCGCCCCAGGCGTTAGCAGCGAAGTTTTCCTGGTCATGCTGAAGGATGATGTTCAGGGCCTGGACTCCGATACCGCCGTAGGCAGCGCCACCGTTACCACCGACGCCACCGTTGCCGCCACACTGACCGCCACCGCTCTTGGCAATGCCCATCAGGGACAGGACAGTGCGCGCCGGAAGCAGATCCACGCGCTGAGCGTCGATCTCAGCAAAGCTCAATGCATCAGACATCTAAAATCCTCCTCGGAGTGGCCTATAAATGCTTCATCGGATTGACGTTTCCGATTTCAGCTAATCCCAATGATGGCGAGCTAAAGGTCGCCTGACAACATGCATTCACCCTTAAATATGCAACCCACCACGTAGCCAGAACGCGCCGTTCCCGATCACCTACCTTGAGGTGAACGATTACTGAGAATCCGGGAAAACTGTACCTAGCTCTCTATGCTCGCAGAAACTTGCCGCCAAGCGATCCCACCTGGGTTATCGCTGGTCAGCGGGCATACCAGCGACGAACAACGTGGTTGACGCGCTTCACCGTGGGGCGTGCCCGCCGCCTCGGTCGGCCCTCTTGGTGAGAGCCCGACATGCGAGAAGACGTAGGACGGAGGGGTGATTACGTAGCCTCGCCTGGCGAGGGCACCTAGTATCCGGCGGACCTGTGCCGCTCGACGGTGGCAGTGCGCGGTGATCGTTACTAGCTGAAAATATTGGAGCTATCCGCTTATTCAAGCGTGACGGGCTAGCTTGCTCGTCCGTATCATCGATGGACCGGTTTCATGGATGGGCAGCAACCTGGCTGACTGTGCGCCTCGCAGCCCCGTGAAGTCGTGAGCAGCTCAGATCCGGATCGACACCGCCAGCAACGGACCAGCCGAGCAGGCCTGTCGGCAACCGCTGGGAAGGCACCGCACACCTGGCTGGACACCACGGTCAACATCACGCGCGGGTAGAAGTCAAGGCGCCGCCTCCGCCCGGGTGTGAGGGTCTTGGCTTCGTCATAGTTGATGCCGCGGTTACGTTGCTGCTGAAAGGCGCTGGCAGGGCCCGAAAAGTGATTGGCGACGCGGCGGCAGCTGGCCGCACTGTAGGGGCATGGACAGGCCCGGAGATCACCGTCGGGCAGCGTCCGCGGTTCTTAACCAGCTTGCTCTCGGCGAGCAGCACGCGACGCGCGGACAGCCTGGCACGAGCGACGCGACAACACGCAGGGCATCGCGCTGCCGGAAACGGCCAAGGGTTAACCGGGAACAGTTGGGCCCGCTGCTTCAGCGTGGCCGGGACGAGTCGCCATGGCGTTCCCCTCGTGATGAGGGATCAGTCCCTTCCTGCGCTGAGTTTGCTCGGCCAGCAGCTCTTTCGTAGCACGAGACGCCTGACGCGCCAATCATCTGAGGGAAGATGGCCGTGCATCCTAAACAATGAACTGGGTGCCGTGCCGTGCGGCAGCCATGCGCGTTGTGGCGGCCGCGGGCGGCAGGTGAAGGCCAACGCAACGACCGGCGTGGGAACCCGGCCAGCTGGCGCATGAATGCGCCGGTCCTGAGGCCGTAGGATCTTCTGCATCACGTACCGCACGAGGGTCGTAGTGCCGCATACCGGGCCGACGTCGTAAAGATCTGAGGCTAGTCGAAGGTCGCGCCCACGGCGGTCACGGCACGGAAGCGGCGTGATGTGGCGCAGCATGAGTTATACCCGGTGCATGCAGCAGCGCGACCGCTCTCGGAGATAATTCACGCAAGATCGCGCTTTGTGCGCCTTCAGCACCAGAATATGCCGCAATAGACACGCAAAGCGCGATCAATGCGCATCAGGGAACTCGACGTCCAGGAACGTGCCGTTGCAGAAGAGCCAGTGTCACAACAGCTACCGGCTCCGACACCCTTCAAGCCATCAAACATCCTTGGAGTTTCAGGGCGTCGGGCTTCTTGCTGCCAGCGTGAAATGATCGCTTACGATCAAGTGAGCGGGCAAACAATACTTATGGGGTAGCCTCCGCTGCTGGTGCCGATGCCCCTCCACTGGTGGCGGCCGGCGTTCCGCTGGACAGGATTGCCGCCGGCTGGCATATCACCGTCTGCTGCTCTGGGCTGCCACCGATGAGACCAAGGACAGCAGGCATGGCTGCGGTGTGAGTCGTGGTGCATGCATCGGCGACGATAGGACCGGTGTTGTCGATGCTGAACAGAGACAGGACGGTACGTGCGGGTAGCAACTCCACCCGCAACCCGACGATTTCGGCGAAGTTCAATGCGTTAGACATTTCAGTTCCCCCCAGTTGCGGCGCCCATGTAGGCACAGAACAACACACCTCATCGAGACATTAGCGTCCCGCTTAATCCATACCATAACAGGGAGAAAACCACCCAACAACATAATCCGGCACTTAAGACTTCTGCACCTGTTCGGATGATGGCAGCGTACGAAGGCTGGGGCGACGGACAAGAAGCCTGCCGCCCACCTAGACTCGGCTCATATGCTACTTAAAATGCCTCAGCAACAGTATGCCTGCGCCGGATGGTAGCCATTAGTGAGCACATCTGGATTCATGTTATCCGCGTCTGGCAGGCGCGCACTCCCCGCTCCCAGTAGACAGACCAAGGGGTGGCCGCGACGCGGCCACCCCTTGCATGTACACGGTCACAGCGTCGCCCTCAGTGACTTCACGACGAATGGAACGACCGCTGCTAACTCTTCGCCTGAGGCAAGGCCGCCACAGTCTGGTCAACGATCACTGACTCTACCGACCCTGCACGTATGTAGTTGTGTCTACCAGCACACTTCAGTACTTGGTGACCGTCGGCAGGCAGGTGAAGCTAGCAAACGTACCACCGGTCGACAACAAGAAACCCGGGGACTGGCTGGCAACGCTCTGGCAGGTCACGTCAGGGCTGTCGGTAAGGCTGAACATGGACAGAACGGTGCGTGCGGGAAGCAGCTCCACGTGCTGCCCGTCGATCTCGGCGAAACTCAGTGCGTCATACATCTACGTTCTCCTCACAGTGCGGCGTCTAGATGAAGTACAGAAGGGGACCTAATCGACCGCATCGCCGATTCGGCTAACTCCTACCCTCGCAAGAATAAGA
>JAJPIR010000092.1 GCA_021324675.1 Actinomycetota bacterium
ACACCGCGAGTCGGCTTGCGGCTCGCCCGGCCAGGTAGCTCAGTTGGTACGAGCGTCCGACTGAAAATCGGAAGGTCGGCGGTTCGACCCCGCCCCTGGCCACCACCCTGGCCTGCGTAAACGGTCGTTTCTTGGTCATCCGTTCGCCTTGCACCAGCACCTCCTGTAGCAACGGGTGTAGCAACCTCATCCGCTGAGGCGGTCTTCAAGCTTGCGTAGCGCCTGGCGTTGTTCTTCGAGGGCGGCGTGGGCGTAGATGCCCATGGTCACGTCGAGCGTGGCGTGCCCGACGATGCGCATGACGATGTGCGGCGGCACGCCCAAGTCGAGCAGCAGAGTGACGCAGCTGTGTCTTAGGTCGTGAAACCGCACAGTGGGTAAGCCGACGCGCTCCCGAAGTGCGTACCAGCTACGCCGGAGGTTGTCCGGCTCGATCGGGGTACCCACCAGGCTAGTGAACACGAGTCCACAGCCGGGTACGCCTGCGGCGAGAAGCTCGGCAGCTTGCTTGGCGCGGTGAGCCTTGAGGGCTCGAACGCACACATCGGGCAGCGGTACCGGACGTTCCGAGGACTTTGACTTGGTAGGTACCAACCGGAGCTCTCCCTTGACCCGCTGGAGGCTCTGCCGAACTTCCAGAACTCCTTGATCGAGATCGACTGCGTCCCACGGCAAGCCCAGCAGCTCGGCACGGCGCATCCCGAGGTACAGAGCGAGCACGTACAGGGCGTGCAGCCGGTCGTCCTTCGCCAGTTGAAGGACCTTCCTTGCCTCAGCGGCGCTCAAACCACGATCAACGCGGTAGTTGGGTGCCTGGACCTGGACGAGCTTGGCGACATTGCGCATGACGAGGTCTTCGCGCATCGCCTGTTGCAGCCCGGCGCGTAGCACGGCGTGGATGTACTGGATCGAACGCACCGACAATGTCTTGCGGCAGCAGTTGCCCACAGCGCAGCACTGCTGTTTATCGGGTGCCCGGGCGGCGTCAATACCGTCACGGCAGCAGCGGCAGTCATACTGCAACCGCGTGAGCATGCCCCGGATGTCTTGAACGGTGAGGCGTTCGAGCTTGCGTTTGCCGAGCTCGGGCACGATGTAGCGGCGCACGATGCCCTCGTAGCCCTGGTAGGTCTTGGGTCGCTTGACTTTTACCAGGTGATCGAGCCAGTAGCCGAAGTACTGCTCGACTGTCCACGGCTCACCGGCAACCGGGATCCCTCTATCAGACTGTGTGATCTTGTCGCGAAGCTTTCGGGCCGCTTCCTTCTCTGATCGACTTGACACGGTGATGCGCCGGCGGTGGCCAGTTGCCGTCAGCACGTAGGCGGCCCCGATCCACAGTCCGTCGGCCCGCTGGTAGACCGACCCCTGGCCATTGGGATTTTTCCTCGACCGGCGAGCTCGGCTCTGATTTTGTGCATCGGTCATCAGGCCACCTCGCTGTCGTGGCACAGCCGCTCGATGTAGTCGTCTATCGCCTGCTCGGTGACCCGTCGCGAGCCGCCAACTTTGACCGACGCGAGGTGACCGGAGCGGATCAGATCGAACACCTTGGTTCGACCGACGTTGAGCACTTCGGCGACTTCCTCGACGCGGTAGAGCTTCCTGCGCACTGATGAGGTCCCTTCGGTGATCTGTTCAAACACACGAGACGCTGTGGTAGACCTTTCGGGATGGGTCATCCGTCGATAACTCCCCTGTCCCAGGTCAGACTCTTGATCGCGTCCCAGTAGTCGCCGTAGTCGGGCATCCATGGAGTGCGGAGCCGGCCAAGGTCATGTCCGGGTGCGTGGTAGAGCGCCACGCCCGGTTCGCCATGGGTGACGTGTGCCTCCGCCAATGGCCCGGGGACGGTGGGATGCAGGAGTCGGACGGCTTCGACGTTGTCCACCGGCAGGGTGAGCCGGTAGGCGAACTGGCCACGGAGCAGGCCTCCGCCGAGTTCGTTGGCTTCGGCTCGTTGCGGCAGCATGATCAGCCGCATGTTGACCTTGCCGGCCTCGGCGGCCAGACGGCGGACAGCAATAGTCAGTCTGTCGCGCAGTTTCTTGTCGCCGCTGGCTAGGCCGAGGAGTGCCAGCCATTCTTCGAGGACGACGAACACCATCGGATGCTGGGCGGTCAGGGGTAGCACGTCGGTGCGGTGCGGGATGGCGGCGAGCCGGGTATCCAT
Source organism: Actinomycetota bacterium (assembly GCA_021324675.1). Lineage (GTDB taxonomy): Bacteria > Actinomycetota > Actinomycetes > Mycobacteriales > Pseudonocardiaceae. The sequence goes on from JAJPIR010000092.1 coordinate 2,174, forward strand.
CTCCTCGACCAGGCCGTCGAGCAGCTCGGCGTGAGCCGCCACGTGCCCACCCAGGACCTGCCAGGGGGCGTGCCGGGTGCCCTCGAAGGGGCGCAGCAGCACCGAGGACGGGTCGCTGCCGGCGATGATCGCATCGGGGGCCGCGGCGAGTTGTTGCAGCAGGCCGTAGGACAGTCGGGATTTCCCTGAGCCGGTGCGGCCTTGCACGATCAGATGCACCCGCTGGGTGAAATCAACGGTGACGGGTTGGCCGTATTCGTTTGCGCCCAGGAGCGCTGGTACGCATGCCGAGGTGCCGGCCGGCCGCGCCGGCAAGGGCATCGGTGTAGCCAGTGGATCACGCCCCAGCAGGATGACTTTGATCCAGCCGTGACCGGCGTGGGTAATGCGAACCATGGGTACACCCATGCCCTCGGCGATGCGGTGCGCCTGGGCGTGGAAATCACCGATGACCTGGCCAGGAAGCATCCGCACCAACAGCGTGACCGGTGGACCCGGATCGGCCGAGTGCAGCTGCGGTGCGGAGGTACAGGGAATTCCCGCAGCGTTGAGGTTGTGCCAGACCAGCTTGGCGCCCTCGACGGTGTCGGACCATTGCCAGCCGAGCACAGTGGTCCACCACGCTAAGCGCTGGGCTTCGCGGCGGCGTCGTAGCCAATCCCACGGTGCCCACCGGGGTCGAGACGTGACCAACCCGGTGTATCGATCGTGCACCCGGACCGTGGTGGGGGTAGTAGGCACGATGGTCACGGTCCTTCCTTCCTGTCGGGGGTGGGTGCTGGCTCGACGGTTTGGGGCAGCGTGGGTTGGCGGGGATGGGCGCCGCAGCGGCCCACGCGCCGGACTGGGCGACTGATCAGCAGTTGTCCACAGACTTCGCAGAAGTCGGCGAGCTTTTCTTGGCGGCGGGGTCTCATGCGGCCTCACCGCTTTTCGCTGACTCACGGGTAGCGCGGTGGAGCTGCCGGCGTTCCTGGGCGGACAGGCCGCCCACGACGCCGTAGCGGCTGCTGGGTTGTTCCCAGGCCATCACGTCGGCCAGACAGGCCGACCGGACTGGACACCCGGCGCAAATCCGCTTCGCAGTCTGGATCCGCTGCGCGTCGCTGGGATCAGCGAAGAACAGTTCCGGGTCCTGTTCTTGGCAGGTGGCGTGGTGATGCCAGTCGGGGATCCCGTGGCCGTCGAACAGCACTTTGCCCAGGACCAACCGTGTCGCGCCGGGGTCGAGTCGTTCCAGCCCCGCGGAGCCAAGCACACCGCGGACTCGACGCAGCACCGTCTCGGCAGTGGCGTTCATGACGCGCCCCCGGAAGCGGCGCGATCGGGATAGGTGCTCCAGTAGCGGCCCAGGTTGGCGTACTCGCGGGCCCTAACTCGAGCCGCGCACTCGGCTTCTATGGCGGCACGGCAATAGACCGGTTCAGCGGTGTGCTGCACTAGCAGTGTCCATAGCCGGGCTTCTTGTTCATACAGTGCCGATAGCCGTTGACATTTGGGGCCATCAGCAAGTAACTGGCAGGCGCGGCGTTGCTCAGCGCGGAGTCGATCGAGCGCAGCGTTGACTCTCGCCGGGATCTCGTCGACTTCGATCTCGGGAGTTGAGGGGGCATTCATCGTGTTGTGCTCCTTGGAGTCGATGAGGACGGGGTCGACCTGTGGCCGTGGCCGGGTTCGGTGATCTGTCCGATCCAGGTCCAGCCCCCGCACAGCCGGCAGCCCGTCGAGGCGGCTTCGGATCGGTCGGTGGGGTCGAGCAGGTCGGGTTCCCAGGTGTGCTGGCAGGCGATGCAGACCAGCACCACCGACGCCACC
>JAJPIR010000098.1 GCA_021324675.1 Actinomycetota bacterium
CAAGCGGTTCTTCGGTGCTACTGCTCGAACCCGCAAGCGGTTCTTCGGTGCTACTGCTCGAACCCGCAAGCGGTTCTTCGGTGGTGAGCGAGGTCAGCGTGATGGTCGGCGCCATCGAGGCTATGCGGGTCGGTGTGCACGATGGCCGACGTCAGCCGCGGTACCGCGTGAATGAGCCGGTGCTCAGCCTGCACGGCGATGGCATGCGCCGCCGCGACCGTCAGTTCGGCGGGCACGACGACGTCACATTCAGCGCGCAGCCGGTGACCGATCCACCGCACGTGCACAGCGCCCACTGCGACGATGCCGCATGTAGTGCGCAACGTGTCTTCGATCTGATCGACCAGCGTGGGATCAACCGCATCCATCAGCCGCCGGTACACCTCGCGGGCGGCATCTTTGAGTACCAGCAAGATTGCGGCGGTGATAGCCAGACCGACGACGGGGTCGGCCCACTGCCAGCCGATGGCGACCCCGCCCGAACCGAGGAGCACCGCAAGTGAGGTGAACCCGTCAGTGCGCGCGTGCAGCCCGTCGGCGACCAGCGCCGCCGAACCGATCCGGCGCCCAACCCGGATGCGGTAGCGGGCCACGGTCTCGTTGCCGAGGAACCCGACCAGTGCAGCGGTGGCGACCGCGAGCAGGTGGGACACGTCCGCGGGATGCAGCAGCCGCTGGATCGCCTGGTAGCCGGCCAGCGCGGAAGACGCCGCGATGACTGCCACGATGACGATCCCGGCCACGTCCTCCGCGCGGCCGAAGCCGTAGGTGTAGCGGCGGGTCGGCGGCCGGCGACCGAGCAAGAAGGCAAGCCCCAACGGCACGGCCGTCAACGCGTCAGCGAGGTTATGCAGGGCGTCGCCCAGCAGTGCCACCGATCCGGAGAACGCCACCACTACCGCCTGCACTATCGCGGTGCCGCCAAGGACGGCCAGAGAAATCCACAGTGCCCGCATGCCTTCACGAGAGGTCTCCAGGGCTGAATCGACCTTCTGGGCGCTATCGTGCGAATGCGGCATAAACAGGTGCGACAGTCGATGCCATCGCCCAGAGCCAGTCAAGTGATGATGATCGTTGTGCGGGTCGCTGCCCATGCTGGCTGCCCTTCGCGGATAACCGGTGTTGTGCCATTGCACACGGCCGGCTGCCGCGCCGCCAGCTTGCTAGCTAGAAGGGTGCACGGCCGACCTTTGGCCCTGCGGGGCCAGGGTGACACAGGCGATCCGGGAACCTGCTTGCCCCGCCTTACCCGGAGCCGTTTCCGTGTCCATTCCCTCGTGCACCACGATCGAGCCAGGTCCCCGGTCGCCAAAGACGAACGGCACCGTGGTGCGTGCTGTGCCCGAACCAGTACCGTCAGTGCGCACGTCCAGCCATACTTCGTTGTGCGGATTGGCGTACTGGGAATCGGCCGAGGGCTTTTGCGGGGTCGCGGCGGGATCGATCCGGTTCTGGTAGTGCGGCCCCGCCGCGGCGCCCGTCTGACCACAGACATTGGTGTGCGCGTGTGCTGCGTAACTCCGGTTCGGCAGCATCCCGGAAACCGTCAATTCCGCCGTGGTGGAGTTACCCGACGGGGTCAGGGTGGCCGACAACCGGGCACCGACCGGAGCTAATGCCTGGTTGTACGTCTCCGCTGTCGAGGCAAGGGTCGGCGCGCCAAGAGTGCCCTGACCGTGCAGGGTGACCGCGTCGACCGCAGACATGCTGATGCCCTTGTACGCGCACGCCGCAGGGAGGGCGACCGCCACGGCCGTCGCGAGAGCGGCGGCAAATCGTCGCCTTGCCGCAGGATCATCAGCAGCTCGCTGCGCGAGCAACCGCTTCTTCGAACGCGTATCCCGACATTGACCCCTAAAACCGGCCCCCCGCATAGACTGTATGGTGCCCCACCGGTAGGTGGATGGCGAGGACGAATTGAATCCTCGGGTGAAGGCCGGTCAGCAGCGCGCGTCAGGGGTGTGACGGCGCTGGGGGTGCGCCATCAAGCTCGAACAACAGATCATCGGGGTAGCACCACCACCAATCCTCGCCCGGTTCGTAAGACCGGATCAGGGGATGGTCGCGGTGTACCCGCCAGTGCGCGGTAGCGTGCCGATTCGGCGAGTTGTCGCAGCAGCCGACATGCCCGCACCGCATGCATAGACGAAGGTGAACCCACCTGCCGCCGGTTCGCAAGCAGTCTTCGCATCCGTCGCTGGACGGTGTCACGTCCGCAACCGTGTCGAGGTGCGTGCAGGTATATGCCATCAAGAGACCTCGCTTGAGCAATGTGACGGACCCGCAATGGACGGCAAAGTAGGCGCCAGTAACGTTGCCAGCGGGGTCACCGGCGAGCAACAGTGGCGTCGAGCAACGGTCGCTTCAGGCAGCAGGGACTCACGAAGGGGAGAATGGTTCAGCTGTCATATCGCCGGAGTGGCTGCGCACCCAGTCGTCGACCCGTGACCATGTGCGGTCGAGCCAGATGGCCAGCATTTCGCGGTCCCGGGGGACGGTCGCAGCCGGAACCAAGATAGTCCGCACGAGCAGTTTCCGGTGCACGGGAAGCCGCCACCACGGCCGGTCACGACCGTCGGCAGCGAAGCCGGTATGGGCAAGGACAAGCACGTCGGCTTTGGGTGCTCCCAGCAGCGCCGCCGCCGCGCCGCCACGATGTGGCGGCAGCGTGTGAGTGCGTCGAAGAGCGAGCCGAGCGGCATCGTAGGCACCGGTCATGGACAGCGACGACACCGCCCGGCGCCATCGTGCCTGGCTGAAGTTGCCGCCCTCGGGGAACAGCAGCAACGCGTCGCCGGGAGACATCGCGGCGGCGAGGTCGTGGATCCTGCGGCGAGCGCGCTCCCCGCGGGGTGCGACGAAGCACAGTGGCAGGTGATCGCTGGCTAGATCGAGGGTGGGTTCCAGCCGCAGCACCGACTTCAACACCGCGCGCAGCCGCAACCGGTAGTGCACGACCAGCAGCCAAGCAATGAACAGCGAGTCGCCCGGGCCACAATGCCGAGCCAGGACAAGCAAGCCATGTCCCCCGGTGAGCTGCCCGCGTGTCGCAGATCCCTCTTCCAGCACGAGCTGGACGTCGAGGATGGCCTGCACGGCGGTGTAGGCGCGGGCGAGCACATCCCGCAGGACCGCGTCCCAGTCGAGCTCTTCACCCCGGAGCAAGCGGCCCAGCGTCGCCAGCTCGATGCCGGCGTAGGCCACGATGAGGGCGGTGCTGCGCACCGGCCGCGTCGAGCGGGTCCCAGCGGCGACCAGGGCAGCGGCGACCAGCAGCAGCGGCGCGAGCAGGAGGATCAAAACCTCCAGCGCCATGACCGTCGGCACGGTCACCGCCCGGCGCAGCGCGGTCATGCCAAGCCGGCCAGGTAGGCACGGGTGGCGCTGTAGGCAAGCTGGGCACGTCGATCGATGCGCCGGCGGTCGCGGTAGCGCAAATTCGACCACGTCGGTGCCCGCCGTTGCGGCAGGCCCGTGGGCAGCACGTGCACGGTTACATCATCTGGTATCCGGCCGAGGTCGCTGTAGAACCGGTGCCGGCGGGAGATCTCGAAGGCGACAAAGGCCACTTCCCAGGGGAACCGCGGCACCGCCAGATCTTCCTCCAGGCGCCCAACGTGCAGTACCCACACCGTGTCTGCGCCGTGCTGCACCGCCCGGCCCAGCGGGATGCTGTTGACCAGACCGCCGTCGAAGAAATGTTTACCGTTGATCTCTACCGGCGGGAAGACACCGGGTAGTGCGCACGACGCCAGCACAGCGCCGATCAGGTCACCGGAGGAAAACCAATGCTCACGCGCCTCCTCGATGTTCGCCGCCACGCACTCGAACGGCACGATGAGCTCTTCGAAGGTGTGCACCGGGATGCACTCGCACAGCCGCTGGCGCAACTCGGCATTTCCGTGCAGCGACGTACCGCTGCGCACCATCTCCACCACTTGGCCGACCAGAGAAGTGCTGAGTACCCCGTCAGCCGCGAGCACCTCCCACATCGCCAGCAGCGCCTGCGCACCACCGGGCGTGGGGTCGGCCGCAAGGGCTGCGCCGTTGATCGCCCCGATCGAGGTACCACAGATCAGGTCCGGGAGCACGCCAGCTTCGAGCAACGCCCACGCCATGCCCGCCTCGGCGGCGCCAAGCACGCCGCCACCGCCGAGAACGAATGCGGTGCGGGTCACGCCACACCCCGTGCCATCGTGAACCTCGTCTGAAGATCCGGCCACAACCCAGCCGCTGATCGGATACCCGGTGCGCAGCGAGCTACGCCCACCGGCAGACTAGGTCAGCCTAGGGTGTTGATCAATTTTTCGCAGGCTTGCTGGCAGCGGCGGCACGCTTCGGCACAGATCCGGCAATGTTCATGCATGGCAGCGTGCCGCTCACATTCGTCCCCGCAGGCCCGGCACACCATGGCACACGTTTGCAGGACGCTTCGCGTGATATTGGCGTCGTAGCCGGTGTGCCGAGAAATGACGCGGGCCGTGATACTGCAAATATCAGCGCAATCTTCGCAGGATCGGATGCACTTACGTAACATCGGCAGGTGGTCGTCAGATTCAGACAGGCAAGCATCAGCACACGCGGTGCAAGCTTGCGCGCATGACAGGCATTCATCGATACACCGGCTCAACGCATCCCGGTCTATCCCACCCAGGTCGGCTGGATAAGTCCGGAGCATTTCGCTTGCAACGGTCATTCCTACCTCCCATGTCTTCCCTGGCTAGCCAATTACCCCACCATCGCCCTCAACAAGCCCGGACGAAGATCAGTGGGTGCGTAATAACAGTCCAAGAATAGCCACCGCCTCAGCCAAAGGCTCGGTCGCTGCCGCCGCACGGGAGAGGCAACGATGGTCAAACCCGGCTTGGCCATCAGTCACCGGCGAGGGGGATAGGCGGCGGTGACAAGCTTCATCAGTTTCGGGAAAAGAGGGGTGAAGCGACCCTGCCCTCACTCGAGGTCCGGCTCGTTGGCCATAGCTTGGCTGATCATTCCTGCGATAAGGGTCGAAACCAGGTAGACAGCCTCATCGGAGTCCGCCTCAGGACCGAGCTCCCCGGCGGCAACGGCGTCGGCAAGTGCGGTGCGCTGGAGGCGACCATCTCCACACTCGGCGTGAAAGCTCGGGCGGAGGGCTCGAAGCTCGGGACGGGACGCCAGAACATCAGCTGGGCAATTGCCCGGTTGGCCAGCGCCCACCGACCGCTGGCCTGCAGGCCAGCGGTCAACGCGGCCAGCCCAGGTGCAGCATCGGCCATGGCGGCGCGCAACACCTGGAGGTGTTCGACTTGGCCACGGAAAAACAGCGCGTCGTAGACGGCCATCAGGGAGGGAAAGGCCGAAACCGCCACGTCCTCCAGCCGCCGACCCGAACCCGGGAGGCACTCCCGGTGAAACCACACCGGAGCACTCCGATCCCGGATATCGCGCTCATCGCCTGATCAGTGTGTCCCCACCACGTGGCGCTTGACGCACCGGCCGGTTCAGATGCATCCTCACTATATTCAACATAAGATGAAAAAGAGGATGATCGAGATGGTTGAGCGTACGGGCTGCGTCGTTGTCGGCGGCGGACCGGCCGGCATGGTGGCGGGACTGCTCCTGGCCAGGGCCGGGATCGAGGTAACGGTGCTGGAAAAGCATGCTGACTTCCTCCGCGACTTCCGCGGCGACACGGTGCACCCATCGACGCTGACCCTGCTCGACGAGCTCGGGCTGGGCGACAAGTTCGACGCTCTGCCGCATAGCGAGCTCACCGCAGCAGGATTCCCCACCGAGGACGGTGAGATGTTGAAGCTGGCCGACATGAGCCGGCTGAACGTGGCGCACCCGTACATCGCGATGGTGCCGCAGTGGGATTTCCTGGACCTGCTCGCCGGCAGCGCCGCTGACGAGAAGGCGTTCACACTGCAGATGCAAACCGAGATGACCGGCTTGATCCGCGAAGGGGGCCGGGTTGCCGGGGTTCGCTACCAGACGGCCGAAGGCACGGAGGGCGAGCTCCGCGCGGATCTGGTCATCGGCGCCGACGGCCGATGGTCGCGCGCTCGCCGCGAGGCAGGCTTGGAACCCAAGGAGTACGAATGCCCGTTCGATGTCTGGTGGTTCCGCCTTTCGCGCCACGACGACGAAGGCGGAGGCATGCTGACCCCGCGGATGCGCAACCGCCGGTTCGCCGTGCCGCTGCCGCGCCCCGGCTACTTCCAGGTCGCCTACCTCGCACCGAAGGGTGCCGATCTACGCAAGGAAGGCATCGAGGCGTTCCGCGCCAATGTCACCGAGGTCTGTCCCGAATTCGCCGATCGCGTGCATGAACTCAGGACGATGGACGATGTCAAGTTTCTCGACGTGCGGCTGAACCTGTTGAACACATGGCACATCGACGGCCTGCAATGCATCGGCGACGCGGCGCACGCCATGTCCCCGATCGGTGGGGTGGGCATCAACCTGGCCGTGCAGGACGCCGTCGCTGCCGCAACGCTGCTGGCCGAGCCACTTCGCCATGGCCGGCCGACCCCGGCCGACCTGGCGAAGGTCCGCTCGCGCCGCCTGCTGCCCACGATGCTGGTGCAGGCCTTGCAGCGGATACTGCACCGCGCCGTGATGCGCCCGGTGATGGCGGGCACACGCAACGGCCCGCCCGAGGCGATGATCAAGTTGTTCGAGAAGTTCCCGCAGCTGTCATACGTTCCGGCCCGGCTGATCGGCCTAGGCTTCCGACCCGAGCACGCCCCGAACTTCGCGCGCCGCCCGATGGAGCGAGTCGAGCGCTAGAAGCCTGGCGCCTCTCCACGGATGGCCGAATAACCTGCCGTAGACGCTCATCAGGTGTAATGGCCTTCGTCTCCGGGTAGCTCGCCTGGGGCATCTCCCAAGGAAGGCCGGCCAGTGTCGCGACGTGGTGTCATCAGAGGCAACTCGCTGCGCCGGTCGCTGCTGCGGGTTGGCCGGGCAGGCGTGGCGCTGGTCTCTGCGATGGTGTTGATCCTCACCGGCTACGGCTGGACGCTGTCGCGACAGTTCAACGATTCGCTGACGACTTCGGCGGTGCTCGACCAGCCCCGCCGCACCGACCCGGCTCAGTCGCAATCCGGCGCTCCACTTGGCCCGATGAACGTGCTGGTCGTCGGGCTCGACAGTCGCACCGATAACAGGGCAATCCCTTGCCGCAGCAGGTGCTGGCCGCACTGCACGCTGGCGGCAACGAGGGTGAACTCAACGCCGACACGCTGATCCTCGTGCACGTCCCGGCAGACCCAACTCAGCCCACCGTGGCGGTGTCCATACCTCGGGATTCCTATCTGAACGTGCCCGGCTTCGGCACTCATAAGATCAATTCTGCCTACCAGCGGGGAATGCACGATGCCGAATCGGCGCTCGCGGCGCAGGGTGTCAGCGGGGCGCAGCTGCGCCAGCTGGCCCGTCAGGCCGGTGCGCGAGAACTCGTCCAGACCGTGGAACAACTCACCGGAGTGACCCTCGACCACTACGTCGAGGTCAACCTGGCAGGGTTCTATGAGATCACCAAAGCCGTTGGTGGCGTTCCGGTCTGCCTGAAGCACCCAGTCCACGACAGTTACTCAGGGACGGATCTCCCGGCCGGGCCACAGACGGTGTCCGGTGCGGCGGCCTTGGCATTCGTACGGCAACGTTACGGCCTGCCTCACGGTGACCTGGATCGGATCCTGCGCCAGCAAGCATTCCTGTCCGGGCTGGCCCACCGGATGCTGTCCGGTGACGTGCTGACCAACCCCATGGCCGTGGCCGCGCTCGAGGAGGCGATCGCGCGCTACGTGGTCATCGATCCCGGCTGGGACCTCACCGGGCTCATCGCGCAGGCCCGCTCGATGAGTGAACGATCCATCATGTTCCGGACCATTCCCACCGGGCGCACCGACCTACCCACCCCCGACGGAGAGGCGGTGCAGGTCGACCCTGAGCAGGTTCAGCAATTCATCACCGACCTCACCGGCGCGGGCGACCGCCCTGCCAACTTACCCTCGGCCGCACCGCTCATCCGAGCTGTTGTACCCATATCAACGTCGATACCCTGCGTTAGCTAGCTTCCCGACGCCCGGTTGCCTCGCGCCCGAATTTACCTACGGCTAACCGATCTTGGGTCCAGCGATTACGACCTACTCCGTAATGTCGCTGCCATGACCTACCTCGTCCCCGCATCGGGTCACAGCGGCAGCAACGTCTCGCAGCGCTGGAGCCCGACCGGTAAAGCCTCCGGCGATGCCCTGGGGGTGCACCCGGGCACGTCGGATTCAACCCGAATGGTAGGTGGGGTGCTGCTGCTGGTGCCCGCCACGGTCATCCTTGTGCTGGTCATGGTGTGGTGGCTGACCTGAGACGGTGAGCTACAAGCCAGAACCAGACTGCATGGTTACTACGTCGGCTACCTCGGAACTCGTGGCTGCCGAGCGGATTGTTGACCGCCCTTTGTCGCCTGCTCACCTGCGTCGCCCCGCGGTCGTCGCCATCGTGCTGGCGCTGCTGCTGGTGGTGGGTTTGGCTTTGCGTTACGCCCATCAAGAGACGGCAGGGTCGCCGGACCGGGCACTGGATAGCTACATCAGGATCCGCCTCCAAGGCGAACAGGGTGTTACCGGTGCGCTGGTCAGCTTCGTATGCCCGCCGGGCTCCGTGTTCGTTCTCGCGGCGGTAACGGGCCTCGGCGCCCTTGCCCGGCGTTGGTCAGGCGTCATCCTCACTCTGGGCGGCACGCTCATCGCGGTGATGATCACGGCGGTGGACCTCACCGTGCCAGCCGTTCCACCTGGCCAATTCAGAACCTAGCGGCGGCTCGGTTGCCGGAAGGAGACGCAGGATCGAACACCCATCAGCGGAGGTGACGCAGACCGGGGGGTGACGTGGGTCAGAGGTCGTGGCGGCCGGTGGCGTTCGATCCGGTTACCCGCACGTGGGTTGGGCGGGAAAGCCCGGCAGCCGTGCTGGTGCCTGAGCTCGCTGGGCAGCTGGTATACGACGAGTCCAGGCTGCGCTGGGCAGCCGAAGACTTCGGTCATGTGATCCACCACCGCCCGCGTGCGGTGCTGCGTCCCGGGGAGATAGCCGACGTGGCCGCGATCGTCGAGTTCGCCGCCAAGGCTGGGCTCACTGTCGCGGCGCACGGTGGTGGTCACTCCACTTATGGCCAGGCTCAGACCAGTGGCGGCATCGTCATCGACACGGCGGAGCTGAACCTGGTGGGCGGCGTGCGTGCCGACCGGGTCACAGCACAGGCCGGTGCACGGTGGAGTGACGTCTTGGACACCACCCTTGCTGGCGGGTGCACGCCCGCGGTGCTTACCGATTACCTGGGCACCTCAGTAGGCGGCACCCTGTCCGTCGGTGGCGTAGGCGGCACCAGCCACCAGCACGGATTCCAAGTCGATAGTGTCGAGGAGCTGTCCGTAGTAACCGGCACCGGCCAGTTGGTGACGTGCTCGCGGCAGCAGAACCGGAGATTGTTTGATGCTACCCGGGCCGGGCTTGGGCAATGCGGAATTATCGTCAGCGCTACTCTCCGGGTAATTCCAGCAGCCGCTCGCGCTCGACGATACCGGCTATACTATTTCGATCTCACGACCTTTCTCGCCGCCCAGCATCAACTTGTGAACCAGGGGAAATTCGATTTCCTTCAGGGGCAGATCGTCCTGGCCGCGCCGGGAGTCTGGCGATACCTTCTTGAGGCAGCCGTTTATTACACGCCACCAGTCGCGCCCGTTGACGCGACACTGCTCGATGGCCTGGATTACCACTGCGCCGAGAAGGAAATCGATGACATTGCTTACCGGGAGTTCGCGCACCGGATGGCTCCCGGCGAGGCGGCACTGCGCGACAGTGGGGAATGGAATTACTCACATCCTTGGCTCACCGTCTTGCTGCCTACCCAAGCCACCGCGACGCTCGTCGGTGAGGTCCTCGCCGAACTCACCGCCGCTGAGCTGGGTCAGTCCGGTCTGGTCCTGCTGTATCCACTCCGCACCGATCGGCTACACACACCGATGACGCGATCGCCTGACTCGCAGCTGGCCTGGCTGTTCGGACTGTTGCGGACGGCCAGCGTCGACGATCCCGCAGACGTCGCCGCCATGACCGAAGCAAACCGGACGATCCTCGATCGTGCCCTCGCCTGCGGTGGGGTCACATACCCGATCAACGCCGTGCCCATGTCCCCCGCGGATTGGCGCACCCATTTCGGGCCGCGCTGGCGGCAACTCCAGGCAGCCAAGCAAGAGTTCGACCCGCATGGGATCCTCACCCCCGGCTACGGGATCGGCACGCCGCCAGCAGCGCAGAGTCTCAAGCCGGTTCACTGAGTGAACCGGCGACTGCGCCCGGCATGAGCGTGTACCGCCGCGTTGGATCCGCTGGCATCGCCGTGGCATGGCGAGACCGGTACGTCCAGGCTGGCGTGGGCGGCCCCGCTGGAGGCGTTGACCGTGTTTCTGCGCAGCTGGCTCGCGGCGGTGACCGTTCCCCGCCTCCCCGTCACTGGCGCCGTCCCCTGAGTAACTGATCTTCAAGCCTGCGCCGTTACAGTCCTCTAGAGTCCGGCAACACCGGGCCGTGCAGCCGGTACCCAACGACCTCGCTAGCCAGAACCACGGCCTGATCACCTATGGCCAGGCGGGTAACCGGTGAGTCGGGCGACGACCAGGCGTCGTCCACTGCCGCAGCGAAGGCGTGGTCCTGTCCGTCCTGAACCTCTAGGTCGATGACCTGGCCGCTGCGGAGAAAAACTTCGATACGGCACGTCATCAGAACAGCCTAGTTCTGCCCGGTAATCGGTAGACACGCGCCGTGAACTCGACGGAACCGACATACGCCAGGCCTAACCCGTCGTTGGCGTCGAGTTCACGGCGCCACTCGCGGCCAACGCCACCGCATCGGGCTGCGGTGACCCGTCACGCCCGCGACCAGACCCGCGAGGTCGGGATGCGGGTAGCGATGGTCGGGATGCGGGTAGCGATGGTCGGGATGCGGGTAGCGATGGTCGGGATGCGGGTAGCGATGGTCGGGATGCGGGTAGCGATGG
>JAJPIR010000079.1 GCA_021324675.1 Actinomycetota bacterium
CATCTTCGAGCTTTGCATACCACTCGATTATTGAGTCTGCCCGAGTTCGTAGGTTTTGGAATACTGATTTTAACTCCTCCGCTTGTTCAGACCCACCGATGAGTCGATATGCGATATTTATCAATTCCTCCAACGTTCGTCTCGCCTGCAACATAGCGTACGTTTTTTGCGACCATTCCGCCTCGCTTCGAATTATCCATTGCACAACGAGTATCGCAATCGGTATAGCAAAAAATGCGCCGGTAAAAGCAGAGGCGAGATTGGTGACAAATGGGCGATGTTCCCACCAGCCATGGTTGTCAAGATACCAACCGCCACCGAACAGCGCTCCGCCTACGGCCCACATGATCACCACAAGTATCCGCAGTCCTCGACTGGAATCTATCCAGAATGCCAGGAAGCGTCTAGGCGAACGACCATCATCCACGAGCGCATCTTTCGTAGTAGTAGGTCTGTACATTCGGATTTGTCGTAGTAGGTTGCGCATACAGTGGATGATTCCATGGAGTAAGCGAAACAGCGAACTGTGCAGGGACACACCGACTTACATCACCCCTGCTGGACTAGCCTGGAACGCACCCAAACCAAGCGGATAACCCCGGTACCAGAGCAAATGGTGATAACTACCCTGGGTGGGAACGATGGAGGACCACGAGGCACACACGACCAGAGCCCTGCGGGCCAGCTCCGCCCTGCTGCAGCTGCCCGCTGCGAGGTAAACGCACCATACCAGAAGAGAAAAAGATGATTTGCAAGACATGTCAAGGCGAGTATGATGAGGCAGACCCGAAGCAGACAGAGTACCACACAAAGCCTGAGGATTGTTCTTGTAGTCGATGCCGTGGAAAGCCACGGTGTTACTTTTGCCAGAGCTCATTCTGTATGTGCGCTAGTCACTAAATTATATCGGCGGCGGCCGTGTAAAGATATCTTTTTAGTCGGCCTATTCCGGTCACAGAGCGCCATGCCGCCATCTGCGGGCTTGTCCTCGACTGGGGTCGGCTTGGACGCTGAATCGATGGACGAACAGCGACGCACCACGCGGGTGATGGTCGGCCACAACGAGCGCATCACGCTCGATGAAGCACTAGGGAAAGTGCGCGAGCAGTTCGGCGCAGTGCCGGGTGGCCTTGTGGCTAGCTCCGAACACCCTGAGGCATTGCCTGCGGAGAGCTCATAACAAGCGACGGCTCCTCTGGCTGGGGGATCCCAGAGGAGCCGTCTCGATGGTGGTCTAGTTAGAGCTTGAGCTCTGCGACGAACGCTGTCCACTCGAACGCCGAGAACTTCAGCACGGGGCTTGCGGCACCGAGCTTGCTGTCTCGTACGAGGTGCCAGCCGGGCAGGTCGGCCACTTCGACACAGTTGGTTGCGGCTTGACTGCGGGTAGACTTCCGCCACGTGACGAGAGTCAGGTCATCCATCGTCGATGCCTCTCTTCGTGGTTGTTACTTATGAGTCTGTTTGGCGAGCTGCGCGATCATGGCCAGGCTCTCGTTCGGACCGAGGGCCTGGCTGCGCAGCTCGTTGAACAGCGTATCTAGCTGGGACACGATCGATGGATTGTCGATGACGTGACCACCCACTACGTACTCTTGGTAGGCGACGTCGGCTAGGAGATCGTCGGGGAAGCTGAGCAGGCTGAACGGCCCGTTCATGCCCACGTGCAGTCCGGCGTCAAACGGCAGCACTCGCAGCTCGATGTTAGGCCATCCGGCCCGTTCAACGAGCTGCGCCAGCTGGTCAACGGCGACCCGTCTGTCCCGTGCGCACCGCACCAGAGCGGCCTCCGACACTACGGTCGTCAGCTTTAGTGGATCGTCCCCGATTAGACGCTCCTGGCGTTGAAGCCGAGCAGGAAGCCGTTTGGTGATTTCCGTTTCCGAGAGCCGAACGTCGATCGTGTAGAGCGTGCGCATGTATCCCTCGGTCTGCAACAGGCCGGGGATGCTTTCTAGCGCGAGCTCGCGTACCTCGGTGGCGTCGTGTTCCAGGCCGACGTAGACGGCGAGCCACTCAGGCAATGCGTAAATGCTCCACCAGCCGCGTTTACTCGCCTCGTCGCGGATCTCTTCGAGCGCCTCGACCGTATGGCCAGCGCGGTAGGTGTCGCGCACCAGCACAACCAGTTCAGCCTTACTGGGGACGTTGCGACCGCGTTCAATGTGCTCGAACCGCGACTTTGAGCAACCGATGGCAGCTCTGGCCTCCAGCGGCGAGACGCCAGCCGCTTCCCGCAACTGTCGCAGCTCCCGGCCGAGCTGGATGCGCCGAACCGTAGGTCCCGCCATAACAGGCAGCTTATCAGTCATTGCAGATGGTGACCCTTCTTGCGGAGGCATTGTGATGGAGGCCTACAATGTTATGCATCCATGGAAAAGCATCCATGTGGAGGGGAGCTAGTCCCATGTCAGGACGGCATCGGCGGCGCGGGGCACATGATCAAAAGATCCCGGCGCAGCGCCGAGCGGCTATCGATCTGGTCGACTCGCGGACGCAAATCATGCACCGAGTGACAGGTGACGAGCTGTTAGCCGGTCGACGCTCCGGTGATTACCAGGCTCTTTGTGGCATACGAGTACTCGGCGCCAGCCTGACCGAGCCGGGTCGCGGCCAATGCCGGGAATGCGCCCGGTGACCGCCCCGATTCCCGGCCGGTCGCCGGTTGAGCGGCCCCCGTCGAAGGCTCCCGGCGGCCGGTCGGCACCACCCGACACCGTTCCCACAACGGAGGTTACGGCCTTAGCTGAGCTGCTCGCGGAGGTAGTGGTGCTGGCTGAGCAGCGCGCCGTGTACCCCGGCCGGTGGCAACACGTCGCGGAATTGGCATTGGAGCACGCGAGCGTGCGTTCTGCACTGGCGGGCGACGGGAGAGGCGTCGTGACAGCGCCTGCCTCCACCGACATGGACCTCTGCCCGTACTGCGGCACCACGGCGGATGTGCGGCCGATCACCAGCAATTCACCGAAGGTATGGGCATGGTCGTGCGCGGCGTGCGGCACCGACTGGGCGGTCTCGGTGGTGAACCGTCACCTGTACCTCGATCACCTCACTGCTGCCGTGCTGCTGCGGCAGCTGATCGTCTTAGCGGACCAGGCACCAAGCCTCCAGGACGACCAGTTGCGGGCCCGGCTCGCTGCTCTGGCCGCGACGGTTGCCCGATGACCATGACCGATAGCCCCGATTTGGTCGCAGCCAAGCGGCTACTGGATGCCGCCAAGCAGGCCGGTTTCCGTTTTCAGCGGGTCGTACCTGGCGAGGATGGCCCGTTGCTTGGCGTGCGGGAAGGCATCGAATACCGCGACGAGATCTATATCGGTGGATTCGGCGAGCCGTGCCATGCGACGCGACGACGTAAATCGTCGCTGGTGGTGCCTGGTGGCTTACCGGTCAGTGAGCGCGTCCAGGGCGATGCGTTAACCGTGCTGCACACTGCGGTAAGCGACTGGGGTATTTGAAGTTCCTGCAACGCTTCCTTGAGTCTGCCCATCGTGGATCACAGATTCGGGGCTACCGAAGATATACCGCACACTAAATCGACGGCTCGCCGTCCTTTGTGGGGTCTTGCGTAGTCCTTTGATGGCCTCTTCGACTCAACTAGTTCACCTCCTGGGCGCAGCGTGCCCCGATGCGCAGTGGTGAGGAGATTCAAAAAGAATTGAGCGCGTTCGCCAGAAGCTGGCGTGACTATTCCGGGAGTGAGCGGGGCGAGGCACAAACTTTTCTCAATGAGCTGATCGCCTGTTATGGCGCGGACCGCAGAGCTGCCGGTGCCATCTTTGAGGACGCACACACCGCCGACGGGATCATGGACATGTACTGGCCCGACGTGTGCATCATCGAAATGAAAGCGCCTCATTACGCCGAAAGGCTCTCAGAGCATCGCGAGCAGGCGCTCGACTATTGGTACACCTCGGCCGATGTCACGCAGAACCGTCCAGCGCCACCGTACGTGGTGCTGTGCGCATTCCGGCGCTTCGAAGTTTGGGAGCCAGGTCGGTTCCCGCGTGATCCGCGAGCCGTTTTCACTCTCGATAAACTGCCGGAAAATTATGAAAAACTGCTGTTTCTTAGTGGTACCGACCAGGAGCCGCTATTTGGCGATAGCTACAAAGAGCTCACAACCGAGGCGGTGAAGGTAGTGGTGGAGCTTTATGAGTCATTGCGCGAGCGCAAAGCAGCCGCACCGGACACGCTACGCTCTTTTATCTTGCAAACTGTGTGGTGCCTGTTTGCTGAGGACCTTGGGATGCTGGGAGACCAGCCCGTTAAGCGAATAATAGAAGACTTCATTCGTTACCCCAACATTCTTTCCTCGTATGCCGTGTTAGGCGCGCTTTTCGATGTCCTCAATGATCCGAACGACTATGGGCGTTATGGTGTGTTGAGTGGTACTCAGTACGTCAACGGCTCCCTATTCGCACAGCCGGCAAAAGTACATCTCGAAGCAAGCGAACTGCTAATGCTTAAGAAAGCGGCAGAATTTGACTGGCGCAAGGTTGATCCCACAATTTTTGGTTCACTCATGGAAGGTTTTCTCGGCCACGATCTCAGATGGGCGATCGGCGCACACTATACCCATGAAGTCGATATTATGAAAATCGTTCGACCGACAATCTTAGAACCGTGGCGTGAACGTATTGCCACGGCCAACACCGTGGATGCCGTGCAACAAGTACTGGAAGAACTGTGCCGTTTTTGTGTTCTCGACCCCGCCTGCGGTTGCGGCAACTTCCTCTATGTGGCCTATCGCGAGCTGCGGTCTTTGGAATGCGAGTTAAAGGAGCGGCTCATCCGGATTACGCAGGTGACCGGGATGCCAGCGCCTAATCCTTATGGACTCCCGTACTACCCACTGGCCAACCTGCGAGGCATCGACATCGAACCGACCGTTGTACTGATCGCACGGGTGACGCTATGGATGGGACAGCGCCAGATGATGGATCGCTTTGGTTCCGCCGAACCGGCATTGCCCCTCGTCGACCTCTCTGGTATCCAGGAGGGTGACGCATTAGAAAGGTCATGGCCTGCCACCGACTGCATTATCGGCAACCCGCCATTTATCGGCTCTCAGCAGATACGACGTAGGCTTGGGGACGCTTACGTTGACTGGTTACAAAAAACTTTTAAAATCGGCGTGAAGGAGTACTGCGTTTACTGGTTCCGCAAAGCACACGACCACCTAACCGCTGACCAGCGCGCCGGGCTCGTCGGAACGAACTCAATCGCACAGAACCGGGCGCGGTCGGCCTCGCTGGAATACATCGCAGCGAACGGTGGTGTCATTACTGATGCGGTATCCACACAGAAGTGGCCTGGTGACGCACAGGTGCACGTTAGCCTTGTGAATTGGATTAAGTGGCCCACGCACGCGCCCGAGAAATTCTTCCTCGACGGAGAGTCAGTAGACGGCATCACGCCTGAACTGCGCATCCCAGCGCGTTCCACTGGCGATATCGCCGAACTAGAGGCAAACAAGGGGCGATGTTTTCAAGGGCCTATTCCGGTAGGCGACGGCTTTATCATTGCCGCCCAGGAAGCCCAGAGATTGCTCCACCGAACGGATGCCAATTACCACGACGTCGTACGGCCTTACCTAATAGGTGAAGACATCGATCAGAACCCAAGACAAGAGCCAACGCGATGGATCATCGACTTTGCGCAGAAGTCGTTAGAAGTCGCAATGAAATACCCAGCGGCGCTGGAAATCGTCCGCGAGAGAGTCAAGCCAATAAGGGACAACAACAAGCGGAAAGCTCGTCGCGAACGTTGGTGGCTATTTGGCGAGCAGGCCATCGGAATGCGAAGAGCTCTGAGCGATAGCGACCGCTACATTGCTGGCATCGCTCAGGGTAAGCGACTTCTGTTTGCATGGGCTGACAAGTGGGTGTGTCCAAGCAACCTGACCTATGTATTCGCGTTCGACGACGATTACTCAATGGGAGTGTTGTCCTCCAGCAGCCATTATAACTGGGCAAAGGCGCGGTCGTCGACGTTTGGGGACATGTTGAGATACACGCCATCATCGGTGTTTGAGAGCTTCGCCTGGCCCTCTAACGTCACCGCCGATGAGCGAAGGCGGATCGCCGAGGCCAGCCAACAGATTATTGCAAGGCGGCAACAAATCTGCGAAGCAAACAATTTTGGACTTACTACACTATACAATCAGGTCGACGAGGGTGCCTACAACGATCTCAAAGCTATGCATAAGGAGCTTGACGAGGCGGTTGCCGTTGCGTACGGATGGCCGAAGACGGTGGCCCACGATACAGATGAGATCGTCCAACGCCTTCTTGTCTTAAACCAAGAGATCGCCGCTGGAGTCCGCGAATACAACCCATTCGAAGTTGTGCCAGAGGTGATACTCCCGGAGCAACGGGACAGAAAACAACAGCGGCGCACTGAAGCGCCACAATCTCCGGACTTGGCTGAGCATCCCACCACTGACACCGATCGCTAGCGTATGAGGTCTAGTGCCTCCGCCGCTACTCCGGTGAAGTCGTTGTTTCCGGCCATTCGTCAGCCAAAGGTTCGTTGGATGCAGATGCAGATGGGAGGCCTGTAAACCACGCCCGCATCTGCGCCTCCCTTAGCATCGTGGCGGGCACTTGTCGCTGACTGGTAGCTTCGATGCTCCGCGTAGTGGCGGTAAGCTGCTGGAGGTGTGAAAGTACCAAATCAAGCTTTGCTTCTACAGGATCATCAGGTTGAAAAGAGCTTCCGCGTTGCGTAATTCCAAAGTATTTCCACAGTGCATTACGATCTTGCACCCCGGCAGACTTTGCAAATTCCGCAAGTTTTTCGATTTGCTCTTTTATGATCCAGCTGGCTATGCTTGCTTCATAAGTATGGCAACTTACCGGCGCATTATCAAACGGGATATTTGCGGTATAATTATCCTTGACCAGTGCAACTGGCCGATCTAGGGCGACACGGATTCCTAATTCGAAGAACACATTTGGGTTCGACGCGGACATATCACACAAGACGAGGTCCGCATTCTCTAAATTCAGAATTATCTCAGCCTGAATGATCTGCGAATTCGAGACAGATGGCGGTATCACGTCATATCCAGCCTGGACAAGAGCCGGGCGGAACAAGTACTCCAAGACATGCTCGAAATGATCTTCGTCGCCGCCGTAGTAATCGAGCCAATCTGGCGGAGTAGTGATTGGCATGATGACGAAACATGTAGGCATCAGCCAACCCTCTTCCTTGTTGAGCTCACATTTAGCTATGCACAATAATCGAGCGGGATCCTATGGGTCCTAGGAAACTTACAGGATGATCGCCAAGGCGCAGATGTGGGCAACTCTGGCGCCAGCCGACCGCTAGCTACTCGGTCAGGCGGGCACGCCGAGCGGCAATGTCGGTTACCAGGGAGCTCGGCCTGCCGTCGGCAGGGACACGTTCGGCGATCTTGATCTTCATCCGCTGACGGTCCTCAGGCGTGGCCGCGATCTTCGCCAGCCGTAACCGCAGCTCCGGGGCGTGCCGGTATTCGCCGTGAGCCCAGAGGCGGTGATGGAGCGCTGCGGTATCGAGCAGGTAGGACCACGTGAGCGCGGGCTCGTCGCGCATAAGCGGAGAACGGCGCAGATCCGCCCACAAGGCCACAGTCTGTGGATGCCAGGCTTCTCCGTCGGGCAAGACGCCCTGAGGCAGCTCAGGACCGGCTAGTGCGCCTGTGTCCTCGACGGTGACTGTCTCGGCCTGGCGGCGGTCAGTGTCCCGTTGGCGGGAAAGCACATCCCTCGGTACTCGGCCTCTGGGCACTGAGGTCACCTCCTGCAATTCGTGATCGAAAAATCGGGAGATCCTGCGCACAGCGCCCGGCAGGACCTCCCGGTGATGATCATGGTCGGATAGGGGTTTACCCCACACGGGTGGGTGCGCCTGACGCAGCCAAGGGTCCGAAAAGAACTGCGCCAGGCGTCCCATTGCTCGGCGACGAATCGGATATGCCGGTCTAACACCCGAGCGGCACCGAACGACTTCGGTATTCAGTTGTGGCGCAGACCCTACCTGACATCATCCTTGGCAAATTGGGCAAGGTGGGCGCCCTTTTGCTCTGCTGCCGTTGGCGGCAGTTCTGGGATGGCGTCGGCCTCAGCGGCCAGTGCACCGAGATTACCGTACCCGCGAACTTCCTCGGGCAAGACACCGACACCGAAGACACTTTGACGTTGGAGTTTACGGGTCGCGTCGGTTTGCTCTGACCTGATCTCTCGGATTTCCTCGACGGCATCACTGCCGCCGTACTGGCTATCTGCCCACTGATCGAACAGATTCTGCCACGCCTGACCATGCTGGATATCTCCGGCATGGAGGAAACATTGCTCGGCGAGTGCCCGCAGCAGATCGTGGTCGTTGTTGCGATCGGCTTTGTTCATCGCGGCTCGCGCTTTTTCCGGATCGGTGATCCGGGATGCTATTTCATCGGCCTGCCGGATGGCCATGATTCGGTTGTGGTCGGTGGTCTTGACGCCGAACAGTTTCCTCTCAAGTTCGTCCTGCCGGTCGGCCAGTCGCTGTGTTTCAGCATTACGGAGTTCGGCGAGCTTGGCTTTAGCGTCTTCGATGACCTTGGCAATCCTGGCAGCTCGGCCTTCACGAGTCAGATTTTTCTGTCTCCGTACTTCCTCGATTTGTTCGGCGAGAGCTCGACGGATCTTAGCCGCCCGTTGGCGCTCGGGTGTGTCGGCTTGGCTGGGGGCGGACATTGTCAGATTCCTTTCGTTGCATAAGGGTTTTGTGGTACATGCGCCCATGGAGGCGGCGGTAGCGGAGGCGGTGGCGGCTTGGTGATGATTAGAGCCTCCAGGCCGTATCGCAGTTTGATTGTTCGGGTTTTCTCTGTGATCTTCATCTATTTCTGTCCAGGGTATACCGGTCGGGCGAATGCCGCGAGATCGGTGCGATTGATGCGGAGCTGATGCCCGATTCGAATGGCCGGGAGTCTGCCATCGCGCACCGCGCGATACAAGACCCCGGTGCCGACTCCGAGCAGCTCGGCACCGAGTTTCACCGAAACACAATCGCTGGCAGGCATTGCTGGCGAGCATCCTCCCTCTCGCCCCCTGTTGCGTGGCACGGACGGTACCAATGGTGCGATTAGCATGGCAACAGGGGGATTTGTTGCGAAATCGCAACGGAGAAGGCTCAGCAAAGTTATTTGCCGCCGAGAAGCGGTGCTTCTGAGCTCTTTTTGCCGGTCGTCGGGCTTGTCGCCAGTGCTGGCGACAACGGCGATACCTCTGAGCTGGCCAGATACGAACCTTTGTCGCCACTTGTCGCCACGGTGGCGACAGACGTTTTTACTGGTCAAGACACCCGCATCACCCGATAGAGCAGGTTTGCCGCCACTCCCACCTGCATTTTCAAAATTTCCGTGAGATCCCCGCTGTAGATTCTGATCTAGAGTTAGGGTATTTTCGCAGCTAGAAGGTCATATATGCAAAGATATATATATATATATATATATATATATATATATATTGATCTTGAAGCGAGCTCCCCTTGTCGCCAAGAGTCCCTCGAAGGGTTGTTAGCGGTGTTCCTCCGATGGCTAGAAAATTTTTGTCCGACCGCGAAAGTGGCGACAAACCTGTTCCAAAGAGTGCATCAGGCCCTCTGACCTGCAAATATGCTTGTCGCCAGTAGTGGCGACAGGTGGCGACAGCAAACTGTTTTCCCAGTTCAGCGGGTGTCACCGCTGTCGCCACCCTGGCGACAGGCGTCAGGCCTGCTGATACCACTTGTCCTCGAAGTCCGGCCGGATTTTCCACGTGGCGCTGCCGGTCTTGCTCTCCGTCTCCTCCAGCCATCGCTGGTCAGCCAGCCGGGTCAGGATGGCCTCGATCTCGACGCTGCGCATGTTTCGGAACCGCCGGGGGCCTCGCGCCAAGCTCCGGGCTTCCACATACTCCATGACCGACTTCCCAGCTCGCCGGTTCTTGTCTCGCCGGGCTGCGATCCAGCTGAGCACGTCGTGCTCGACGTCCGACCGGAGTTGGTCTTCTTTGAGGGCACGCATAGCCTTCAGGGCCTCCGCGCGAAGCCAGTAGAACAACCCCACTGCCCGGTTCATAGCGTCACGCCGGATGAACTGCGCTTTCGGGTCTTCAATCAGTTGAAACAATGCTGCTACCCGCAGAATGTGGGCATTCATCGCTTTGCCTAACCACTGGGAATAGCTGGTATTGACCTGATCGTACGAGCGGGAGTCTTGATCAATGAACGGAAATATGTAGTCGTAAATTTCCCATGCGTCGTTATCGAGGTGGATCGTTTCAGGTTCTTTGATACCCCAGAACCTGTGCAGCAAATCCGTCAGTAATTGGGTCCAGTTATCGATGACCTGACGATTGGGCTGTTGGCCACGTGGCCGCCTCGGTCCGTGTGGCGGAGGATCGGCGTACAACCAGCGAGACAGGAAACCGTCCTCGACTTCCCCCAGCGACGACATGACCGCTCCGAACGGCTTTGGCTGCACGAGCTGACACAACACGAGATGTGGGTTCTCTACATGCCGTGTCTGCCCGGCTCGCACCGTGTGAATCGTGCTGCGTCCCCATGCCTGGTTGAGCGTCGATAGCGTGGTCTTGCTGTTGGTGTACCGGCCAGCGATGGTAGTGAGCAACGCAGCTTCATCGGCGAAACTGGCGATCGGACCACCGGACGCCTCCATGGCCATCTCAATTCCTTCAACTGTGGTATCAGTGACATCCCATACCGGCTTTTTCATCATCCGGGCCTTGATATCATCTAGCTCTTCGTTCCTGATATCCAACTCCTTATACGCACTATCGACGTCGGATCCCACTAAATCGGTAGCCAGATCTTTTTGCAGCTTGGTAATCCTCTTAGTCGCGACGTTGAATTGGTCCCACAGCTTCCTTTGTTCTTGTGCGTGCTGCCGCCAAAAATTATTGATGGCTTGCTTTAGTGGTCCTTTAACTGCGGCGGTCAAAGCACCCGATTTCCGTTGGCTGGGCAGGGCGGTGAGTACCGCCCATAGAGTGACCGGCTCAAAGTATCCGTTGACATCGATAAGCAGGTTGCCGCCAGTAACAAAGCTCACGGAGCACAGCGCTGATAGTAGTGCCATCTCTGGCACGGTTTGACTGGAGTACCTGACATTCTGCACGAATTGATACATACGGTCAGGTAAGTACTCCAGCGGTGCTACGTAATGCTCGTTCGCTATCCGAACGGGCTCCATGGGTTGCACGATTCCTGGCTGCGGTGCCTGCTGCGCTAAATTATGTTGAGTCATTACCTCTTCGGGCACCGCGTAATCGTTCACCTCGCGGGAACACGTGCAGGCCTCAAAGAATGAATCGAACTGAGCATTAGCGGCCTTAGCCCACGCCGAAGGCGCGATAGCCCCATCACGGCCATCCCAATCGAGCTCAGCATCACCAGTGGTCGGCCGTCGGTGTTTCAGCCATTCTTCTCGAACCTCAGCCATGGCCGTGAACGCCCCACGATGCCCTTTAGCCCCGTCTCGCGTGATGGCCCACGCGGCCTGCAAGCCTTCTTGGTGACAGTGGGCCCCAGCAGCTTTGATCTTAGCTACCCAGTCATCGACAACCGCCTGCATCCAAGCGCACGGTTTGCCGTCAGGGTCGTCGAGCCTGCCGTACAGCTGCTGAACTTGTTCATTAGTCCCCCGGATTCCGGATGCACCGATGGGAACTCTGTTTACTATCCAGTCAGGCGCGGTAGCAATCGGTAAGTTGGTGTGAATGTTGTACGACCGAAAACCCTCCCATCGACGGGGCCTTTTGATGTCAACAATTTCAGCGCCGGGCGCGGGAACCAGTCGCATGCCCGCTAACAGATCCAACCGAAAACCGTCAACCCCGATGCGAGATGACACTGAATCGGTTGGCACATAATCCGGCAAGTTGTAGTAGTACTGGAATTTACCGGATGCCGTTTGCACCACCAATGTCTCAGGTAGGGCTTGTCCGATACTTTGTAACCATGCCACTAGTGCGCCGTACTGATCCTCGTCAATGATGAGTAACCGAGAAGCGCCGACGTGAATACCCCGCTGACTGGGAATCGTCTGGTCGAAAGTGCGCGGGTTGTGCTGCCAGTTGCACTCCCTTGAATACTTGATACCTCGATGCAGGCGCACGTACATCCAGTGAGCGGGGAAGCTCCAATTATTCACACCGCACCGCCCATCAGGCGGGCGCATGTGGGCCACGTTTCGCTATAGGTTTGTGTCGGTATGGTAAGGTTGCTCATAGGAGCGGTGATCTCCTGATTCCAGTGTTGTAGGTCCGGGCCCCGGTTACCGCCGGGGCCTAATTATTTGTGGGATGCGGCCAGTCCCTGGCTGGTCATTCGGCATCCTCAGTCTTGGCCAGTAGGATGGTTTGATCCTCGACGTGCAAGGCATCGCGGATCCGAGCGAAGATCTCAGGACCGATCCGTTTCACGCGACCG
Source organism: Actinomycetota bacterium (assembly GCA_021324675.1). Lineage (GTDB taxonomy): Bacteria > Actinomycetota > Actinomycetes > Mycobacteriales > Pseudonocardiaceae. Next base: position 12,463 of record JAJPIR010000079.1, read on the forward strand.
CATTCGATCATGCTCAGGTATTGGCTATAGATTCCCGCCTCACGGGCCAGAGCAACGCCGCTGAGACACCGGACAAACATGCGCTGATGCCGGATGGCGTTTCCGTCGACTGCAATGCCGCGTACTCGCCGAAGGGGTGGGAGTGTTGTTCTCCTCGTCATAACTTTAACCCTAAGACCATGAAAACCAACCGCGCAACGACCGGAGCCCGCGCAATAGATAGAATCCTATCCATTAGACCTACTATGAGCTGCACAAACGGGGCGGAAAGTTTTTCTGGCCATTCTTCGCGGGAGGTGCTGAGCTCAGCAGCTTTGTGAGACGGTCTGGGTGAGCTGCGCGCTCACACCGCACCACCATTGCGACGAGCCTTCGAGCTGCGGAATGCGAGCTGATGCATGTGTGCCCGCCGGGCTGCTTCAGCGCGTCGGACCCGTTCGACCGGTGGTAAAAGCCCCTGCGGGTCTACCTCGCGCTCGAACTTGGCCAGCAATCCGGCCTGACCGCGAGCTGCGTTGGCAGCCGGGTCCTCTCGCGACCAGCGGGTAAGCGCGGCGATCTGTGCACGTAAGCGGCGCTGCTCAGGGGAAAGCTTGCTCCGGGCAATTGTGGGCACGACTGGCCCTCCCTCTTCGGGACTGGCCGGTGCCCAAATTCCGACAATGACGGCGTGCCGCTGGTGCTAAGAAACTGATGGCCCGTCGAGCATGATTGGTGCCTATGATTCTAGAGCATGCCGCCCTAGGACCACAAGCCCGGAATTCGAACGCCTATGGTGACACGTCTTTTTCCCTGTGCGAGCTGGCTTTTTATCCAATGCACCGTGACGCTCGCCCGGCGACAACAGCATGACATCGAGACCGCGAGTTCACCGTCCTCTGGCAAATCATCTGGGAAGAACAGCTCGAAGCTGCGTGCTGGTAATTCTCGCAGGGGCGCTGCCTCTCGCTCACCGACGAGCAACACAGCCCGCTCACCACTGCCGAATACCTCAGCAAGCGTGTGGCCATTATGACAAACAATCGCCAGCATCCTGAGCGTGGACCGTTTGGTGTTTCGCCTCATCGCAGCAGCGAAGACCTGAAATTCCGGCAGCGTGGCTGGGTCGCTGAAGCCCGTCTGATAGCGACGTTCTTGCCGTGTTGCGTCTGTGCTCATCACCAGTCCCCGAGGTTGAGCTTGCGCGCCTCAGCGGCAGCCCGCTCCGCTGCGGTGGCTCGCGTGTAGCGGTCCAGCATGTCGCGGCGAGACCAGCCAGCCACGGCCATCAACCCTCCTTCGGAGCCCTCAGCAGCCAGCCACCGCTGCGCGGCGGTGTGGCGCAGTACGTGCGGATGGAAATCGGTAATCCCGGCAAGCTCGGCACGCCGTGCCAGCGCGACTCTCAGCCCGTGGTAGCCAAAACGCTGGCCGCCACCTCCGAGCCACAGCGCCGGGTCGTTGGCGAGGCGATGAGAGCGCCGTAGTCGCAGATACCGGTCGATAGCTCGGCCGGTATACGGGCCTAAGGGCACCATCCGCCCCTTGCCGCCCTTGCCTCGCCGGATGGCGGCTGACCCGGCCGTCACGTTCACGTCGGTAGTGGTCATGCCCACCACCTCACCGGCACGAACAGCAGTTTCGAGCATGAGGCGCACCAGCGCGTCGTCGCGGCGGTCGGTGAAGTCTTTCCCCGAGCACGCAGCCACCAGCGCGCGGCACTGATCGTCGGTCAGCCTCGGAACGACCTTGGTATCCAGCTTGGGTGGCTTCAGCCCGAGCAGCTCGTCGCGGGCTATCTCGCCTTCCTCCGCCAGCCATGCCGAGAACCGGCGCAGTGCCATCTGGCGAGAGCGCGCGGTGGCCGCCTCCGCTCCTGAGTCGAGCAGGCTCGCTATCCAGGCGTTGGCGGTATGACGATCTAGCGACGCGGGCACTCCCTCCCGCTCGCACCACGCCAGGAACAGCCGCACCCCGATCGTGTAGCCCTCGACGGTCGAGGCACTCTTGCGCTCCGCCCGTAGATGGACGATCCAGGACTGCGCCAGCGCGGCTAGGTCAAGTGTCTGCGACACACAGATATGTTGACCTGAAGCGGCATGCTTGTCTAGATCAGAGTGAGATGATCTCTATCTTCACTGTTCAGAGGCAATATAGCGGGTAGTCAGTCGTTCAACATATTTGGCGATGATGTCCACCTCGAGATTCACCAGCTCGCCAGGGCGCCGCAAGCCGAGGGTGGTCAGCTGTTGGGTGGTGGGGATAAGCCCGACGGAGAATTCAGCGCTGCCGGTCTCGATAACGGTGAGCGACACGCCGTCGACGGCGATGGAGCCCTTCTCCACCACGTAGCGGGCCAGCCCCGTCGGCATCCCGATCCGGACCAACTCCCAGGGTGCGCCATCTTGCGGTGCGGTGCGCGATAACACGGTCCCGGTGCCATCGACGTGACCCTGCACCAAGTGCCCGCCGAGCCGGTCACCGAGTTTCGCGGATCGTTCCAGGTTCAACCGATCGCCGGCCTGCGCTGCGCCCAGGCTGGAGCGGCGCAGCGTCTCACCTATTACGTCGGCGCTGAAGACCGCATGCTGGACATCTACCACGGTCAGGCATACCCCGTTCACCGAGATTGAGTCACCGGCGCGGGCATCGGACCCGGTCAGCGGGGCACTGATGGTGAATAAGGCCGCGTCGGGTCGCTCTCGGCGCTCGAGCAACTCCCCGAGTTCCTCGACGATGCCGGTGAACACGACTTAACCCCTCTGGCTGGCCGGCCTCACCGACAGCCGTAAGCCCGGGCCTGCGCCCGGAGCGATTCCATAGCGCGCACCGGGTCGTCACTGCCGTATACCGCCGAACCCGCGACGAAACAGTCCACCCCCGCCTCCGCAGCGGCCTCGATCGTCTCGTCGTTGATCCCGCCGTCAATCTCGATCAGCACGGTGAGATGTCCGGTGTCCACCAACCGCCGGGCGGTGCGCACCTTGTCCAGGACCTCCGGGATGAACGCCTGGCCACCGAACCCTGGCTCGACGCTCATCACCAGCAGCGTGTCGTAATGCCGCAACACCTCAACCCACGGCTCCAGCGGGGTTCCGGGCTTGACCGACAGGCCCGCTTTCGCCCCGGCCGCGTGCAGATCTTTGGCCAGCTTGATGGGATCTTGCGCGGCCTCGGCGTGCACGGTGACGTTGTAGGAGCCTGCTTCGGCGTACCCGATCGCCCACCGATCCGGATTGTCGATCATGAGGTGGCAGTCCAGCGGGATGTCGGTGTACTTCATCAGGCTTTCCACCACGGGAAGGCCAAGCGTGAGGTTAGGCACGAAGTGCCCGTCCATCACGTCGACGTGTAACCAGTCGGCACCCGGTACTGCGTTGGCCTCATCGGCTAGGCGAGCGAAATCGGCAGCGAGCAGTGACGGCGCGATCATGGGTTGGTGCGACACATGTGCACGGTATCGCGTCATGAGCGCCGAGCACCGGGAAAGCCTGCGTTGCCACTCAGGAGCACTGGAAATCCAGCCGATCGTCGACGGCACGGACCTCGACGTCTTGGCCATCTCGCAGGTCGCCGGCCAGCAGCATGCGGGACAGATGCCGATCCAGTTCACGGCCGATCATCCGGCGTAGCGGCCTAGCTCCGAACTCGGGCTGGTAGCCGCGGTTGACGAGCCAGTCGAGGGCGCGATCGTCAAGGTGCAGCGTGATGTTGCGTGCCGCCAGCCGCTGCCGGGTCTGCTCCACGAGCATTGCCGCGATCCTGCGCAGCTGGGCCCGATCGAGGCCCCGGAACAGCACGATTTCGTCGATCCGGTTGAGGAATTCCGGTCTGAAGTGCCGACGTACGCTCGCCATCAGCGAGTCTCGCACTTCCTCGACCGGTCGCTGGGCGCTGGTTGCGGCCAGTAGCTGGTCTGCCCCGAGGTTGCTCGTCATGATGATCACCGCGTTGGTGAAGTTAGCGGTTCGCCCTCGGGAATCGGTGATCCGACCGGCGTCGAAGACCTGCAACAGGATGTTCGAGACGTCAGAATGCGCCTTTTCGATCTCATCAAGCAGCACCACGGAGTAGGGAGTGCGGCGCACCGCATCGGTGAGCTGGCCGCCTTCCTCGTGGCCGACGTAGCCGGGCGGGGCTCCGATGAGCCGCGACACGGTATGCCTGTCCTGGAACTCGCTCATGTCGATGCGAATGAGCTGTTCCTCTGAGCCGAACAAGGTTTCCGCCAGCGCGCGAGCCAGCTCGGTCTTGCCCACGCCGGTCGGGCCGAGGAACAGGAAGGAGCCAACGGGGCGACCGGGATGCGTCAGGCCCGCTCGACTAGCTCGGATGGCGTCGGCGACGGCTTCCACTGCCTCGTCTTGCCCGATGACTCTCCGCCGCAGCTGTTCCTCGAGATTCAGCAGCCGGTGCCGCTCCACCACGGTTAGCTGCGCGATCGGGATGCCCGTACTGCGCGCGACGATGTCTGCAACATCCTCGGCGCCCACCTGCGGTGGTCGTGTGGAGCCGGCACGGGCTGTCTCCAGCGCGACGATCGCCAGGTCCAGCTCCTGGGTCAACGCATCGGCGCGCTCGTAGTCTTCGGCATCGACAGCAACGTCCTTCGCCCGGGTGAGTTGCTCGACGCGCTGCTGCAGGGCCTGAGTGTCCGCGCTCGGTGTCGCGCCTCGCAGCCGGACCCGTGCGCTGGCCCGGTCAATCAGGTCGATTGCCTTGTCAGGCAGGAAGCGGTCGGTGAGGTAGCGGTGGGACAACCGCGCAGCCGCATCGGTGGCTTCATCGGTGATGCGCACCCGGTGATGCGACTCGTAACGGTGGCGTATACCGCGCAGGATGGCCACCGTATCCGCGACGCTCGGCTCAGCCACCAGGATCGGGTGGAAGCGCCGTTCCAGCGCTGGATCGCGTTCGATGTGACGGCGGTACTCGTCGACTGTGGTTGCCCCGACGAGCTGGAGGTCACCGCGGGCCAGCGCGGGCTTGAGCATGCTGCTGGCGTCCATCGCGCCGCCTTCGGCGCCCGCACCCGCCCCGATCACCGTATGGAGCTCATCAAGAAACAGCACCACCGTCCGCACCGCAGCGGTCACCTCGTCGATGACCGCAGTGAGCCGTTCCTCGAATTCCCCACGATATTTAGTGCCCGCCAGCATTCCGGGCAGATCCAGCGCGACAACCCGCCGGTCGCGCAGCGCGTCCGGGACCGTCCCCTCAGCGATCCGCTGAGCCAGGCCCTCGACGATGGCTGTCTTGCCGACACCCGGATCGCCGATCAGCACCGGGTTGTTCTTTGTTCGCCGCGACAGCACTTCCAGCAGCTGATCGGTCTCATTCTCCCGACCGATGACGGGATCGAGGCGGCCAGCGCGAGCCGCGGCGGTAAGGTCACGACCGTAGCGGTCCAGTTGCCGCGTCGATGTGCCAGACCGGGTCATGCCTCCCAGGGACTGCTCAAGCCCGCCGACCAGCCGGCTGACCAGATCCTCCAGCGGGTTGAACCCGGAACCGAACGGACCGTCGGGCATACCAGCCTCCTCGTCCGCTAAAAGGCCCACCATGGCGCCACCGCTGTCTTCAGATAATGCCCCTGAAGCGCCCTTCGCGCCGAGCTGAACTCCCGACCGGTCTGGAAGAGTGGCACGTTACCAACCTGACAGGCTCAGGATTCGTCACTGACGATGAGCCCGTCACGCATTCGCACAACCCGCTTGGCGAACTCGGCAACCTCTTCTTCATGGGTAATGATCACCACGGTGCGGCCGGCATCATTGAGTCCACCGATTAGTTTCAGGATTTCCCGGGTGGAGGCGGAGTCGAGGTTACCGGTGGGCTCGTCAGCAAGCAGCAGCGTCGGATCGTTGATCAGCGCCCGGGCGATCGCCACTCGCTGCTGCTGACCCCCGGACAGCTCATTAGGCATATGTTTTTCCCGATCGGCCAGGCCGACCAATTCCAGCGCCTGCCGGGCTGCTCGGTGCCGGATTCGTCCACCGGCATAGATCAACGGAAGCTCGACGTTGCGCAGGGCGCTAGTGCGGGCTACCAAGTTGAACGACTGGAACACGAATCCGATCTTGCGGCTACGGATCTTTGCGAGCCGGTTATCGGATAGGCGGCTCACGTCAGTGCCGTCCAGGAGATAGCGGCCGCTGGTCGGAGTATCAAGGCAACCCAAGATGTTCATCAACGTGGTCTTGCCCGATCCGGAGGGGCCCATGATGGCGACAAGCTCACCGTCGTCGATGGTCAAGTCGATGCCATGGAGTACTGGCACCTGGATTTTCCCCATCCGGTAAACCTTGGTGATGCCCTCGAGCTGGATCATCCCACTCCTCGATCTGGTCGTGCTCTTGCTCGACGCTGTTCGAGCGATCTGGGCACAACCGCACAGTCCCCTGGGAATCCGCGCCTTATAATTCTCCAAGCTACGCTCGGAGTGTTATCGATTTAGCTCAACGCTGACTCTGCCCGGACTCAGCCCTGCAGCAACGCACAGAACATCGCGTCGGTGCCATGCCGGTGTGGCCACAACTGCACGTGGGGACCGTCGCCAAGCCCCGGCACTCCCAGGAACGCTGGCCGGGCGTCGATCCGCACGGCGCGTGTGCGCCGCACCACGTCGGCTACGACGCCGATCGTCTCGTCGGGGTGCGGTGAGCAGGTGACGTAGGCGACCACGCCACCATGCCGGACCAGTCGCAGCGCTGCCACCAGCAGCTCGCGCTGCAGCCGGACCAGACCGGCGACCTCGCTGGCCTGCCGCCGCCAGCGCACCTCAGGTCGGCGGCGCAGTGCCCCGAGACCGGTGCACGGTGCGTCCACCAGCACGCGGTCGTAAACTCGATCCGGCAGCCCGCTGTCCCGTCCGTCAGCCACATGCACCGTCACCGGCAGCCCGGCACAAGCCTGATCGACCAACCGGGCCCGGTGCTCGGCCTTTTCCACGGCGTCCACGCTTGCGCCCCGGCTGACGGCGAGTGCCCCCAACAAGGCCGCCTTGCCACCGGGTCCGGCGCACAGATCCAGCCAGCGGGCATCGGGGCCGTCCAGCGGCGTTGCAGCCAGCGCCAAGGCGACAAGCTGGCTACCCTCGTCTTGCACGTGCGCCAGACGTTGTCGTACCGGAACCAGATCAGCGGGGTCACCGCCCTCGGCCAGGTGCACCCCGTAGGGTGAATAGGGCGCAGGTTTGCCGCCTACGGCGGCCGCGAGTTCAGCGGCACTGATCTGACCTGGGCGCGCCATCAGGTGCACCAGTGGGCGGGCGTCGTCGGCGGCCAGCGCGTTCGCCAGTTCGTGGAGGTCACCGGCCAGCGCGTCAATGAAGGCCTGTGCAATCCACCGCGGGTGCGGGTGTGCCATCGCCAGGTGGCCCACTGGATCATCGTCGAGCGCCGGTGCTACGGCTTGCACCCAAGCCTGCTCGTCCTGCTCAGCTACCCGGCGCAGCACCGCGTTGACGAAGCCGGCGGCAGCGTTTCCCCGAGCGGCCCGTACCAGATCCACAGTGGTGCCCACCGCGGCATGGGGCGGCACGCGCGTCCGGAGCAGCTGGTAGCTGCCCAGCCGCAAGGCGTCCAGCAGCTCACCGTCGACCTCAGACAAGGGCCGGTCCATGCAGCGCTGCAGCACCGCATCCAGCAAACCTTGAGCGCGACAGGTTCCATAACACAGCTCGGTGGCCAGCGCGGCGTCTCGCCCGGTGATCCCTCGCTGCCGCAGCAGGCCGGGTAACACGAGATTCGCATAGGCATCACGGGCACGCACCGCTGCAAGCACGTCCAGCGCAGCCTGGCGGGCAGGATCTTCCACTGGCGGCCGGCTGGGCCCGGAGCGGCGGCGAGGCGGTCGAGGCCGGGGTGGCCGGGAAGGTCTGCGCGGCGCCGTCACCGGAAACATTCCCCAGGTTGGGGTCGGGCGCCCCGGGCCCAGTCCGGCGCAGGCATCGCCCGCTTGCCGGGCGCGGTGATCTCGCCCAACCGCAGTGCCGCGGTGGCCGTACCAACCAGCACTTCGCGCTTGGCCACGCGTAGCTCACCGGGCGCCAGCCCGCCAACATCAGTCAGCTGCCCCGGCCCGACGCCCAGTCGTTGATCGCGGAACAGCACCCAGCCGCCGGGGGCAGGCGTGACAGCGCGCATCTGGCGGTGCACCGCGAAGGCCGGTGCGTCGAAGTTGATGTGCGCGTCCTCCACGGTGATCTTAGGTGCGTACGACGCGCCGTCGGCGGGTTGGGGAACTGGATGCACCGTTGCATCGGCGATGCCGTCGAGGGTCGCCACCAGCAGGCCGGCCCCGGCGCGGGCCAACCGGGACAGCAGCTCACCGGCGGTGTCATCGGGATGGATCACTTCGGTGACCGTGCCGTATACCGGGCCGGTGTCCAGCCCCTCCTCGAGCGCGAAAGTGGACGCTCCCGTGATCTCATCCCCGTGCAGGATCGCAGCCTGTACCGGCGCCGCGCCGCGCCATGCGGGCAGCAACGAGAAATGCAGGTTCACCCAACCATGCCGGGGGATGTCCAGCGCGGACCGTCGTATCAGTGCCCCGTAGCCCACGATCGGGCAGCAGTCCGGGGCCAGGATGGACAACCGGGCCAGGAAGTCCGGTTCGGAGGGGCGGCGCGGGGTGAGTACCTCAATCCCGGCCTCGTCAGCCAGTGCCCCTACCGGGGACCGCGTCAACCGTTGCCCGCGTCCAGCCGGCGCATCGGGCCGGGTCACCACTGCGACGACCTCGTGGCGGTCAGAGTCCAGCAGCGCTTGCAGCGCGGGCACCGCCGCTTCGGGCGTACCGGCGAAAACCAGCCGCACTGTTCAGCGCACCTTGCCCAGCATCGGGTGCGGGCTGAACCTCACTACCGGCTCTGGCGCGCCGAACCACCGCGCTTGCCGGATCTCCCGCATCGCCTGCTTGCGGGTTTCGGGATCGAGCCGGTCGATGAACAGCACTCCGTCAAGGTGATCGGTCTCATGCTGGATCGCTCGCGCCAGGCGTTCGGTGCCCTGCACCTCGATCGGCTCACCGTGCTGGTC
>JAJPIR010000200.1 GCA_021324675.1 Actinomycetota bacterium
CACGGTGGATGGCACCCACAACAGTGCCGCTGACGTGCTCGGCGGCCGTTGTTCCCATACCTGACGCTGCTGCCACCGCGGTAATAGCCAACCAGGCCGCATACACCACCACGCCGACTGCGGCCACCAGGCCAAGGGTGAAGGTCAGGCCGCCTGCGCCACCACGCAACGGGCTTGGCTGTGCTGGTACCGACACGCCAACCTCCCCAGGAAGTGAAGTGGAACACTGCGTGAGCGACCACCACGTTCGGTTACCGCACGTACCAGTCACCTTGTTTTCGCCCGGCGCCGCCGATCCGTTAGCTGCACGAACGGGTGAACTAGTTACATAAAGTGATTGATTTGCCGTTGTTGCCGCGTTGTACAGCATGTTTGTGCCCAACCTATGAACCGGCCTATGAACCGGCGCCGCCTGGCCTGCGAACAAGGACATCAAGAGAAAAAAAGGGGTAGTGTGATCAAATGGAAGCCATGAACACAGTGAGCGATACGTTCGGGCGCCGCCTACGGGATCTGCGGATCTCGGTTACCGACCGGTGCAACTTCCGCTGCTGCTACTGCATGCCGCGCGATGTCTTCGGCGCCGACTTCCCGTTCATGAAATCTTCCGAGCTGCTCACATTTGAAGAGATCGACAGGCTGACTAAATTGTTTGCCGGTCTGGGCGTCCGGAAAGTCCGTTTAACCGGTGGGGAGCCGCTGCTGCGCCATGGCATCGAGCGGCTCGTCGAACAGCTGATCGGGATTGACGGCATCGACGAAGTCGCCATGACGACCAACGGGTCGCTGCTGGCCAAAAAGGCGCGCACGCTGCGGGATGCCGGTCTGGGGCGGGTCACGGTCAGCTTGGATTCGCTGGATCCGGAGATCTTCCGCGCCATGAGTGATGTGAAGCTCCCCCTTGACCGGGTGATCGAAGGCATCGCCGCTGCCGCTGAAGCCGGCCTGACCCCCGTGAAGATCAATACGGTGATCAAGCGTGGAGTCAATGACGGCCAAGGCATCCTCGACCTCGCTGCTTTCGGGCGGGATCACGGCTACGTGGTGCGCTTCATCGAATTTATGGACGTCGGTGCCACCAACGGCTGGCAACTGGACGAGGTCGTGCCAGCCGCGGAGATCGTCAACACCCTCAACGCCGTCTGGCCGATCGAACCACTGGACGCTAACTATGTCGGCGAAGTGGCCGCGCGGTACCGCTATCTCGACGGCGCGGGTGAGGTGGGCGTGATCACCTCGATCACCCAGCCGTTCTGCGGCTCATGCACCCGGGCGCGGCTGTCCGCCAAGGGTGAGTTGTACACCTGCCTGTTCGCGGGTATCGGTCACGACCTGCGCGGCCCGCTGCGCGACGGGGCTACCGATGAGGAGCTGCTCCAGCGGATCACGGGTGTCTGGAAGGCCCGGACCGACCGGTACTCCTCCGAGCGGACCACCGCGACCGTAGGCCTGCCCAAAGTAGAAATGAGCTACATAGGCGGCTGAGCCGTCTTCAGCCAGTCGCGGGCAGCGGCGAGGAATGCCTCGTTTTCGGCGGGATCGCCGATGGTGACGCGGATCCCGTCGCCGGCGAACGGACGGATCACGATCTTGCGCGCCAGGCAATGCTCGTTGAATGCCGCGCTACGGTTGCCCAAGGGCAGCCAGACGAAGTTGCTTTGCGATTCCGGGACGGCATAACCCATCGCGAGCAACTCGCCGCGCACCCGATCCCGCTCCGCGGCGACGTCCTTGCAGTGGGCGAGTAGTTCATCCGCGGCGTCCAGGCTGGCCAGCGCGGCAGCCTGGGCCAGCGTGGTGACGCCGAACGGCACTGCCACCTTGTGCAGGGCGGTGATCACCGGCTCGGGTCCCACGCAATAGCCCACTCGCAGGCCGGCCAGCCGGTAGGCCTTGGAGAACGTGCGCAGCACGGCCAGGTTGTCCCGACCCCGGCTCAGGGCGACCCCGTCGGCGACCGCGGGATCGGTGACGAACTCGTGGTAGGCCTCGTCGAGCACGATCAGCACGCCGTCCGGCACCGCGTCGAGAAAAGCGACCAGCTCCGCACGCGGCACCGCCGTGCCGGTGGGGTTGTTGGGATTGCACACGAACACCAGCCGGGTTTGCGAAGTGATCGCGGCCAGCATCGCCGGTAGGTCGTGGGTATGGTCGCCGCGCAGCGGCACCAGGCGCCGGTGGGCGCCGGTCACGTGGGTGATGATCGGGTAGGCCTCGAACGAGCGCCAGGCGAAGACAACCTCGTTGGCCGGCCCGCAGGTGATACGCACCAGATGCTCGCACAGCGCCACCGACCCTGGGCCGGTGGCGACCTGGCTCGTGGGCACGTCCAGCTGGGCCGCGAGGCGTGCCCGCAGCGCAGTCACCGAATTGTCCGGGTAACGGTTGGCCCCCGCGGCGGCCTCCGCAATCGCCGCGATGACGCTGGGCAGCGGGGCCGCGGCGACTTCGTTACTGGCCAGTTTCACCGCACCCGGGATGCTGCGGCCCGGCACATAGCTCGGTAGCTGGTCGAGATCGGCCCTGATCACGCGACCCATGGTCGCATACCTAGTCTTTCCCGCTGCGTTGTCGCCGAGCCCGCCAGCAGGGAGGGCCACGTGGTCCGCTCAAACAGGTGATCTTTCAGGGTGGTGAGCACCACAACGGGTACCATGCGCCAACTCTATGTTTACCCACCGACGAGTGAGTGGGGCAATGACGCAACGCACCGTTGAGCAGGTCCCACTTTTCGATGGCACCAGGTGTCCGATTTCCGTTGTCACGCCCGAATCTTCCGTCCGCGGTGGCATCGTCGTCGGCCCTGATCGCCGGGGTGTCACTGACGCCGTCTGGCAGCTTGCTACGGGATTGGCTGGTGAGGGCTGGCTGGCCGTGATCCCGCACCTTTATCACCGCGACGGGGTGGACGTGGTGCCCGACGACCGGGACCGCGACGGGGAAGCCGCGCGCTGGTACGTCGAGCGGCTGACCGCGCAGTCCGTCCACGCTGACACCGATGCTGCGTTTCGCTGGCTGGCGCAACGCGGCGTGACCACCGACCGGCTTGGCGTGGTGGGCTTCGGCTTGGGCGGCACCGTGGCGCTCATGGTCGCCACCCAACGCGATCTCGGCGCTGCCGTCACCGTCTGCGGGATCGGGGTGGTCCAGCCGGTAGCGGCGACGTTGCCTGCGCTGGTGGACATCGCGCCCGCGCTGCGCTGCCCCTGGCTGGGCATCTACGGCTGGGATGGCGGGGTGCCCGAGGAAGAGGTGCACAAGTTGCGGGACGCCGCGCATTCCGCGCACGTGGCCACCGATCTGGTGCACTGCTGTTTCCACGCAGACCAGTCCGTCGCACCCGAAGCCTGGGCTCGCACCCTGAACTGGTTTGGCAGCCATTTGCGCTGAGGTCGTGCTACGAACGGGGTTATGAGTGA
>JAJPIR010000296.1 GCA_021324675.1 Actinomycetota bacterium
AACCTGCCACGAGCACAGATCCACCCTAGGGCTGAGGCTGACGTCTGGCTCACTGGCGGGCCTCTTAGACTGCGCGGCGATTGCTACTCAAAGCCACAGGAGTCCGGGTGCCCACGAACGAGCAGCGTCGCGAGGCCGCGAAGCGCAAACTGGATCGCCAGCTCGCCCGCCGCGCGCAGCGGACCAAGGCGCGCCGCCGCAACGCCGTGATCGCCGGCGGTATCACAGTGGTGCTGGTGATCGGGATCGTGGCGCTCATCAAGTTGTTGCCCAGCCATGACCGGAACGTCAACACCGCCGCGAAACCGCACCCGCAGGCCACTCCGGCCAAGACGGACCCGCTGCACCCGGACAGCACACCAGCCGCTGCGCCGGTCCGGCCTCAGCCATTGCCGGCCTTCGTCGACTGCCAGTACCCGGGAACCCCGCAGCCTCCGGCCAGGCCAGTGAAGCCACCAGCGGCCGGCAACACTGCGGCCACAGGCACCGTGGCCGCGACCATGCAGACTTCGGCCGGCCCCATCGCCCTGACCCTTGACCGGGCGCTGGCGCCCTGCACGGTCAACAGCTTCCTCAGCCTGGCCAAGCAGGGCTATTACAACAACAGCCCGTGCCACCGGTTGGTCACCAACGCAACGTTGCACGTTTTGCAATGCGGCGATCCGACCGGCTCAGGAACCGGAGGGCCGGGATACACCATCCCCGACGAATTCTTTCCGGAACTGACCTACGCGCGGGGTTACGTCGCGATGGCCAACACCGGCCAACCCAACAGTGGCGGCAGCCAGTTCTTCCTGATCTACGGCAAAACCGAGCTGCCGCCCCAGTACACCGTGTTCGCCACGATCGCCCCGGCCGGACTCACTGTCCTCGATCAGATCGCCAAGGCGGGCGACGACGGGTCATTGGAACCCTCTCCGGGCGGTGGCAAGCCGAACCAGCCGGTCACCATCACCGCTGTTGAGGTCCCGGCTACCTGACGCTTCAGTTGGATGACGTAACACGGTAGACGTCGTAGACGCCTTCGATGTTGCGCACCGCTCGCAGGACGTGCCCCAGGTGCTTGGGATCACCCATCTCGAAAGAGAACCGGCTCACCGCTACCCGATCGCGGGTGGTCGTGACCGAGGCAGACAGGATGTTGACCCGCCCATCCGCCAGCACCTTGGTGACATCGGACAGCAGCCGGTGCCGGTCCAGCGCCTCAACCTGGATACCGACCAGGAATACTGAGGACGATGAGGGTGCCCATTCCACCTCGACCAATCGGTCGGGCTGTGCCCGCAGCGATTCGGCATTGGTGCAGTCGGTCCGGTGCACGCTGACCCCGCTGCCACGGGTGACAAAACCGAGGATCTCGTCGCCAGGCACAGGGGTGCAGCACCGAGCAAGTTTGGCGTAGACGTCGGTGGCGCCGCGGACCCGCACGCCGGAGTCACCGGAGGGTCGGCGGCGCTGGACGGTCGACGGGGTCGCCCTCTCGGCCAGCACATCGTCGGCGCCCTCCTCACCACCGAGTAGCGCGACCAGGCGTTGCACCACATGTCGTGGGGAAGCGTGGTGCTCGCCGACCGCCGCGTAAAGGGCGCTGACGTCGGGATAGCGCAACTCTCGGGACACCGCGACCATCGACTCAACGGACACCAGCCGCTGCACCGGTAGGCCAACCCGGCGCAATTCCTTGGCGATGGCGTTCTTGCCTGCCTCGATGGCCTCCTCGCGGCGCTCCTTGGCGAACCACTGCCGGATCTTTGCCCGAGCCCGTGGGGAGGCGACGAACGACATCCAGTCCTGGCTTGGGCCTGCGCCTTCCGCTTTCGAAGTGAAGATCTCGACGACTTCACCGTTTTGCAGTTTGCGCTCAAGCGCCACAAGTTGGCCGTTGACTCGGGCGCCGATGCACCGGTTTCCCACCTCGGTGTGCACCGCGTAAGCGAAATCCACTGGGGTGGAGCCCGTGGGCAGCGTGATGACTTCCCCTTTGGGGGTGAAAACGAAGATTTCTCGGGTAGCCAGGTCGTAGCGCAGCGCCTCAAGGAATTCGCTGGGGTCAGCGGCTTCCCGCTGCCAGTCGAGCAACTGGCGCATCCACGCCATTTCGTCGATGTCGATGGTTCCGTTAGTCGCGCCGTTGTGTGTACCGCGGGTTTCCTTGTACCTCCAATGCGCAGCGATACCGTATTCCGCGGTGCGGTGCATGGCACGAGTGCGAATCTGCACCTCCAGCGGGTTGCCATCCGGCCCGATAACCGTGGTATGCAAGGACTGGTAGACACCGAATCGGGGTTGTGCGATGTAGTCTTTGAACCGGCCCGGCATCGGTTGCCACACTGAATGCACGACGCCGATCGCGGCGTAACAATCGCGGACCTCGTCGACCATGATCCGTACTCCGACAAGGTCATGAATGTCATCGAAATCGCGGCCGCGGACGATCATCTTCTGATAAATCGAGTAATAGTGTTTCGGTCGACCCTCGACAGTTCCGATGATTCGCGCTCCAGCCAGTTGCGCGGAGATCTCATCGATAACAGTGCGCAGGTAGGTGTCCCGGGACGGTGCGCGATTGGCCACAAGCCGCACGATCTCGTCATATTTCTTCGGATGAAGGATCGCGAAAGACAGGTCCTCCAGCTCCCGCTTGATGGTGGCCATACCCAGCCGGTGAGCCAGCGGGGCGAAAACCTCGAGAGTCTCCCGCGCCTTGCGGGCCTGCTGTTCGGGCGGCAGGAAGCGGATGGTGCGCATGTTGTGCAGCCGGTCGGCCAATTTGATCACCAGCACGCGTGGGTCTCGAGCCATCGCGATGACCATCTTGCGGATGGTCTCCGCTTCGGCAGCGGCGCCCAGTTTGACTTTGTCCAGCTTGGTGACGCCGTCAACGAGGTGTGCGACCACCGCGCCGAAGTCTTCGGACAACCGGCCCAGCGAGTAGTCGGTGTCCTCCACGGTGTCGTGCAGTAGCGCGGCCACCAGCGTGGTGGTGTCCATCCCCAGTTCGGCGAGGATTGTCGAGACCGCTAACGGATGGGTGATGTAGGGATCGCCAGACTTGCGCTTCTGGTTGGCGTGTTTTTCTTCGGCGACGTCATAGGCACGCTGCAACAATGCGAGATCGGCTTTGGGATGGAGCGCGCGGTGCACCCCGGCGAGCGGTTCCAGAACCGGCCTGACCGACCCGGGCCGTGCCGTGATCCGCCGCGTCAACCGGGCCCGAACCCGCCGCGTTGCCGACGGCGGCCGCTGGACAACGGCGGTTGGATCCGAGCCGGCCAGCGGCGCCTCAACGCGCTGCAGGTCCTGGCTCATACCGCACTCTCCCGCCGGATAGTGACCATCATCAGGTCTTTGCCGCAGATCTTTAGAGTACCGCCCAGACTGTCGCATCAATTTCCCCCAGCATCACCTGGCCCTCCGCGACACCGGCCGAAGATAGGCCCGGCCCCAGCGGTCAGACCGTGATCAACGCATGCACCTGCCGCCCGGGCAACCGATCCCGGCCACCTAGCGAAGCGATCTCCAGCAGGACCGAGATGGCGCTGACTGTGGCTCCGGCCCGCTCGACCAGCGCGCAGGCCGCAGCTACCGTACCCCCGGTCGCCAGCACATCGTCGACCACCAGGGCCTGCTGACCAGGCCGGAGCACGCCATCGGCCAATTCCAGCGACGCCACGCCGTACTCCAAAGCATAGGTCTCCCGATCTGCGACAACCGGCAATTTGCCAGGTTTGCGCACACCAACCACACCAGCACCTAGCGCGTAGGCTGCTGCCGCGCCGAGCAGGAAACCACGGGCCTCGACACCGATCACGACATCAACCTGCGGGCTGGAAATGATCAATCCATCGACAACGGCGCGAAATGCCGCTGCATCGGCGAATACCGGTGCGAGATCGCGAAAGAGGACTCCCGACTGCGGGAAGTCTGCGATCTCACGAATCAGCGGCCGGAGCAAGGTTGTCAGGTCGTCCACAGTCGAGGTGAACTACCTGGTTCTGCCCATCTTGCCCGCGCCTCTGGACCCACCGAAGCCTCTGTCAGAAAGTGTTCTCGGCGATCCGAATGACTTGCGACCAGCGTCTGATCGAGAGGTCCGCACCGTCATTTTTTTCGGTACTTGAGAATCGATTCTGGAGGGCAGGCTCCGCACGGCGCGGAAGTCTTTTTCAGGGCCGGTTCTGTTCGGAATAGCGGGAGGATTGAGGTCGCGCACCGGCACGGGCAGCTGGATCGGGATGGGTAGTTGAACCGGCACATTGACCGGTGGCAGCGGGGCCGGGAGGGCCACGGGGATCGACACCTCATAAGAATCAGCTGGTGATCCGGCCGAGCCTGGCGCCGGCTGTTCCGGGTGCACCGCCGTGCACGGACTGTCACCACCACCCGATTGCCCGGCGCACCCCCGGCTGAACTGATCCGGCGTTGATCGGGTCGTAGCACGTTCCTCCTGGTCCGTGCCGTGGCGCAGCAGGTCGGATTGAGCGTAGTCGTAGGGTCCGGCCGCAACGTTCGCACGAGGAACCTCTGAGGGCCGCGGTCGCGTCGCCTCCACCGGCCCCACCGCCCGCAGCTTGGCCGCCGACGTAGAGGCGCGGTCTGCGGGGCGACCGTTGGTCACTACGCGCATCGCCAGAGGCCCATGATCGGGCTCAGGGAACGCCTGCACCGGGGGCCTTTCACCCGAACCGAAGATGTCCATACCCGGGATGACAGCTAGTGGCGGGCTGGACAGGCCGGCGGCCAATGCCAATGCCCCACCCATCACTGCGGCCAGCCGAACGGGCCGGTGGTACGCCACCCGGCCGGCACCGCTGATTCGCCGGTTCAGGGCAGAGATCTCTGCCAGCGTCGAGCGGCGACTCAGATGTGCCCCCAGTTCGCGGCGCCCTTGCCGTTCCCAGTGAGATCCGGCTACCTGGGCAGCCACATCACCGACGGCGGCAAGCAAGGCTCGCGCGTCGAGCCGAGCGCGGGGGTCTTTGGCAAGGCCGTGCAACACCAAGTCCCGCAGACCTTCGGGAATCACCTCAATGGGAACCAGGCTGTCTTGATGCTTGGCCGCAAGCTCGGCAGGGTCGTCAGCGTAGAACGGCGGTGCGCCGGCGAGACATTCGAAGAATGTCACGGTGGCGGCATAAACGTCGCTGCTCGGGCGGCTGACCGCAGGACCACTCCACTGCTCGGGCGCAAGGTAGAACGGGGTGGATTGGGCGAGCCGCCGCCGGCCTGCGGCCGTCCAGAGCCCGAAGTCCCGCAGCCGTACCCGGCCGCCCGAGGTCCCGGCAGAAGTCAGGGACACGTGCTCGGGCTTGACGTCCCCGTGGGCCAGACCGGCCTGGTGGCAGGCCGCCAATGCCCGCAGCAGGTCCTTGAGTATGACCAGCGCGGCCTCAGCACCGAGAGCGCCTTGGGCGATCAACAGTGACCGCAGCGTGGGTCCGTTGATGTGCTCGCCGACGACGGCAGCACCGTCGTCGCAAGCTACGTAGCGGTGGACACGAGCAATTCCGGACCGGCGGACTCGGCTCACCCGGGCGCATTCGGCCTCGAACCGAGCGCGAAACTCCGCATCGGCGAGTACTTCCGGCGAGAGGTAAGTGATCGCGAAAGTTTTCCGGGTGAGGCGGTGGCGGGCAATAACCCGCCGGCCCACCGGGTCTTCACGCACCTGCCCGAGATGCACCACGCCCGGAACGGACCACCCCGCCATACCAGATCCTCCCTGGTCGCCCCCGCACGGTGCCGCCCCCATTCGTCACTCCTCGGAGCGACGCCCGGCACCTGACTACTGAGCGTTCTACTAAACGGGGCTGGAAGCAAGGACTCGGTAGGACAACGCACCACATAGGTGATGGAAAGTGAGGAATGCCGTAGCGACCGGTCAACAGATTGTTACGCTGCGCAGTCTCTACACACGGAGCGTAGTCATGCGACTTTGTGGCGTTAATGACCCGAGGATCTGCCTGCCTTGCCCGACGGCCTCTTGCTCTTACCGACAGGCTGTCCCCTGCGACCAGCGGGTGCACTCCTCCCGCTCTTGGGCGGCAGGACCGGCGCGGTCGTCGGGGCGTCACCGGCCACGATGGTGGGGTCATCGCCGGAAGGTTCGCCGACACTGTCGGGCTCGGCGTTCGTCACCTTGCGGGCCAGCTTGGCGCGGCGCTGGGCGACCCGCTCAGCCTGCTGCCGGTACTCCGGTCGCCTCATCGTGAGATCGACGACCAACGGGGTCGCTAGCACGATCGAAGACATCGCCCCAGCCAAGATGCCCACCATCTGCACCAAAGCGAGGTCCTTGAGTGTCCCCACACCCAGCAGGCCAACGCCGACCACGAGCAAGCTCAGTACCGGCAAAACCGCAATCAAGGAGGTGTTGATGGAACGCATCAGGGTCTGGTTGATCGCCAGGTTGGCCGCCTCGGCATAGGTTCGCCGAGTCAGACCCAGCAGGCCCCGGGTGTTTTCCTGCACCTTGTCGAACACCACGACGGTGTCATAGAGGGAGAAACCGAGAATCGTGAGCAGACCGATGACTGATGCGGGGGTGACCTCGAAGCCGATCAGCGAATAGACCCCCGCGGTCACCAGCACGTCGTGCCCCAGGGCGATGAGCGCCGCCATGGCCATCCGGAACTCGAAATAGATCGCCAGGAAAACGCTGACCAGGGCGAGAAACACCACCAGCGCGATCAAAGCCTGCTTGCTGATCTCGCCGCCCCACGTTGCGCTCACCGCGCTGTCGCTGATCGCCTGCTGGCTGGGCCGGCCGTCCTTACCCAGCGGGTGTAGCTGATCAAAGAGGGCTTTCTTGACCACGAAGGTCTTGTGAGTGTCCAAGGCACCAGAGCGGATCAAGATGCTGGCCGCCGACCCCGTACCGACGGTCTGGACCGACTCCGGGGGCTGGCCCGCGGCCTCGGTGAACACCCGCTCAACCTGCTGGGTAGTGATGACGCCCTGCGCACCCCGAGCCGGAAGCTGCAGCCGGGTGCCGCCTTCGAAGTCGATCCCGAGATTGAAGCCACGCAGCAGGATCGACAGCAGGCAAACCACGACGAGCAAGCCGGATATCGAATACCAGATCCGCCGCCGCCCGACGATGTCAAACGCACCGGTTCCGGTGTACAGGCGTCCGAGCGTGCCCGCCATCAGGATCCCTTCCCAGCTGCTGCCAGCTCGGAGCGGCTGGCAGCCCCGGCCCGCTGCGCAGCCCCGAGCCCGGACAGCGCAGGCTGCGACAACACCGGGGATTGTGATGCCAGCGCCACCAGTGGGTGCGTGGCAAGGAAGACCACCACCAAGTCGAGCACCGTGGACATTCCCAGGGTAAATGCAAAACCCTTCACCTGGCCCACCGCCAGCACGTAGAGCACCGCGGCGGCCAGGAAGCTCACCGCGTCCGCGGACAGGATCGTGCGGCGGGCTCGAATCCAGGCCCGGGGAACCGCAGAGCGGAACGTCCGGCCGTCCCGGACCTCGTCTTTGAGGCGCTCGAAAAAGATCACAAAGGAGTCCGCGGTGATGCCGATCGCCACGATGAACCCAGCGACACCGGCGAGGTCAAGGGTGAACCCGATCCATCGCCCGAGCAACACAAGCACGGCGTAAACGATGATCCCCGACAATGCCAACGACAAGATCGTCAGCACACCCAGCACCCGGTAGTAGAACAGGCAGTAGACGAACACCACCGCCAGCCCGAGCGCGCCGGCCAGCAGACCAGCCCGCAGCGAGGACAGACCCAGGGTGGCCGAAACCGTCTCGGATTCAGAGGACTGGAACGACAGCGGCAGCGAACCGTACTTGAGCACGTCGGCGAGATTCTTGGCCTCGGTTTGGGTGAAGCTGCCGGTGACTCGGGTTTGCTCTCCAGGCGGGATGGCTGAAGTGATTTGCGGTGCAGACACAACCTCGGTGTCCAGCACAAATGCCGCCTGCTTACCGATGTTGGCCGCGGTGTATTGGCCCCAGAGATCTTCACCCTGGGGCTTGAGGTCAAGCCGCACCTCGTAGCCGGGGCCGTCCGACCTAGGCCCCCATGACGCGTTGGCGATCTGCTCGCCGGACAAGAATGCGGGGCCCAGCAGGTACTTCGCGGTGTGGTGCTGATCGCAGGCCACCAGCGGAAGGTTCGGATCGTCATTGCCGAGCAGCGGGCTGGGGGCAGCGCAGTTCAGCGTAGCCAGCGCCTGTTGCTGCACCGCTGGATCCGTGCTCTGTAGCCGGACCCGGGCCTGCCGGATCTGCTCGGCCAACTCTGGATTGGCCGAATCCGCTGGAGCACTGCCGACCGGCGGCGTCGGCGCGCTGCTGGGAGGAGCCCCGGGCTTCGGCGTCGGAGCCGGTGTCGGGCTGGGGGTTGGCTCGCCGGGAGGCGGTTGTTGCGCCTGCTGGGGTGCCACGGGTGCTGGTGCGCCCGGCGCGGGACTCGGTGATGGCGAACCGGACGGTGCGGCTGGACCGCTACCAGCCGGGGGGGTCGCCCCAGGAGTCGGTGCAGGCGCCGCCGCTGGCTCCTCGGACAGTACTGGGCGGAAATACAGCTTGGCGGTCTGCCCGAGGGTCCGCGCTTGGTCACCGTTCTCGCCGGGTACCGTGATGATCAGATTGACGCCATCGAGCACGACCTCGGCCCCGCTGACACCGATCCCGTTAACTCGTTGTTCGATGATCTGCCGAGCCTGATCGAGAGACTCGCGTGAGGGTGGCCGGCCGTCGACGGTCCGGGCAGTGAGGGTCACCCGGGTGCCGCCTTGCAAATCGATGCCCAGCTTCGGGGTGGGCTGACCACCACCCGTGAGAAAGACCAGTGAGTACAGCAGCGCAACGACCCCGGCAAAGACCGCCAAGTAACGCCAGGGGCGGAAGCGCCCGGCCGGTGGTGCCACGTGGGTGACTCTCCTCATTCACTACGCTGCCCTGCGCGCTGTGCCGCATCGGCGAGGTGGTTCTACTGTGCCAGCACCGCGGGCGACGCGGTCGGTGGGGCTGGGATGTGCAGCTGCGGGAGCGTAGCGCCCTGGCGCCCAGCCAGTCAGGGGACGTCGGTTCTGCCGCCGTCACCAGGAGATGCCAGCGGCGCGCTGGCTCTGCCGTCACCGGCCCTGTCGTCACTGATCCTTTCCCGGATCGCGGCGCGCAGCCATCTGGTACGTACTCCTGGAGCGATCTCCAGGTCCACCGTCATGTCGTCCGTGGTGCCGACCACAGTCGCGTACACGCCAGAGGTGGTAACGACGCGGTCGCCAGTAGTTAACGAGCTCTGCAGCCGTTGTGCATCTGCTATCGCCCTCTTCTGCCGGCGAGCATTCATGATCAGCGGCACCGCGAGGACGACGATAAAAAGCAACGGCAGGAACAGGGGGTCCATGGTTCTCCGATCACCATCAGCGTTCCTGCACCGAGTGTGCCAGGTCACCCCACCGGCGGTGGCAACCCAACGCCATGCTGAGCACAGTGTGGGCCGAAAGGCGTAATGGCGGCCGCTGATCGGCATAGCGGCAGGTCTCTCGTCGCCCGATGACGACCTGTGGGCGCAGTGCCGCAAACCGGCACTCTCAGCTTTCTGGGAGACCGGATTCGATTCCTTAGGGTTGCGCCCGCAGTCCCGAGCGAGATGCAGCCCAATCGAAGCCCAGGCCGCCGACGAAAGGACGACGCGTTGCCGTCGCACCGCTACTCCACACCTCGTTACCGACCTAGCGCCCACGCGCTGGACACCAGCTCAACCGGCGCCCACGCTCTGGTCGCCGACCGCGCCGCCAACAGCGCAACGGCCACCATGACGCGGCTGCGAGTCGTCGACACCATCTCAAGCCCGGCGCTACCACTGGACACCGGTTTTGCGCACTCCCTGCTGGGCCGCATCGAAGCCGACGAGCGCGCGTTCGTCCTGCGCTACGTCCAGCCAGGTCTGGTCGGGCTCATCGACGGAACTCTGTCGACGTTGGCCCCGATCTTCGCGGTGGCGTTGCTGTCGTCTTCACATGCGGCATTGCTAGTCGGGCTAGCCACAGCGCTGGGAGCCGGAATCAGCATGGGTCTGTCCGAGGCACTGTCTGACGACGGTGGGCAGACCGGTCGAGGCTCGGCCATCACTCGCGGATCGATTACCGGGGTGATGACCACCGTTGGTGGTGTGTTCCATGCCTTACCGTTCCTGATTCCCGACCGCACCCTCGCACTGGTGTTGGCCGCGATCGTGGTTGCCGTCGAACTAGGAGCAATCGCCGGCATCCGGAAGCGTTTCTTGGATGTCTCGCTGCGCAGCTCGCTCATCCAGGTTGTCTTTGGTGGCATTCTCATCGTCGGGGTAGGGCTGTGGTTGGGCGGTTTCTAGCCCCGGCCGCACGGCTGTGGCACTGCTAGGAATCGAATAACGTCGGTGCACCATCACCAGCCGCTTCGGCGGGTGGCTCGAGCCGCAGGTGCCGCCAGGCGGCAGCAGTGGCCACCCGTCCCCGCGGCGTGCGGGCCAGCATGCCCGCCCGGACAAGGAACGGTTCGCACACCTCCTCCACCGTGGCGGGCTCCTCTCCCACCGCGACAGCGAGGGTAGATACCCCGACCGGCCCACCGCCGAAGGTGCGCACCAACGCGGTGAGAACAGCCCGGTCCAGCCGATCCAGCCCAAGTTGGTCGACGTCATAAACGGCCAGTGCAGCGCGGGCGACCTCAAGAGTGATCGCGCCGTCAGCGCGGACCTCGGCATAATCCCGGACCCGGCGAAGCAGCCGGTTGGCGATCCGGGGTGTGCCGCGGGAGCGGGCAGCGATCTCGGTAGCCCCATCCGGACGAAGATCCACTCCGAGGATGCCGGCCGAGCGGTGCAGTACCAGTTCAAGCTCGGCAGGCTCGTAAAACTCCATGTGCGCGGTGAACCCGAAACGGTCCCGTAGCGGGCTGGTCAATGCGCCGGACCGGGTGGTGGCTCCCACCAGCGTGAACGGGGCGATCTCCAGGGGGATGGACGTGGCACCGGGACCCTTGCCCACTACGACGTCGACCCGGAAATCCTCCATCGCAAGGTAGAGCATCTCCTCGGCGGGCCGGGCCACCCGGTGAATCTCGTCGATGAACAGCACGTCGCCTTCGGTGAGATTGGATAGCATCGCAGCGAGGTCCCCGGCACGCTCCAACGCTGGTCCTGAGGTAATCCGGATCGCACTGCCTAGCTCGGCAGCGATGATCATGGCAAGACTGGTCTTGCCCAATCCCGGTGGTCCGGACAGCAGCACGTGGTCTGGCGCGGCACCCCGCCGCCGGGCACCCTCGAGCACCAGCTCCAGCTGCTCGCGCACGCGCGCCTGGCCGATGAACTCGGGCAGCCGGCGGGGCCGCAGCGTGGTCTCCAACTCCACATCTGCCGGATCCACCACGGCCGAGCCAGGTCGTGGGCTGGTCACCGGTTCCTCCCGAGCCGGGCCAGCGCGCTGCGGAGAACATCCGGGGTGTGCATCGGTTCGCACTCAGCGTCGGCGAGTACCGCATCCACGGCCTGCTCGGCCTGCCGGGTCGCGAATCCAAGCCCGATCAGCGCCTCGGTTACCTGAGTGCGCACCGGGCCACCACCACCAGCCCCGGTTGTCGAGGCACCCGGGGCTGGTGCGAGCACTCCGACTTTGTCCCGCAATTCCACCACCAACCGCTCGGCACCCTTGCGCCCGATACCCGGCACCCGGGTGAGCATGGCGATATCCCCCCCGGCCAGCGCTGTGCGCAAGGCTTCCGGATCGAGCACGGCCAGCATCGCCAGCGCGAGCCGGGGCCCTACCCCGGAGACGGTCTGCAGGAGCACGAACAACTCCCGAGCTGCAGTATCGGCGAAGCCGTACAAGGTCAGCGAGTCCTCGCGCACCACCAGCGAGGTGGCCAGCCGGGCCTGCTCGCCACGTCGCAAGGTGGCCAGGGTTGCTGGAACGGCGTGTACCGCCAGCCCGACTCCACCCATTTCGACCACGGCATGATCCAGTTCCACGGAGATCACCTGTCCTCGCACTGAGGCGATCATCGCCCTCCTTTCGCCTGGCGTGCCGCCGCAGCCAGCCGGGCGCGGTGCGTCCTCGCCAGCTGTGCCGAGTGAAGTTGAGCCTGCGCGAGCCGCTGGGTCATCGGTGCCCGCCACAGGTGGCACACCGCCAGCGCCAGCGCATCCGCAGCGTCCGCTGGCCGCGGTTTGGCGGGCAGTGCCAGCAATCGCGTGATCATGGTGGTCACCTGCTCCTTGCCCGCGCGGCCAGAGCCGGTGACGGCCGCCTTCACTTCACTGGGGGTGTGGAAGGCAACGGTGAGTCCCCGCTGCGCAGCGATCAGCGCAACCACCCCGCCCACCTGTGCGGTGCCCATCGCAGTGCGGACGTTGTGCTGGCTGAAAACTCGCTCTACCGCGACCACGTCGGGGCGGTGCTCGGCGATCCAGTTCTCCACCACGTCGGCGACCGTGAGCAGTCGTGCACCCAACGCCACATCAGGGGGAGTCTGCGCGACATGGACGGCCACGCAGCTCACTGCCCGCCCGGGTCCTCCGTCGACCACCCCTAACCCGCACCGGGTAAGCCCCGGATCGACCCCCAGCACACGCACCGGCACCTCCCCGGAAGACGAACAGGCGTTCGAACCCTACACCAGACTCCGGGGCGATCCGTGGATCAACCCACTTCAGCGAGGACGTCGTCGGGGACGTCGAAGTTGGCGTAGACATTCTGGACATCGTCGCAGTCTTCGAGAGCATCGATGAGTTTGAAGACTTTACGTGCGGTGTCGGCATCCAGAGGGGTGCTCGCCGAGGGCACGAAGCTGACCTCGGCCGAGTCATAGTCAATACCGGCCTGCCGCAGCGCGGTGCGTACCGCGATCAGATCGCTGGCCTCAGAGATCACCTCAAACGATTCACCCAGGTTGTTGACCTCTTCTGCACCGGCATCCAGTACCGCCGCCAGCACATCGTCTTCGGACAGGTCCTGCTGCCGGGGCACGATCACCACGCCCTTGCGGCTGAACAGGAACGCCACCGACCCGGGATCGGCCATCGTGCCGCCGTTGCGGGTCATGGCGGTGCGCACCTCGGAGGCTGCCCGGTTACGGTTGTCGGTCAGGCATTCAATGAGAAGGGCCACCCCGCCGGGACCGTATCCCTCATACATGATCGTCTGATAATCAGCACCGCCGGCATCAGCACCAGAGCCGCGCTTGACGGCTCGCTCGATGTTGTCGGTGGGCACCGATGTCTTGCGAGCCTTCTGGATCGCGTCATACAGCGTCGGGTTGCCGTCTGGGTCACCACCACCGGTGCGTGCCGCCACCTCGATGTTTTTGATCAATTTTGCGAAGAGCTTGCCGCGCTTCGCATCGACCACGGCCTTCTTGTGTTTGGTCGTCGCCCATTTCGAATGGCCGCTCATAGCTGCTCATGCTCCTCTTGATCGCGCGCCGGCCTCACCTGCATGCCCTCACCCGGGACTGCCGGACCATCTCGCAAAAGAGCTGGTGCACCCGCCGGTCGCCGGTCAGCTCCGGGTGGAACGCGGTGCCCAGCACGCACCCCTGCCGAATCGCCACGATCCTACCGGCCGCGCTGCCGGCTGTGGGCGCGTCGGGGACCCTGGCCAACACCTCGACGCGGGAACCGACCTGCTCCACCCAGGGAGCGCGGATGAACACCGCGCGGACGCTTCCGCCAGGTAAACCCGAGAACTCCAGATCAGCTTCAAAGGAGTCGACTTGCCGGCCGAACGCATTGCGGCGCACCACCACGTCCAGCGCCGCGAGTGATCGCTGATCAGGCGTTCCATCCAGAATCTCCCGGCTTAGCAGGATCATCCCCGCGCAAGCTCCGTAAGCTGGCATGCCCTCGGCCAGCCGGGTTCGTAGGGGTTCCATGAGGTCGAAGACGACCAGCAGCCGGCTCATGGTCGTGGACTCACCACCGGGCAGGATCAGGGCGTCCACCCCGGCAAGTTCAACCGGGCGCCGTACCAGGGTGCTGCGCAGACCGCACTCGGCAATCGCCCGCTGATGCTCGCGTACATCCCCTTGCAGCGCCAACACACCTACGACCGGACCGTTCTCAGGCACAGCATCAAGGGTAGGCCGCACCATCACCCAGCCTGGGTTGGCACGACGTCGAACCCGGTACGCCCGTGTGGTGACAGACCGCACCGCCCTTCCCATTCCCGATTACGACCAGCTGCCGGAGGGCAGCCTCGCCCACCGTATTCGTTCGTTGCCCGCACCGGACTTGCAGCGACTGCTCGACTACGAACAGGGCACGGCGACAGGCTGGCTGTGGTACAGCTACTCACATGGCGCCTGCACGCGCTGCGATGGGTCAGCGGCTAACCCTGCCGCATCCCCGGCGAACAACCAACCGCTGCGCCATGGCGTTTCGGCGCAGACGCCGAACCGGGACATTCACGCGCGATAACGGGAAATACGATCGCCGCAAAGAAGTTACCCTGAAGCAACATTCAGCGAGATTGTCCATCGCGCTCTTTGGACTGATCTAATGACTGCACGCGGACAGCACTGTCGCACG
The DNA here is from genome assembly GCA_021324675.1 of Actinomycetota bacterium. Lineage (GTDB taxonomy): Bacteria > Actinomycetota > Actinomycetes > Mycobacteriales > Pseudonocardiaceae. The sequence goes on from JAJPIR010000296.1 coordinate 14,534, forward strand.
AGCAATCTGGGAGTCAACGTGAACGTGACTCTTCCAATTCTCCCACAGCGGCAGCTTTAAGCAGCGTCGCCGTGGTAGGTGGCAAACACCCGTAGTGGATCGCAATCCGGCCGGTCGCCGCCCGCGCCGCATCGGCTGTCGTGCCACCACCGCTGCATGCAGCCGGGGCATTGGAGGAACAGCAGCCGGGCCTCGCTGGCCAGAAGGTACTGCCAATGCAGGTCACAGGTCTTCCGGTTAGCACAGGTGATGCAGCCGTCGTCGCCGCAGCTAGGACATCCCACCCAGGCACGGCGGCCAGGATCGGCGTCAGCGTCGAGCATCGAACACCCCCTGCTCGCACAGTAGGTCGTATACAGCGCGCTGCTGGGCGTCGAGTCCGGAATACAGCAATGCATGAGCCTGTGTCTCAGCGGCGAGCACAGCGGCGGGATCCCAATCCGGCATGGCCTCAAGAACAGCACATATCCTTCGACGCTCGTACGCGGTGAGGTCGATGACGAACCGCTTATGGTCACCGGGCGACTTTGAGTGGAGCCCGGCGGGAGTCGTGGCTTCCATACCCTACTATGCACCAACGCGAGCACATCAAACACGCGCTTGTGAGCAAACTTACGGCCAGCAGGAATTGTACGAGGTTGGCCGGCCGAGCGGCCGCATGCCTACCGGTGAGAAGGTGAAGCTTCCAAAAACCAGGGGCTGGTGTACGCGATCGCGCCATTGTTCGCCGGATGGTTCGCCGGGCCAGGGGTGGCATTGAGTGCGTCTGGATCGGCAATCCGCAACACCACCCAGTTACCCTCATCAATGCTCATCGGCACGGTGAAGCGCGTGACCTCATCGCAGCGCACCTCGACCACGGCGACCACGGCCGGCGCCGGTGTGTCGGGGCGCAGCACTTGCGCCTGCAAGCTGCGGCCTACCCATCCTGGGCCGCCCGCGATGTCGAGAACGAACTCAACAGGCCCATCGGTGTGCCGCAGCATCGAACCCATGCGCTGCCCACCGGCGATCGCGTCCACCCGTAGCCCCGCGACCCGGGTGGCAAAAAACCGCCGGGCCCGCAACGCTTCGACGACTCCGGTCCGGCTGTGCTCGGTGACCCACAGCCCGGCCCGGCCGGTAGGTCCGGAGAATCCCCAATTCTCGCCGTGCTCGTCGCTGACCCCCAGCAGCCCGGTGCGCCAGCCGGCATTCAAACACGCGACTAGTGGAGAGGTGCGACCTGCCACAACCCCTTCGAAGAGGTAATCGTCGGTGCGGTTGAACATTTCCAGGCTGACCATCTGCTCGGCGACCGCGGGGGTGTAGCGGAAACCCGCGAACCGGCCCTGCTCCCGGCCCGGGTGGTTGAAACCGGCCAATCCGGCACCGCCGCGAATACCGTTGTGCCGGGCGGTGCGGCTCAACCAGCTATACAGCCCATCCATCGCCCCATGCGTCGCGACATCGGTGAAGTCCTCGGTGAACCAGGCATTGACGTGACCTAGCTGTGGGTGTGACCACTCGAAGCCGCGGATCGCCGTGAACTCGCCTGGCCGGTCATACATATCGGCGATTGCCCCGGTACGTCGCCAACCGGCTCGATCCAGTCCAATCCACGGCGTACCACCTGTGCCCGTTCCTTCAATGCTGGCTCCCCGGATTGCGTGGTCGGTAAGCGCCGCAACGTCCAAGCCGGCCTCGCGCATGGAAGGGAACGCCGCCTCCGGGTCCCCGGCACCGTCGGACAGCAACGTGTGGTTGTGCAAGTCGGCGTGCACCAGCACGGTGCCGCGGTTGATTCGGGACAGCCGGCCAGCCCCGCCTTCAGGACCGGGGGTACCCAGCCGCGCGCCCGGCTGCATTGTCGGGGCCGCTGAGAGCAGCAGCGCCTCAGCGTCAGCAGCACCCTGCCCAGGGATCACCAGCCGCGCTGGGCCAGCCGCTGCCCGTTGGGCAGGTCACCGAGGTTGATGCCGACCATCGGTTCGCCCAACCCTCGGGATACCTTGGCTACCATCTCAGGGTCGTCATGAAATGTGGTCGCCTTGACGATCGCTTCCGCCCGTTTGGCGGGATCACCCGATTTGAAGATGCCCGAGCCGACGAACACGCCTTGAGCGCCAAGCTGCATCATCATCGCCGCATCGGCGGGCGTGGCGATCCCGCCTGCGGTGAACAACACCACCGGTAACGCGCCAGCCGCGGCGACCTCGCTGACCAGTTCCAGCGGGGCGCCCAGCTCCTTGGCCGCCGCCGGCAGCTCCTCGGGGGACATGGTGGTCAGGGCCCGGATCGCGGTGCGGATCGCGCGCATGTGCCGGGTGGCCTCGACGACATTGCCGGTGCCGGCTTCCCCCTTGGAGCGGATCATCGCGGCTCCTTCGGAGATCCGCCGCAGCGCTTCACCAAGGTTGGTGGCCCCACAGACAAATGGAACCGTGAAAGCGAACTTGTCGATGTGATGAGCTTCGTCGGCCGGGGTGAGCACCTCGGACTCGTCGATGTAGTCAACACCGATCGCCTGGAGAACTTGCGCCTCGACGAAATGGCCGATGCGGGTCTTGGCCATTACCGGGATGGACACCGCCTCCATGATCGAAGCGATCATGTCCGGATCGCTCATCCGAGCAACGCCGCCCTGGGCGCGGATATCGGCGGGAACCCGCTCTAGTGCCATCACGGCCACTGCGCCCGCGTCCTCGGCAATCCGGGCCTGTTCCGGCGTGACCACATCCATGATCACACCGCCTTTGAGCATTTCGGCCATACCACGCTTCACCCGGGCGGTGCCAATCTGGCGTTCGATGCTGCTGTTATCGGCCTGCACCCTAAATTCGCTCCTCACGGCAGTGGCAGGAACCCAGCCACGGGTCACCTCACACCCGATCGTACGTCGGGCCCGGTGCCAGCGTCGCAGGATGAATGCCGTCGGGGGGTTGCCTCGACCGGCGCACCGGTGTGAGATCGACCACACGATCCGGACAGCTGAGGGTGGGAATTCATGGGCATCAAAGGCAGCGGCGACCGTGCCGATTCAGCCTTGGCGGCACAGGACCCGTCGGTGATCCGCAATGTGGCGTTGATCGGGCCATCCGGCGCCGGTAAGACGACGTTGGTGGAGGCATTGCTGGCCGCCAACGGGGTGATCAGCCGCGCGGGCACGGTTGCGGACGGCACCACCGTGTGCGACCACGACCCAGCCGCCGTGCGCCAGCAACGGTCGGTGACCCTGGCCGTCGCACCGCTGCAACACGACGGCATCAAGATCAACATCGTGGACACCCCCGGCTACGCCGATTTTCTGGGCGAGCTGCGCGCCGGGCTACGGGCGGCTGATGCGGTCCTTTTCGTGATCTCCGCCGGGGAGGACGTCGATGCCTCCACCGTCGCACTCTGGCAGGAATGCGCCGCGGTCGGGACTCCCCGCGCGGTTGTGATCAGCCGGGTGGACAACCCACGCGCGGATCTGGACAGCGTCGTCGCGGCCTGCCGGTCATCCTTCGGCGATGGCGTGCTGCCGCTGTATCTGCCGGTGCGTGACTCTTCCGGCGCGGTGACCGGTCTCGCTGGGCTGCTGTCCCAGCGACTGTTCGATTACCGCAACGGCTACCCACCGGCGGAAGGTTCGCTCGACAGCGCGGACGGTGCTGTCGACGCAGACGAGCTCGCCGTGGCGCGCAACGAGCTTATTGAGGGGATCATCGCCGAGAGCGAGGACGAGTCCTTGATGGAACGCTACCTCGAGGGCGAGGACATCGAGGCTGACGTTCTGATCAATGATCTGGAAACTGCTGTCGCCCGCGGCACCTTCCATCCGGTGATTCCAGCGTGCGCGCACAGCGGAGTAGGGCTGGCAGAGATCCTTGAGGTGATCACTCGTGCTCTTCCTGCGCCGGCGCAACGCACGCCACCTCAGGCAGCCCGCCCAGATGGCTCACCACATCCTGCGGTGGCGGTGGACCCAGCCGCGCCGCTGGTTGCCGAAGTGGTCCGCACCACCGTGGATCCGTATCAGGGCCGGGTATCACTGGTGCGGGTGTTCTCCGGAACGTTGAACCCCGACCGTCCCGTGCACGTCTCGGGGCACGGGTTAGCTGAGCGGGGACACGCCGACCACGACGTCGACGAGCGGGTGTCTCATATCTACAGCCCGCTGGGCGGCACGCTCAACGAGGTGCCCTATTGCATCGCCGGTGACCTCTGCGCGGTAACGAAGGTCTCTTCGGCCGAAACGGGAGACACCCTGTCTGCGCCCAACGATCCGCTGCTGGTGCAGCCTTGGACGATGCCGGAACCCCTGCTGCCGGTGGCGGTCGTGGGCCGCAGCCGCAGTGATGAAGACGCGCTGGCCCGCGGGCTGGGCCGCTTGGTGGCCGCTGATCCCACCCTGCGGCTGGAGCGCAATCCGGAGACCAAACAGATGGTGCTCTGGACCATGGGCGAGGCGCACGCCGACGTCGTGCTGTCCCGGCTCCGCGCCGCAGGCGCCGAGGTGGACACCGAGCCAGTGGTGATTCCGTTGCGGCAGACCTTCGCTGGCCCGTCCAAGGGCCACGGTCGCCACGTCAAGCAATCCGGCGGGCACGGCCAGTACGCGGTGTGCGACATCGAGGTGGAGCCACTGCCCCGGGGAGCCGGCTTCGAGTTCGTGGACAAGGTGGTCGGTGGGGCCATCCCCAACCAGTTCATCCCGAGTGTGGAGAAGGGCGTGCGGGCCCAGATGGAGCGCGGCCTGTCCAATGATGGTTTTCCGCTGGTGGACTTGAGGGTGACGGTCGTCGACGGCAAGGCCCATAGCGTCGACTCCTCCGATGCGGCGTTCCAGACCGCTGGATCGCTGGCTCTCAAAGACGCAGCGGAGAAGGGCAGCGTGATCACGCTCGAACCGATCGACGACGTAGAGGTACGGATGCCCGAGGAACACCTGGGCACCGTGCTGGGCGACTTGTCTGGCCGGCGAGGCCGGGTGCTGGGCACCGAGACCGACGAGGACGGCCGGATGCTGGTCCGTGCCGAGGTGCCAGCGGCCGAGCTGCTCCGCTATGCCGTCGACCTGCGTGGGTTGACGTCGGGAACCGCGGTGTTTACCCGGCGTTTCTCGCGCTATGCCCCGGCGCCGTCCAGTTCGAGCCCGTAAGCCGGCAGCTCGGGTTCGACGATCTCGAAGTAGCTCGGCAGCGGTGCGGTGCCGGCCAGCCGCAGCCAGCGCACCATGCGGCGCGATCGCAACGCGAGGGTGTCGCGCACCGCGTCGTTGTAGACCCGCCGAGCGATCACCACGGCTTGCTCCGCATCAGCCAGCCGGTTGGCGCAGGTGGGTTCGAGCCCGCAACGGTCCAGTACCGCAAGCATCCGGCCGAGCTCGTTTTCGGCGTCCTCCCGGGCCGTCGGCCCAACCCGCTGCGCTGCACAGGCGGCGCGGCGCAGCGTGGCGGGACCCGCCAGCGAGCTGGCGGCGACAGCCCGGCGGTACAGCGCGGCGTCGAGGGCGGCCCACGCTGCATCGGTCCGCACATGCAGGCGGTCCAACCGGCTTGCGGCGCGCATCGCTCCCACCGCAGCGCCGAGGAGCCCGGCAGTCACTGCAACCCAGCTAACGCGCACGCGGGTGACCCTAGCCAGGCCGCTACCGGCCGCGTGCGCCGCCGGGTCCGGACTTCAACCGCCGCGGGTCAGCGGCCACCGCGCTCTGGTAGACCTGCAGCACCCGCCGGGCCACCACCGGCCAATCCCACATGGCCACCCGGCGGCGACCGGCCGCCGCCAGTGCCGAGCGCTGCGCCGGATCGTCGAGCAGGCTGCCGAGCGCCGCGGAGAGCGCGTCCGGCGATCCAGCCGGGACCAGCATGCCGGCCTTCCCGTCATCAAGCACCAGACGGAACGCGTCGAGGTCGCTGGCGACCACAGGTGTGCCGGCAGCCATGGCCTCGGTGAGCACGATGCCGAAGCTCTCCCCGCCGAGTGCCGGCACGCACAGCACGTCGACACTGGCCAGCACTGCCGCCTTACCCTCATCACTCAACGGACCCAGCACCCGGATCCGGGAGGCGAGCGCCGGGCCCGCAGCCCGCAGCAGCGCCTGAGCATCTCCGTGGCCCACCACCAGCAGCCGCAGATCCGGTCGCGTGTGGATCAGCGTTCGCAGGGCGGCTAGCAGCACCGGCATTCCCTTGCGGGGCTCCCCGAAACGCCCCACAAAACCGACCGTTCCGCCGCTGCGCGGGTACCCCGCCAGCGGGCGCGCCCCGGACAGGCGCGACACGTCGACTCCGTTGGGGATCTCCACCGCGTCCCCACCGAGGTACTCGACGTGCACCCGCCGGGCCAGCGGTGAGACCGCGATCCGCGCGGTGATCTTCTCCATGGTGGGTTGCAACAGTCCCTGGGCTGCGGCCAGCGCCCGCGACCGGGTGGTCGCGAAGTGGAAAGTTGCGACTACCGGCACCTCGGCGAGCGCCAGGGCGATGAGCGACAGGCTCGGGGCTATCGGTTCATGTAGGTGCAGCACGTCGAAGTCGTGGTCGTGCATCCAGTGCCACGCGCGGTTAGCGGCGACGGGGCCGAAGATCAGGGGGACGACCGACCCGTTGTACGGCACCTTGACACCGCGCCCCGCTGGAGTGACGAACTCTGGCAGTGCCTGTGCCGGGTCATTGGCCACAGCCGGGGCAAGCACCTCCACTTGGTGGCCGAGGCTGCGCAGGCCATTGGCCAGTCCCAGCACATGCGCCTGCACCCCGCCCGGGACGGCCAGGGAATAGGGGCAGACCATTCCGATCCGCAACAACATCCCTGTTATCCCGCATCGCGACGAGACGTGACCGGCAGATCCTCAAGCCACAACGGCTGGAGCATGTGCCAGTCCTGCGGGTGCGCGGCGATATCGAGGGCGAAATAATCCGCCACCGCTTGGGTGGCGTGGCGCACCGCTGCCCGGTCCGGTACGGGCACCGGCGGGTGAATGCGGCCACCCCACCCTTCGGAGGTGAACCAGCAACCGATCGCCAGCAGGGTAGCTCCGGTAGCGGCAGCCAGCCGGGCCGGCCCCAGCGGCATCCGGGCGGCACCGCCAAAGAACTCCACGATCATCCCGGTGCCAGTAAGGTCCCGATCGCCGAGCAGGCATACCACCCCGCCCGCGCGAAGGCGGCGGAGCAGCCGTGGGATCGGATTACCCGCTCCGGTCAGCGGGATGATGTCAAAGCCCAGCGAGCTGCGGTAGCGGACAAAGCGCTGGTAGACCTCTTCAGGCGCGAGCCGTTCAACCACCGTGCTGAACGTTCCGTACTGATGGACCAACCACAGTCCCGCCATGTCCCAGTTGCCGCTGTGCGGCAACACCACCACCGCTCCACGGCCAGCCCTCACGGCGTTATGCAGATGCTCACGTCCTTGCACGGCACCATCAAACCGATCCACTACAGCGGCATGATCGGCCCATGGCAGCAGGAACACCTCTTGCCAGTACCTGGCGTAGGAGCGCAACCCGTCGCGGACCAATGCGTCAAGTTCGGTCGGATTGGCCGCAGGCACCACGCGGGTGAGATTGCGCCGCAACTGGCTGACCCCGGGACCGCCACGATGGGCGGCCAGATCAGCGCCGGCGCGAAATGCTCGGGTGATGAGCTCGCCCGGAGCGAAGCGCAGCAACTGCCATCCGGCGGCGTAGCCCAGGTCGGCGAGCCTGCTCATGTCCTACCTGAGCTCGCGCTGCCAGGCGCTGCGCCGTACGGCCAGCATCCGCTGGAATACCGTCACGATTTGTAAGCCGGCGAGCAGCCATAGGGCCACATCAAGCGCGAAGGGAACTCCGAGGCCGGTCAACCCGGCGCCGAGCAGTGTGATGATGTAACGCTCGGCGCGCTCGACCATCCCGCCGTCGGCGCGCAGGCCGCTGGCTTCCGCACGGGCCTTGATGTAAGAGATGACTTGGGCGCTGACCAGGCACACCAACGTCGCCGCGGCTAGCAGCCGATTGTCGGCGACCACGAAGCACCACCAGGCCAGCCCGGCGAACAACGCGCCATCAGCGATGCGGTCGCACGTGGCGTCAAGCACAGTTCCCCACGGGCTACCCGATCCTCCAGCCCTGGCAACCGCGCCGTCGACCACGTCGAGCAGCACGAACACGGTGATGACCAGAGTGCCGGTGACCAGGTAGCCGAGGGGAAACAACCACAGCGCAGCGGCCACTGTCCCGACCGTGCCGATGACCGTGATGGTGTCCGCCTGGATACCAGCCTGGACCAACCGGGCGCCCACCGGCTCCAGGAACCGGGACACCGATGGACGGGCGAAGATGTTGAGCATCGTGACGACCGCTACCGGGCCGCAAGGGTGATCAAGACAGTTGTTTCCATGCCTCCACCAGGAGCGTATGGGTCTCAGCGAGAAGCTGGGGCAATACCTTGGTACTACCCACAACCGGCATGAAGTTCGCATCCCCGCCCCACCGCGGAACCACATGCTGATGCAGATGTGCCGCGATACCGGCCCCGGCGACGGAACCCTGATTGATCCCGATGTTGAAGCCATGCGGGGCGGCCGCGCGCCGGGCAGCGAGCATGGCCTGTTGGGTGAAGGTGGCCAGTTCGGTGGTCTCCTCGATGGTCAGGTCGGGGTAATCAGCGACGTGCCGGTACGGCACCACCATCAGGTGACCGGGGTTGTAGGGATAGAGGTTGAGTACTGCATAGACCGTGGCACCACGGGCGATCACCAGACCCTCAGCGTCGTCCATGGTGATTATCTGGCAAAACGGGCACTCGCCGGCGCTGGCCTCCGGTCCAGCCTTTCCTTCCTGCTTGATGTAGGCCATGCGGTGGGGCGTCCACAGGCGCTGCCAGGCATCCGGCATCCCGACCCCGCCCTGGGTCACGACTCTCCTATCGGCAGCTCCGCTGCGCTGGGCGAGCGGTTCTCCCGCCGAGCCACCCAGCCGGTAATCGCGCTGACCGCATCTTCGACTGCTACGCCGTTGATCTGGCTGCCATCGCGAAAACGGAAGGACACTGCACCAGCTTCGACGTCTTTATTGCCGGCGAGCAGCAGGAAGGGCACCTTCTGCGTGGTGTGGGTTCGGATCTTTTTTTGCATCCGTTCATCTGAGGTATCCACCTCGACCCGAATTCCGCGGGCCCGCAGCGCCTTGGCGACCTGCTGCAGATGCTCGATGTGCTCATCGGCAATGGGGATTCCAACTACCTGGACCGGCGCGAGCCAAGCCGGAAACGCGCCCGCGTAGTGCTCGGTGAGGATACCAAAAAACCGTTCGATGGATCCGAACAATGCTCGGTGGATCATGTACGGACGCTGCCGGGAGCCGTCTTTCGCGGTGTATTCCAGCTGGAAGAGCTCTGGTTCCTGGAGATCGACCTGGATGGTGGACAGCTGCCAGGTGCGCCCTAGCGCATCCTTCGCCTGCACGGAAATCTTGGGCGCGTAAAACGCCGCCCCACCAGGGTCGAGCACCAGCTCCAGCCCGCTGACTTCGGCTGCCTGGCGCAACGCGTCAGTCGCCTGCTCCCATTGCTCGTCGCTGCCGACGTATTTTTCGTCGTTCCGGGTGGACAGCTCCAGGTAGAAGTCGTCCAACCCGAAGTCGCGGAGCAAGTCAAGCACAAAAGTCAGCAGCGAGCGGATCTCACCCTGCAGCTGCTCAGGAGTACAATAAATGTGCGCATCGTCCTGGGTGAATCCACGCGCCCGGGTCAAGCCATGGACCACACCCGATTTTTCGTACCGGTAAACCGATCCGAATTCGAATAGCCGCAGGGGCAGTTCACGGTAGGAACGCCCCCGAGAACGGTAGATCAGGTTATGGAACGGGCAGTTCATCGGTTTGAGGTAGTAGTCCTGCCCGGGCTTGCGGACTGTGCCGTCCTGCGCAAGTTCCTCGTCGAGATGCATCGGGGGGAACATGGACTCGGCGTACCAGTCCAGGTGCCCGGAAGTCTCGAAAAGCTGCGCCTTGGTGATGTGCGGGGAGTTGACGAACTCATAGCCCGCCTCCTCGTGCCTGCGGCGGGAGTAGTCCTCCATGACCCGCCGCACCGTGCCCCCGCGTGGATGGAACACCGGCAGCCCGGACCCGATCTCGTCGGGGAAGCTGAACAGGTCCAGCTCGGCGCCAAGCCTGCGGTGGTCGCGTCGCTGCGCTTCGGCGAGTAACTCCAGATGCCGCTCCAGCGCCTCGATTGATTCCCAGGCGGTGCCGTAGATCCGCTGCAGCTGGGAGTTTTGCTCGTTGCCTCGCCAGTAGGCCGCTGCCGTACGCATCAGCCGGAACGCCGGAATGTGTCGAGTGGTCGGCAGGTGCGGACCCCGGCACAGGTCACTCCATATGACGTCACCGCTGTGCGGGTGCACGTTGTCGTACATCGTCAGCTCGCCTGCGCCGACTTCCATGACCTCATCCGGATTGAGGCCGGCATTCAAACCGGGCCCTTTGATATCGATGAGCTCCAGCTTGTACGGCTCGTCGGCCAGTTCACGTTTGGCCTCGCTCACTGAACTCAGTACACGCCGCGAGAATCGTTGGCCAGACTTGATGATCCTGCGCATCGTCTTCTCGAGGTCCGCCAGGTCCTCGGGAGTAAACGGCCGTGGGACGTCGAAGTCGTAGTAGAAACCGTCGGCTACCGGCGGCCCAATGCCTAGCTTGGCGCCGGAAAAGTGTTGTTGCACGGCCTGGGCGAGCACGTGCGCACAGGAGTGCCGGATGACGCTGCGACCGTCGGGGCTACTGGCTGGGACGGCTTCGACCTCAGTATCAAGATCGGGCACCCAGGAGAGGTCTCGCAGCACTCCCTGCGGGTCGCGGGCCACCACCACGGCGTCTGGTCCGCTGGTTGGCGCTCCCTGTTCACGTAACGCCGCGCCAGCGGTGGTCCCGGCCGGCACCCTCACGCGCAGGGCGGGCTGGACCGGCGAGGACGGCGCGACCACGAGAACTCCTTGGTGACAGGGCGATAGGGATTGACGTTGTTGATGCTGTCGATGCTATCCGGGCAGCAGACCTGCGAGGTGGTTACCCCCGCCGCCAGCAGCACCTCGAACAGGAGTGCACGATTACTCATCGGTTTAGGCGACATGCAAGTGGGTATGCGTCATAGGGCTAGCGGTGACCGATACCGCTTACAGACTGCGAGCACCACGCTCGCGGCACGAGAGCTCGAAAGTCGACAGGACATGCTGGTCGTACAAGGCACCAACCGCCACGTGGCTGCCTCGGCAAAGTCTGCTGCGCCGAGACTAGCGCAGGCAAAGATCCGCTCTGATCAGCTCAACACCAGCGAGCGCGATGTCATCGCCGATCTGTTCGCAGTGCTTGAGACCCTGGTCCTACGCAACGAACTTCCCGCCGAAGCCCAAGGAATCTATGACCAGGCAGTGCTCATGTTGGCACGCCGCTGGGATTGACCGAGCAACCTGCTTTAGGCGTCAGCCAAGCGGCAGCAATGAGGTCAGCATGGCCATCGCCGGTTGGGTCACCGGTTGTATCGGTGCTTGCTGAGTGACCGCTTGTGTGAGCGGTTGCTTGGTAACCGGCTCAAGGACCGGATTAATGGTGTTGTCGAGCGGCGCGACAACTTTATCCAGCGGCTGCACGGGTTTATCCAGCATCTGCACAGATTTATCCAGCGTCTGCACAGGGCCCTGCGGAACTTTATTTACTGGCTTGGCGCGCCGATGAGCAGCCGACCCGTCAGTTGCCGTCACAAATTGGTCGTCCGCACGCTGTGGAGTGGGCTTTGCGGGTGTCAAAACGCCGCCCACCGGAGCGACCTCCCCTACCCCACTGGCGGCAGGGTCCAGTACCGGACTGATCGGTGCGATCGGGGTAGCCGGGGCACGACCCGACCCTGATGGAGCCTGGCGCCGGGGTTGCGGTGCAGTAGCCGGATGCTGGGGCGCTTCGGCAGGCGTCTGTACAGGTACCGGCGCGTTGCGGCGAACTCGTCCGCTCTGGGGGGTAGCCACGGGGCTCTGCACCGCGACGGCCTGGGCACTGACTGGCTCCGGAGCTGCGTGAGCGGGCTCGCTAGACATGTCTGCCCCGGATTCCCCCGGATCCCCGACGGTAGCGCCCGGCTCAGCCGGGATGGGGTTGAGCAGAGGAGCCGTGTCGGTGGCGAGCGAGCCATCGCCGGCATGTGTTGCACCGACCAACACTGAGCCGCAAGCAAGAAGGGTCCCCGCAGCCAGGCCGCAGGCGCGGCCGACGAGGATCGCCCGCCCACCTATGGTCCGACGGGTCGGCGCGCCGCCGACCACCGAGTCCGGTGCCGTGTCGTCGCTGTCAGTAACGCCAGGCCGGACACCGCCAACCCACGCAATTAAAGCAGTGGCAGAGGGCCCAGAGCCCGACTTCCTACGACGCCGCGCCGTCATCGTGCGTCACCACGGATCTCCTCACGGTAGCGGGACTGGGGAAGAATACAGGCTTTCGCGGGTATGCCTAGACCCATCACTCCTCCGGCGCAGCACCCCCGCAGCACCGCGCCAGCGTGGGTATGCACCCCACCGTCACCGCAATGCGTGCCCGGCCGATTACGTATGCCTACCTTGTTTCTTTAGGGTAGCAAGCCTACCCTTACCTCACTTTAGGCTGGGCTTACTTTTGGAGTGCTTATGCGTCTGCGCGGAAGGATTAGGCCAGCTCATCGAGGCATGGCATGCCTCGCTGCCTACCTCATGGTGGCCGCGTGCAGCAGCACGGGTACCACCACCTCCAAGGCTGCTTCATCGCCGGATAACCATTACCGGCAAGTCAATCTCGCGGCTAGCTCCGAAGCGTACAAGGCGCGCTTCACCATTCCGGACATGGTTAACGCTTGGGGTGTCGCGATTCGCCCAAAGGGCGCCGGAGGACATTTCTGGGTGGCCGCCGGCAACGCGTCTTATCAGTTCGTCGGCGACGTCACCGAGTCCGGCGACCCGAAGATGCGTGAGTTACACCAAGATCCGCTCAAGGCGGTGACAATTCCCGGCACCGATACCAGCACCGAAGAGACATCCCTAGGTAAGGCCACTGGGGTGGCCTTCAATGGTGCCGATATCAACTCGGACAAGTTCGTCGTGACCAATCAGCCGGTGCAAGTCGACGGGCGCACGGTCATGCTGGGCGGCTCGGCGCGGTTCATCTTCGCCACCGATTCCGGACGTATCGCCGCCTGGGGCGAGCGTGGTCCCGACGGCAAGGTGGTGCGGGTGGATGGCCCCAGCCAGGAGGTGTTCAACGGAGACCCGCAAGGGATGAAGTTCTTCGGGATCGCGCTCAAGCAGGATAACTTTGACACGCTCTGGGCTGCCGACTTCGGCGCCGACCCGCAAATCCGCCAGTTCGACAAGAATTGGAAGCTGGTACCGACCCAGGGGTTCGCCAACCCATTCGCCACTGGCGAACCCATCGATCCAGCCGATGCGACCAAAGGCAAGAAGGCCAAGCCCGGTGATCCAGTTCCGTGGAACGTCACCACCATCGGAAACCGGGTGCTCGTGAGCTACGTGATCTCCAAAGCACCCGACAAACCGGAGCCGGGTGGTCCAGCGTTCGACGCCGGCGAAGAGGACTCGCTCAACAAGGAGCAAGAAAAGGCCACTGGAGGCCACCCGGACAAGGGCAAGCTGGCCGAGTTCACCTCCACCGGCACGCTGGTCCGCGTATTTGCTGACGACGGCAGGCTCAACGCGCCGTGGGGCGTAGCGTTAGCTCCGCCAAGCTTCGGCCCGATGGGTGGGAAGCTTCTGGTGGGCAACTTTGGCGGCTCAGGACGGATCGCGGCCTTTGACGACTCCACCGGGAAGTTCGTTGACTACCTGCGTGACCAGGAGGGCGCACCAGTCGCCATCGACGGTATTTGGAACATTCTTTTCGGCAACGGCGAAAGCCTCGGCGACGCCGACGCACTGTACTTCGCGGCGGGTCCGGCAGAAGAGAAGGAGGCGCTTTTCGGCACCCTCCGAGTGGCTGGCTAAGCCGACGCCGGCGCAGCCGTGGCAACCGAAGTTCACCCAGAGCCCCGGAGCTGAGCGCAGCTTACTGGCTTAGGCTGGTTCCCGTAGCCAGCAGACCACCGGCTTGAGTGCGGCAGGAGGGAAAGAAGCCGCGCTCAGCGCCATATCGAATGCGATGGCGGTGTGCTGGGGTGAATTGCAGACGCTGTCACTGCCCCGACCGGCTCGCGATGAAGCTGTGGCGCTGCCAGCGCCACAGCCTGTGGGCCACCACGGCCAGGATGAGGCCGCCGACGCTGACGAGCACAAGAATCTGGTAGCGGGAAAATTGCTCGTAAATCTCACCGAGGTGGCCGCCGGCGACGTATCCGAAAGTGGTCCACACAGCGACCCAGACGGCGGCGCCCAACGCGTTGAATGCCAGAAACCGCCGCCACGGCATCCCAGCGATGCCGGCCACGACCCCGTTGAGCTGGCGCAGGCCCTCAATGAACCGCGCGACACCGACGATCTTCCCGCCATGGCGGGCGAAGAAGTCCTCAGCCTTGGCAAGACGCTTTTCGGTTATGAAGATGTAGCGGCCGAAGCGCAGCACCAGCCGCCGGCCACCGAAATGCCCGATCAGGTAACCGACATTGTCGCCGGCGACAGCAGCAAGGAAACCCAGGACCGCGATGCCGACGACGTTGAGCCTGCCGGCTCCGGCGAAGACCCCAGCGGCCATCAGCATGGTCTGGCCGGGGACGGGCGCACCGAAGCTCTCGATGAACAAGAATCCGAAGACTGCCAGGTAACCGTACGAGTCGAGGATCGGCGCCAGCCATGCGAGCACTCCCGGCAGCTCTGGAGCCACCCCACCACCTCCCCAGTCACGGGGCGCCTCGACTGCGCAGTCCAGTGCCGGACCCACACATTACTCGCCGAGCACCAACCCCCGTGGACGGCTGCGGCGTCCGCGGGCACCCACTCCCGCAGTCTGGATGCAGACTGCGGTTTTTGGGGTCGGTTTCCCGCAGTCTGCATCCAGACTGCGGGAGCGAGGGCAGGCAAGCAGGGGCCAGGGCAGGAGGCTCAGGACGCCTTGCGTTGCGCCGAGGAGATGCTGCGCTGCAGAGTCTCGAGCAGGTCCGACATCTCGGTAGGCGCGGGTGGTTCCGCCTCGGCGACGACTTCCCCACCGCGGCGCTTGTCGTCGATGAGCCGCTCCACCCGCTCGGTGTAGGTGTCGTGGTAGTCCTGTGGCTGCCATGGCCCGCTCAGTGACTCGATCAATGTCTTGGCCATGTCGAGTTCCTTGCCGCTGGCCGGTGGCTGTTCTGGCAGGTTGTCCAGCTCGTCGGCAGGATTGCGGATCTCGTCGGCGAAGAACAAAGTATGCAGCGCCAACGCACCATCGTCGGCACGCAGCGCCGCGAGGTATTCCTTTCCGCGCATGACGAAAGTGGCGATGCCGGCGCGGTTGGTCCGCGCCATGGCTTCGCGTAGCAGAGCGTAAGGCCGGGTGTATTCCTCGCTGGTGGGGGCGAGCCAGTAGGTCTTCTGAAAGTAGACCGGATCGATCTCGTTCAGGTCGACGAAGCGGGTGATATCGAGAGTGCGCGACCGGCCAGGAGCGATGGCATCCAGCTCCTCCGGCTCCACGATGACATAGTCCCCGCCGCCGACTTCTGCGCCTTTGACAATGTCGGCGTAGTCGACTTCCTTGCCGGTCCGCTCGTTGATCCGCTGGTAACGAATGCGGTCGGCGGTGCCGCGCTGGAACTGATGAAAGTGGACGGTGTGATCTTCGGTGGCGCTGTACATAGCGATCGGGATGGAAACCAACCCGAAGTTAATTGACCCGCTCCAGATAGCCCGTGCCATCGAGCTTCACCTCCTCGCAACTGAGTACCCTGTTCATTCCGTTTCTCACCCGTTGCCATGCTGGGCCAACTGGCGTTGGAGATCGTGTACCCGGCGCCACGCGTCCCGAGCTGCGCGGTCAGCCGATTCAAAATCTCGCCGCGCCGACAGTGCCCGGCGGCGCGTTTCGTGTTCGGTGCGCTCCGCCTCGTCAAGGCGCGCACGTAATTCCTGCACCTCCATGGCTGCGTCCTGCGCGGACTGGTCGGCGCCAGCCAGCTCACGCTGCGCCGCATCTCGGGCGACGTCGGCGTGGGTTGCCTCCTGGCGCGCGCGGTCCAAGTTCTGGCGCAGCAGCTCATTCCCACCATGCGTGCGGCCGCCGTCCTGCACGCCGGGGATAGCCGTCGCGGCTGCGGCGAACAGTTCGGTGGCGGCGTCGGCAGGATTCAACGCCGACGTCAGGCGTCCGCCGGCCAGGGCCCGCGCCGCAGCCGAGCTGTTCACCGCAGCTGTGAAGGTATCGCTCAACTCACGGCTGACCGCTTCGCTCGTTGGATGCCCAGCCGCGCGAGCCAGCCCCTGTGCCTGTTGAACAAGGCCGTGTACCAGCTGGCGACGCTGCGCCGACAGTCGCCGCAACTCGTCACCCTGCAACCGTTGCTGCGCCGCACGCAACCCATCACCCAGCTTCACCAGAGCGCGAATCTCGTCGGGCTGCTCCCGGGCGAGCAGGTTGGCCACCCACGCCGCCGTGGATGGCCGGCGCAGCACCGCAATCTGGTCGGCCAGCTCGCGGTCACCCTGTTCGCGGGCCTGTTTGGCGGCCGCGTTGCGGGCGGCGGTAAATTCGTCGCGCGGCAGCGCATACAGCTTGTCGGCCACCGACTCGAAATCCACCCCAACTCACTTTCGCCGCGCAGGCCAGTCTACGGCCCCGAATTCCCTTCTCAGGATGGTGATGACTGACCTGTGATGGGTCATCACGCGCTGGGGCTGTCCCCCGGATAGTTGGCCATGATTCAGGGAAGCCTTCAGCTGTGCAGACCTTCCTGCCCTATCCCGATTTCGCCGCCAGCGCTGCGGTACTGGACGGCCGGCGGCTGGGCAAGCAGCGCGTCGAAGCTCTCCAGATCTTGCGGGCAGTCACCCGGCCGACGTATGGCTGGAAACACCATCCCGCGGTGCGGATGTGGATGGATTACCCGGAAGCCGTTGCGGCTTACGGCCTCGCGATGTGCGACGAGTGGCTGCGCCGCGGATGCGCCGACACCTGCGCGGTGACCATCCGGGCCGATCTCGCCGAGGTCGGTCTGCTACCACCACGCGGCCAAGCAGAGCTGGCACGGCTCGGCAAGTTGCCGGACTGGCTGGGCGACGGGCGTCTGCACCGCAGCCATCAAGCAGCATTGGTGCGCAAGGATCCGGCTTACTACCAGCCGCTGTTCCCTGATGCTGATCGCGCGCTGCCCTACTTCTGGCCCACCAACCCCTCCTGAACGCTCGCGTGATCAATCCGGTTGCGTCGTAATGAACCGGACCCTTACCTGCGGCAGGCCTACGAGTTCGGGGCGCTGGAGGATTTCGACCACCTGTACCGCTGTGCGCGACCCCTATGACGGCGGCACGACCGCTCTTATCTCGAAGCTGCCTGCGCTGACACTGGTCGCTTCCGAGCAGCAGACGTTACTCATCACGAGTGGCTGATGGACCCTGGCGAGTTGTCACGACCGTCCGAGCCCTCATCTGGCGGCTACCCGTGTTCGCCTACTCGGTCGACCTGCGTGGCGAGAAAGGCAGCGGTGAGCGCAGAGGCTGCGGACACCACAGTGATCAGGGTGCGCCGCCATCGAGGCAGATCCGGTCCCGCCAGCCAGGTGGCTGCGGCGTCCATTGCGTCGGCGGCGCCGCCGGCGAGCACCCAGGTCCTCAACGGCGCTCCAGCGAGCGTGCAGGCCACCGTTCCTGCGCCGAGCACGACATCGCGTCCACCTGCGGCCCGGCCGAGCACCACGGGGGCCAGACCGCGTGCGGCGTCAGGTCCGACCCAGGCCCGCGAGGCCATGAGCGGTTTGCGCAGTGCGGTCATGCCCAGAGCGATACGCAGTGCCGCCCACAACGCGACCACTCGCCGCGAATCCCGTTGGGACGTCAGCTTCATCGTCTGCCCTTGATCCGCTCGCGTTGCGGGATGATGGTGTACTTCGGATCGTTGGCCGACTGCACACCAGCGTGGAAGATGCCCCACCGGGTAGCGGCTGACGAGGCCAGCAGCGCGGCACCGGACAGGGCCGTCACCACCCGGTTGCCCCTGCCGAGCACAGCCCCAGCCAGCCCGAACAGCGACAGGACTTTGCCGGCGCGCACGTAAGCCCCACCCCGACCCTCGGAGTAGGGCTCGGCGGTCATCCCGATGCGGCGCTTCATCCGTTCGAACGAGGCTAGCTCGGTGCCAACACCGAACACCGCCATCGCCCGCGCCGGCCCGCTCTGGGTCAACGGCACGGCGAGCAAACCCAGCCCACCGGCAGCCGCTGCCCCTGAGCCAACGAACACGAATGGCATTTCCGGGTAGCCGTCATGCCAGGCCGGCACGGCGGTGTCACTGATCAGCGCCGCCGTGTAGGACGCCACGGCGGGGCCCAGAAGTGCCGATGCGGCCGTCGCCGCGGCCCCGACCTTCGGCGCTCGCCCGGACAGCGAGCTGGCCGCCGCAATCCCGGTCAACGGGACATATCCACTGAGCAGCCACGAGCCCACGCTCATCGGGGAAGTAACTTTGAACACCCGCAGCATGTGCAAGAACCGTGCCGGCCTTCCAAGATCGTGCACTAACCCGACCAGCGACAGCACACCAGCGGCGAAGGCGCCGGCCTTGCTGACCCGACCTAGCGCCGGGCGTCGGGTGACCTGAGCACCCGCGCCGAGCAGCGAGGCCGCCCCGGCCAGCCCGCCGAGGAACAGGTACCCCGGGATGTCCGGCGACGACCAGACCGGACTGTTGATCACCGGCAGGTTGTAGTAAGAGGTGAATGTCACCTCAGGGACGGTCGGCGCGCCATCGCGCTGCCGGGCCCGCAACTTGGCCCGCTTGCCGGTGGCCACGCCGGTGAGGGCGTCACGATCCGGACGCTGGCCGCGCAGCCCGTCCTTGGTGACGTCCGACGAGCTGCGCCTTGCTTGCTGAAACTCCGTCACGACACCCACCTTCCTACGGCGAACGCCGCCAGCGCACCACCGATGAGCGTCGCGGCCGCAGCGGCCACGTGCTTCGCCATGGACGGCAGGTCGCGGGTGGTGACGACTGGATCTGGTGGCAGGCCGTAGACCTCGGGTTCGTCGAGCAGCAGGAAGAATGCCCCGTCGCCACCAACGCCGTCGTGTGGATCGCGGCCGTAGAGCCTGGCATCGATCACCCCAGCCTCATGCAACCGCGCCAGCCGGGCGTCGGCTCTCTCGCGCAACTCGTCCAGCGGCCCGAACTGGATGGAGTTCGTGGGACAGCTCTTCGCGCAAGCCGGCTCCTGGCCCACGCTGAGCCGGTCATAGCACAGCGTGCACTTCCAGGCCCGTCCGTCGCCTTCACGCTGGTCGATGACCCCATACGGGCAGGCCGGGATGCAGTAACCACAACCGTTACAAATGTCTTCTTGCACCACCACCGTGCCGAACTCAGTCCGGAACAAAGACCCGGTGGGGCACACGTCCAGGCACGCGGCGTGCGTGCAGTGCTTGCACACGTCACTGGCCATGAGCCAGCGAAATTCCCCGGCATCACCGGGAGTGGTCGGTGTCACCGCCGCCTGGCCCGCAGCGGTGCCGGAACCCTGCCGAGCCAACGGGGTCACGTCGACGCCTTCATGGGCGACGCCGGGGTCTTGGGCGGCGATCGGTTTGCGCTGCTCGATGAAGGCCACATGCCGCCAGGTATCCGCGCCCAGGCCCTGACTGTTGTCCATCGACATGCCGGTGAACAGCAGCCCGTCTTCGGGGATGGCGTTCCACTCCTTGCATGCCACCTCGCAGGCTTTGCACCCGATGCACACGCTGGTGTCGGTGAAAAACCCCATCCGCGGCGGATGATCCGGATAGCCACCCTGTGTAGCCGGATCGGTGTCACCAAGCAGCGCGCCGTCCAAGCTCGGGCGGCGTCCGATCGTGATGTCTACCGGAGCCATGTCATACCTCCGTCCCGGTCCGCTCAGTGATCCCGGCGCGGCGCTGGTACTCCTCGACGAGCGCGTCACGAGCACGCCCCCGCGGTCTGCGGCCCGGTTGGATGTCGCAGGCCAGCACCTTCACTTCCTGGATGTGCACGTTGGGATCCAGTGACAGGTGCGCTAGCTCGTTGGCCGGATCCCCGGTAGCCAGGCCGCTGTGACCCCAGTGGTAGGGCAGCCCGACGTGATGCAACCGCTTACCGGCCACGGTCATCGGCGTCATCCGCTCGGTGACCATCACCCGCGCCTCGATCGCCGCCCGCGCTGTGATGATGGTGGCCCAGCCAGCGTGTTCGAGGCGGCGCTCGGTGGCCAGTTCCGGGGAGACCTCGCAGAAAAACTCCGGTGCCAGTTCGGCGAGATAGGGCGAAAACCGGCTCATCCCGCCCGCCGTATGGTGTTCTGCAATCCGGTAGGTGCTGCACACGTACGGGAAAACCTCCGTGCCGGGCTCGCCGCCACTGGGCTCGAACCGGTCGTGGGGATGCACCATTGCGGTGATCTGCCGCACTGGGTTGCGCTGCTGCCGGTAGAGCAGGTTCGGGACCGGGGATTCCTGAGGCTCGTAGTGCGCCGGAAGCGGACCGTCGGTTAGCCCAGCCGGGACGAACAGCCAGGATTTGCCGTCTGCCTGCATGACGAAGGGATCCACCCCGGCCAGCGCTGCAGCTCCGGTGGCCCCGGGGGGCGGTCGGTAATGCGGTGACTTGGTTGCGGTGAAATCCGGGATGTCATGCCCGGTCCACTTCGCCTTATCCTCGTCCCACCAAACCAGTGCCTTGCGCGCGCTCCAGGGCTTGCCGTCCGGATCGGCAGAGGCGCGGTTGTACAGGATGCGGCGGTTGGCCGGCCACGCCCAGCCCCATTCTTTGGCTATCCAGTCCTGCTGTGCGGCCGGTTTGCGCCTGGCCGCCTGGTTTATCGCGTTGGAGTAGACACCGCAGTAGATCCAGCAACCGCACGCCGTTGAGCCGTCCTCCTTGAGCTGCTCGTAGGAGCTCAACGGTGAACCTTCGGCGTCCCAGCCGTTGATTTCGGCCAGTACCGCTTCGGCCTCAGGCTCGGCGAGCGAGCCTTTGGTGGGGTAATCCCAAGTGAGGTCGAGGATCGGCCGGTCCATCTCGTCCGTACTCGCGGCGAGCTTCTCCCGGATCTTGCGCCCGAGGTGGAACGTGAACCACAGATCGCTGCGCGCGTCACCGCACGGCTCCACGGCTTGGTGATGCCACTGCAGCATCCGCTGCGTATTGGTGAAGCTGCCGTCCTTCTCGGTGTGCGCCGCGGCCGGCAGGAAGAACACTTCGGTGCCGATGTCCTCAGGCCTCAACTCGCCTGACTCGATCTCCGGGCCGTCTTTCCACCAAGTGGCGCTCTCGATCAGCGAGAAATCTCGGACTACCAACCATTCCAGATTGGCCATGCCCAAACGCTGCATCTTGGCGTTGGCTGACCCCACAGCGGGGTTCTCCCCCAGCAGAAAATAGCCTTTGCACTCGCCGGCGAGCTGAGCCATTACGGTCTCATAGGTGGAATGGTTACCGGTGAGCCGGGGCAGGTAGTCGAAGCAGAAATCGTTGTCCGGCGTGGCCGCCGGGCCCCACCACGATTTCAGCAAGCTGACGGTGTAAGCCCGCATCTGCGCCCAGTAGCCCTTTTTTGGTGACTCCGCCTCGATGAACGAGTCGAGGTCCTCATTGGAGTGCGCATGCGGCATCGGGATGTAGCCGGGCAGCAAGTTGTACAAGGTAGGGATATCCGTGCTGCCTTGGATGGACGCGTGCCCGCGCAAGGCCATGATCCCGCCACCTGGCCGGCCGATGTTGCCCAGCAGCTGCTGCAGCACCGCGGCGGTGCGGATGTACTGCACCCCCACGGTGTGCTGGGTCCAGCCCACGGAATAGACGAACGAGCTGGTGCGCTCCCGCCCGGAGTTCTCCGCGAGCAACTTGCAGACTTGCAGGAAGGTGTCGACCGATACGCCGCAGATGTCCGAGACCATCTCCGGGGTGTAACGGGCATAGTGCCGTTTGAGTACCTGGAACACGCACCGCGGGTGCTGCAGTGTCGGGTCGACCTGCGGAACCCCGGTAATCGCCACTCCACCTGAGCCGTGTGCCTCACCCCGTCCGGAATGGTGCACGCTGCGGCGTGACCTTCCATTCCCGCCACCGGCCTTGTCCTGATACTCCAGGTCCCGGTGGCCCGAGGCGGCCTGGACTTCCATGCCTTCGTACTGCCAGGTGTGAAAATCGTAAGAGCGCTGGTCGACGTCGAGCCCGGAAAACACGCCGTCCAGATCCTCGGTATCGCGGTAATCCTCAATCAAAATGGTCCCGGCGTTGGTGTAGGCGACCACGTATTCTCGGAAGTACTTGTCATTCGTCAGGACGTAGTTGATGATCCCGCCGAGGAAGGCAATGTCGGTGCCGGCGCGCAATGGGACGTGAATGTCGGCCAGCGCGCTGGTCCGGGTGAAACGTGGGTCGACGTGAATAACTTTCGCCCCGCGGGCCTTGGCCTCCATCACCCACTGAAATCCCACCGGGTGGCATTCGGCCATGTTCGAACCCTCGATCACGATGCAATCCGAGTTCTGTAAATCTTGCTGGAACGTGGTGGCGCCGCCGCGGCCAAAGCTGGTCCCCAGACTGGGGACAGTGGAGGAGTGTCAAATACGAGCCTGATTCTCGATCTGCACCGCCCCCAGCGCGGTGAACAGCTTCTTGATCAGGTAGTTTTCCTCGTTATCGAGGGTGGCCCCGCCCAAGCTGGCGAACCCCGTGGTGCGGCGAGTGCGCTTGCCGTCGACCTCCCACTGCCAGCCCTCTCGCCGGGTCTTGATCATCCGATCAGCGATCATGTTCATCGCCTGGTCCAGCGGCAGCTGCTCCCAATCCGTACCGTGCGGGCGCCGGTAGAGGACCCTGTATTCGCGGCTCGAGCCGGTGGTCAGTTGCAGCGTGGAGGAGCCACGGGGGCAGAGTCGGCCACGGCTGACTGGAGAGTCCGGATCTCCCTCGATATGCACGACCTTGTCGTTTTTGACGTAGACATTCTGCCCGCAGCCCACCGCGCAGAACGGGCACACTGATTTGACGACCTTGTCCGCGCTTGCGGTGCGGGGGTCCAGGTGAGCGCTGTGCTTGCTCTTCGCCGCAGCACCCCGGCCTAGCGGGTCGCCATCGGTTAGCTGCCGGACGACCGGCCATCCCTCGATCCAGGTCCTCACCCTCACCCAATGCCTCCTCGTCCCGACTACGTCGCATTCCCGGCTAACCCATTCCCCGGCATGGAGACATATCGGGGTGTCTGGGCACGTTGCGCTGTCTCCATGTGGGCGGTCATGGGAGTTTCTGAGGCTCCTCACGTCTGTCGCGCCGCTGGGCCGCCGCCTGCATCTGCGCATCCGCCGTGACCCGGGCCTTGATCCAGTTGAGCACGGATTCCTTGGTCGTCGGGTTCTCCGCCGCCAGACCTAGCAGGTGCTGAGCACTCGGTAAGATTCCGGGACGTTGCCGCTCTGCGGGCGGGTAGGAGTCACCTCCGTCCGCCGGCATCCCGGTACCGATGAGGTAGGCCTGGCCGGCTGGCACGCCAAGCCGGCGTGCGATTTCGGGATAATCATGTCCCTGCTCCAGTAGCCGCCGTACCTGCTGTCTGGTGGGCACCGGCTACCTCCTACCGACACGGGGATCGCGCCTGGCATACCCGCGATCCGGCACCCGAAACGTTGGCGCTTGCGGACCAAGGTGTTGACCGCGCTCAGCGCGGGTACCCGGCGAGTGCCGCCATCGAACGCCCGAGCGGGCACGCTACCCTGTGAGGGGTGAATCGACGTGAGCCAGCAGACAGGAGTCGGTGACGCGTTGCACGCGCAGGCCGACGAGTACCGGCAAGGCGCGCCGCGACCTCTGAGCGGTTACGTGCTGGTCATGACGATCTTCGCCACGGTAGTGGGTATCGCCGGCTTGATCGCCGCGGGGAGTGGACGCACTCTGCCTCGCCGGATCGCCCCGTATGACCTCGCCCTGATCACCGCGGGCACCCATAAACTGTCCCGCACGATCAGCAAAGACGCTGTCACCAGCCCGCTTCGCGCCCCGTTCACTCAATATCGCGGTACCGGCGGTCCCGCCGAAGTGATGGAAGACACTCGCGACGCAGGCGCCGTGCGCCACGCCGTCGGAGAACTACTCAGCTGCCCGTTCTGCCTCGATATGTGGATAGCCACCGGTTTCATCGTCGGTCTGGTATTCGCACCGCGGTTCACCCGGGCAGTGGCGGCCACGTTCACCGCACTCGCCGGCGCAGATTTCCTTCAGCTGATCTACGCCCGCGCTCAGCAGGCCGCGCAGGGCTGAACACCCACGCGGAAACCGGCGGAGCCGGCGCCAACGCCGGCGTGCCCGCCGGAGGACTCGGGCGGCTCTGGCTACTGCCAGAACGCCGGCGTCTACTTGTCGTCAGGATGCTGGCCCCAGCCGTCACCAGCAACACGGCGACGATCACACCCAAAGACAGCTCGATCCCCACCGTTGGCACCCAGTCCAGCGGCTGGCCATCGTTGAGCAACGGTATGGAGTTGTCGTTGAGGGCATCGAGGACCAGCTTGACGCCGATGA
Organism: Actinomycetota bacterium; assembly: GCA_021324675.1. Taxonomy (GTDB): domain Bacteria; phylum Actinomycetota; class Actinomycetes; order Mycobacteriales; family Pseudonocardiaceae. Next base: position 39,162 of record JAJPIR010000296.1, read on the forward strand.
ATCCCAGGATCACACCCAATCCGATGGACAGGTAGACCAGGCGGCTGAGCAACCCGCCGATGAGGAAGTACAGCTGCCGCAAGCCCATGAGCGCGAAGGCGTTAGCGGTGAAGACCAGGAACGGTTCCTGGGTCAGGCCGAAGATCGCCGGGATGGAGTCCAGCGCGAAGACCAGGTCGACGGACCCGATCGCGACCATCACCACGATCATGGGCGTGAACCACCGCTTGCCTGCCCGGACGACCGTGAGACGGGATCCCTCGTAGTCGTCGGTCACCGGGATCAGCTTGCGCAGCGCGCGCAGCGCGGCATTCTCCTGGAACGTCGGATCGTGCTTACGTTGCTGGATCTGACGCCAACCAAGGTAGATCAGCAGCGCGCCGAACAGGTAGAACACCCAGCTGAAGTGCGAGATCAGGGCTGCACCGGCAGCGATGAACAACCCCCGCATGGCTAGTGCCAGCACGATGCCGATCAGTAACACCCGGTGTTGCTGGATAATCGGCACCCGGAACGCCGTCATGATGATGACAAAAATGAACAGGTTGTCCACCGACAGCGAGTACTCGGTGAGGTAACCCGCGGCGAACTCGACGGCGAACCCGCTACCGGAAAATAGCCATATCCCGAGCCCGAAGGCCACCGCGCACACCAGGTAGAAGATCACCCACCGGGTCGCCTCCGCGATGCCCACCGCATGTGGCTTGCGGTCCACAATGATCAAGTCGAGAGCGAAAAGAGCGCCCAGGCCAGCCACCGTGGCAAGCCATGCCCACGTGGGCACATCCATCAGCGAACCTCCGGGCAGACGGCAAGCGTCGGGCTCCGGAGGTCTCTTCCACCGGCAAGCCGGTCGACGGCACCGGGCGCCCCTACCTCATGTGGGCAAGCCGTGTTGACGACGCCGCCGCGAAGGAATACTCCCCTCCACGTATGGCCTAGTCTCCCGCATCGCCGTCGCCAGCACCACCCCGGGTCCGGGTTCCCGGACCGTGCGGAGAATCCGCAGCGGGCGCTGCGGCACCGCGGCGCGGTGACCTACCGTCGATGGCGTGCCCCGAATGGCCTCGCTGCACCAGTTAGCTAGAACGCGCCGGCAACTTGCGGTGCTCATCGCCATTGGCGCCCTGCTCGTGGCAACCGCCGCAGCGTTGACCATCAGGATGGTTCCTGACCCTCCACCGCTGACCGCCGAGAACGTCGTCATCGACGTGCCGGGCGGCCCTGGTGTCGGCACTGCCGTGCACTTAGACGCCACGGTGTACCGGCCTGCGGCCATCCCGGCTCCCGCCGTGCTGCTCGCGCACGGCTTCGGTGGGTCGAAGGATTCCGTCAGCGCCGACGCCACCGCACTTGCCCGCCGGGGGTTCGTCGTGCTTGCCTGGACCGCCCGCGGATTCGGTGCCAGCAGTGGCCAGATCGGGCTCAACTCCCCGGACTACGAGGTAGCCGATGCCCGGGCACTGGTGGATTGGCTGGCCAAGCGGTCGGATGTGGTGCAGGACGCGCCCGGTGATCCACGGGTCGGTGTCACCGGCGCTTCCTACGGCGGCGCGCTGGCCCTGCTGCTGGCCGGAACAGACCGGCGGGTCGACGCGCTGGCACCGGAGATCACCTGGAATGACCTGGCGCAGGCGCTGTTCCCGAACAACGCCAGCCAGGCGCCCGTGACCACCAACACCCCGGCCGCTGGCGCCTCCGCCCCGGACGGGGTGTTCAAACGGGAATGGGCGGGCTACCTCTTCGGCATAGCGGCTGGTTCCGGCACTGGAGGACACGATCCGTGCGGCCGGTTCCGCCCGGAAGTCTGCGCCGCCTATGTACAGGCCGCGACCAGCGGCAGCCCCACCCCGGAGATCGTGGCGATGCTGCACCGGTCGTCGCCCGCCACGGTCGCTGGCAACATCACCGCACCGACCCTCCTTATCCAGGGGGAGCAGGACACCCTGTTCGGATTGGACCAGGCCGACGCGACCGCCCGCCAGCTCGCCGCCGCGGGTGCCCCGCTGAAAGTGATCTGGTACGCGGGTGGCCACGACGGTGGCGCGCCCACCGTCGCGCTGCGGGATGAAGTAGGCGATTGGTTCGACTATCACCTGCGCGGGATCGGGACGGATCCGGGAACGGGGTTTGACTACCAGGTGCAGGCCCTATTCGGCACCCGCCGCGGCCTGCCCCCGCGCACTGTGCGCGCTGCGGCCTACCCCGGCCTGAGCAAAGACCCGGTGCAGTACCGGGAAGTGGTCCTGCACGGCTCGCCGCAGCAGGTGGTCCGCCCGCCTGGCGGCAGTCCGGCCGCGTTGAGCAGCTTGCCCGGCCTCAACGCTGCCCTGGCCGGCGGCGCACCCAGCGCGGCAGGCGCGGCAAGTACCGACGGGGTGGCGATGGACTTGCCCGGGCAGTCCGCGTTGTTCCTCAGCGATCCGCTGACCGACCCTGTGGACATCACGGGGTCGCCGAGGATCCGGTTGCGGGTAGCCGCCACGCCTAGCGCCGCAACCCCCACCGAGGACCGCGCGGTGCTGTTCGTCAAGCTCTACGACGTGGGCCCGGACGGGCGCCGCACACTTCCCGGCGGCGCGGTGGCGCCGGTGCGGATCGGCCCTCTACCCCGCGGTGGTGCGCCCATCGAGGTCACCGTGACGCTGGCTGGGGTCGTGCGACCGGTGCAAGCTGGTCACCGGCTCGCAGTCGTCGTGACCACCACCGATCGCGGCTACGCCGTACCCTCGCAACCCGCCGGGTACACCGTGTCGCTGCCCGGTGATGCATCTCTTGCCCTACCGGTCGTGCCAGGCCAACAGGCAGCCACGCCGCTCCCGGTCGTCCAGCTCGCCGGGATCGGCGGGCTGGCAGCCGCGGTGACGGCGCTCGGGATGATCGCCGCGTTGCGCCGCCGGCACGGAGAGGAAGCCGATCCCGAGCTGGCTGAGGTGCCGCTGGTGGTGTCCGGCCTGACCAAGCGTTATCCGGGTGGTCTGACCGCCGTCGAGGAGCTGTCCTTCCGCGTCGAGCACGGGCAGGTGCTGGGTCTGCTGGGACCCAACGGGGCCGGTAAGACGACCGTGCTACGGATGCTGATGGGGCTGATCCAGCCCACCAGCGGGGAAATGCGCGCGTTCGGCCACCAGATCACCGCTGGCGCCCCGGCGCTGTCCAGGATTGGGTCATTCGTGGAGGGCCCGGGATTCCTCCCGCATTTGACCGGCATGGAGAACCTCCGGCTGTACTGGGCAGCCACCGGGCGACCTGCCGCGGATGCCGGTACCGACGAGGCGTTGGCGATTGCCGGCTTGGGTCACGCGGTGCATCGCCGGGTCGGCACCTACAGCCAGGGCATGCGGCAGCGCCTGGCAATCGCCCAGGCCATGCTCGGCAGGCCGGACCTGCTGGTTCTTGATGAGCCAACCAACGGCCTGGACCCGCCGCAGATCCACGCCATGCGCGAGGTGCTACGCGGCTACGCCGCTCGGGGGGCAACGGTGCTGGTGTCCAGCCACCTGCTCGCCGAAGTGGAACAGATCTGCAGCCATGTGGTGGTGATGAACCGGGGCCGGTTGGTGGGCGCCGGTACCGTCGCCGAGATCGTGGCTGGCAGCGGCACGGTGAGCTTCACGGTGGATGACCCGATGAAGGCCGCTGCGCTGCTGCGGGGGCTAGCTGGGGTCGACGTCATGGACGTTGGTCAGCGCGTGGTGCACGCACACCTCGACGGGTTGCCTCGCGCGGCCGCAGTGTCCGCGCTGGTCGCTGCGGGGATAGGAGTCGAAGGGGTGGCCACTCGCCAGGCGCTAGAGGACGCATTCCTGCAGCTGGTCGGTGAGGAGGTGGTCGAGTGAACGCGTTGGGCGCGGCTCCCGGTTACCGGGCGCCGGCTACCCTGCCGCTACGGGTGGAGCTGGTGCGCCAGCTGCGACGCCGGCGCACCGTGCTCACCTTGGGCTTCCTCGCGCTGCTGCCGTTGCTGCTGCTGATTGCCTTCACCGTCGGCCGCGACAACCGGAGCCGAGGGGGTGCCACCCTGGTCGACCTGGCTACGGCCAGCGGACTCAACTTCGTGGTATTCACCGTCTTCTCCACGGCCAACTTCTTACTGGTAGTCGTGGTGGCGCTGTTCTTCGGTGACACGGTGGCCAGCGAGGCATCGTGGTCCACCTTGCGTTACCTGCTGGCCGCTCCGGTACCTCGCGGCCGCCTGCTGCGGCAAAAAGCGGTGGTGGCCGCGCTGCTATCACTGTCCGCCCTGGTACTGCTACCTGCGGTGGCGCTGGCGGTTGGGGTTCTCGCCTACGGCTCAGGCGATCTCGTCTCCCCCACCGGCCAGTCGCTCGATTTCGCTACGGCAGCAGGCCGGTTGGCGCTGGTTCCCGCGTATCTCGCGGTGCACCTCGCCTGGGTCGCGGGGCTGGCGCTGCTGCTGTCGGTGAGCACGGACGCACCCCTCGGAGCCGTGGGTGGCGCGGTCATGGCGTCGATCCTGTCCCAGATCCTGGAGACCATCGAGGCTCTCGGCAACCTGCGGGATTACCTGCCCACCAGGTTCAACTCGACGTGGGCTGACCTGCTGGCCTCGCCCATAGACTGGGGGCACCTAGCTAGTGGAGCATTCTCCGGCCTCGCCTACGCCACTGTCTTCGGCCTGGCCGCCCGCCACCACTTCGCCACCAAAGACATCACATCGTGACCGCACTCATTTCTGGTGTGTCGTGCCCCTATGCCCTGTGTGTCGTGCCCCCGCGCCCCGTGTGTCGCGTTCACGTGCCCGGTGTGTTGGACACACGTGCCCAACAGGCGGGAAGCGACCCCGGCGGAGTTGGGCGAATCCCAGACTTCCAGCTTGCGCACGTAGGATCGCGACACACCGCGCGCGGGGGCACGACACGCAGGGCGCGGGGACGCGACACGCCGTCCAAGGGGCGCGACACGCCGTGGTCGAGGGGTGGTTAGGGAGTGCCAGTGCCGAAAACCAGGATTGATGCGGTGAAGCCGTGCAGGTGGTTGCGGCCCCCGACAGGACCGATCTCGCCCGCTGCGAAAAACCCTGCCACACCGGTGGTGTCGAGTCCGGAGCGCACCGCCAGCACATCATGATCCGCGCTCGGGAACATGACCTTGCCGCGGCCGTTGCAGGAGAACAGCAGCGCACCGCCCACTGAACCGGATTCTGCCCGGAACCGGGTAAACAGGTCCTTGAGGTCCTGGTCGGCAGCCGAGGCGTCACGCACCTGGAAGCGGACGGTGCGGCCGACCTCCACCACATCGCCGATCACGATTGCGCCTTGCTGCCGGTCGGCGCCGACTACGCCGCGGATGAGGAAGTCGCCACGCTCGTGTTCCTCGGCGTACTCATCCATCGCGACACCGATATGCAAGCCTTGCGCGACAGCTTGCCGATCCTGGATAGAAAGCTCAGCGACGATCTGCTCGAGTTTGGCCAGCGCAGGCATCCCAGCCAGCTCCCACAGCACGTTTCCCTCGGCCTTGGTAACGATCATCGAAGGACCGAAGGGCCGGCAGCCCTGGCTGACAATCGTGCGAATCGCAACGGAACCGCTGAGCACTACTCCGACCGCGCCGCCCGCCACGCTGTGCCCATCGAGGAAAAGGCGGCTGCCTCGTGGACCACTGGCGAGGCCGCCAATCAATGGCAATACGGTGGGCTCGGCGTTGGACCGCTGCAAGAATTCAGCCGCGGGGAAGGTGAAGGGATCAGCGAGCAGTATCGCGACGGCGTCGTCATCGCGCCGGTCCGGCATTCCGATAACCGCTGGCCCATCGGGCGTATGGACCAGTTCCAGCCGCACCGGCGTGCACCTGACTCCAGGTAAGCATGCGGCGAAGGCACTGACCGCGGGCACGTTCTCCACGCCTCGACCGGCTCCGATCACACCGCCGGCACCGCAACCGACCGTCGTTCGCGCGCCGGCTACCTCCATGGCGCGGGTACCCACTGATTCGGCCGTGACCGGATCAGCGCCGCTGACGAATACGCACAACAGGTCGGGATGCTGGCCGTGCAGCGGGGCGAGGGCCTGCGTGATGGCGGACTCCGCGGCCTCGATGGCATCGGCTCCGGTTGCCAAGCCGTCCCCGAAGCGGCACGTGAGCAGGTCTGCTGGTGAGGACACGGTGGCCTCCAACCTCGCAAGTGCTGGACTTCCATTGTGCTTGCCCGGCAAGCCGCCGTCACTCAATCGGCTGGATTCGGTAGGCAAGGTAATCGGTAGGCAAGGTAATCAGCCGCATCGGGGAACTCGACGCCGCGAACGTGCCTGCGCACGGGATGCCGGCAGCGTCGAGTTCCCCGGCCGTACCTATAGTCCCGGTACCTTGTGGCAGCAAGTCCAATTCAGACGGTGGTGAGCGCGCATGGCGGAACAACAGCAAGGCCAACCGCCACCAGGAACGGTACGACCCAGGGGTGTGCGGCCCCGCTTCCACTACGAGCTCATCGGCTGCGGGCTACGCGGCCATGAGATCGTCGGGACCGACGTGGCAAAGATCCGGCCCACCGACGACCTGCTCGTCCGTGAACCCGGGGACGGGCTTCGCTGGTACCGGTGCGTGCGTTGTGATGCGTGGGTGCCGCTACCACCCCCTGCCGCGCCGACTCGGGAATATCTACCCGAGCGCTCCGAGATCGCCTTGCCGCTGCGCGGACGTCCGCTACGTGACCGCTACGTTTTGCGACTCATCGCCCTGGACCGGCTGGTGCATTTCGTCGTCCTGGGTGTGCTTGCGGTGGGGGTGTTCGTCTTCATCGCCGACCGGGTAGCGCTGAGCGCCACGTTCTACCGGGTCGTGGATGCAGTGCAGGGTGGCGTCGGGGGCCCGAGCGGCCCCAGTGGCAGGGGAATCCTGCACGAGCTGCAACGCGCCTTCGCCGCCAAGGAGTCCACCCTCTGGATCGCTGGCTTGGTGTTAACCGGCTACGCACTGCTGGAGGGGATCGAGGCTGTAGGGCTATGGTTCGCCCAGCGATGGGCCGAATACCTCACCTTCGTCGCCACGACATTGTTGCTGATTCCCGAGGTGTACGAGCTCACTGGCCGCATCACGCCTACCAAGATCATAACTTTGCTGATCAATGTTGCTGTCGTCGTGTACCTGCTATTCGCCAAACGCCTATTCGGCCTGCGCGGCGGTGGCCGCGCGGAAGCTGCCGAGCATGAGCATGACACTGGCTGGCAGGCACTGGAACGCACCTTCCCTGCCTCGTCGCCAGCCCGGTCTTGATCATCTCTGATGCCCACTGGCGCGGCGCGCGGTAAGGCCTGGCTACGCGGTGGTGTGACGCACCGCAACTATTGTTGGCGCTGGCACGTCTACCCGCCGAGGACCACTGCTAGCGGGTAACCACCATTAAAGGAGTGGCGTGGCTGGTCGGGATCGACGGCGTCGCGCGGTTCGTCCCGGATGGGATGGCACTGCGCGTAGTAGACGCGGTGATCTGACCGGGCGTTCGATGGCAACATCCGTACCCACCGGGTGGGCGCCGGCCCGCACCGCCACATCTCGCAGCCCCAGATCCCGTACCGCTGCATACGGCCACAGTCGTGATTTCCGTCCATCACGACGCCGCCTGGCCCGAACCGGTACCGGGCGGTGGCGGCGGATTGCGCGCTGGTCGGTGGCCCTGGTGTCAGTTCTGGTATTTGCCGTCACCGGGTACGGCTGGAGCCAGTACCACGATTTGTTAACCGGGGTTGGTCGGTCGGACGCTATCCGCGCCAACGCACCAAAATCGGCTGGCGGTGACACCAACATTCTGATCATGGGATTGGACAGCCGGCTGGACGAGAACGGTAACCCGCTACCGGCGGACGTCTACCAGGCCTTGCATGCCGGTGATCAACAAGTCGGCGGGTACAACGCCAACGTTTTGATCCTGGTACACCTACCCGGTGATGGCAGCAAGGCCACCGCGATATCCATCCCCCGCGACGACTACGTCAGCCTTCCAGGCAGCCCGGACGGTGTCGCGAAAGGCAAGATCAAACAAGCCTATGGCTTGGCTTTTGATCAAGAGCACCAGAGGCTGGTGGCCGCCGGCGTCACCGACCCGGCCAGCTTGGAACAGCGCAGCCGGGATGCCGGCCGGGCCGAAGAGGTCGACACGGTCGCTCAGTTACTGGGGGGCGTGCCGATCGACCATTTCGTCGAAGTCACGCTGATGGGTTTCTACCAACTCGCGCAGGTCGTGGCACCCATCACGGTGTGCCTGAACGAAGACACCCGAGACAGCTACTCGGGCGCAGATTTCCACCGCGGCTACCAGCAGATCAACGCCGCGCAGGCGGTGGCGTTCGTCCGTCAACGCCGGGATTACGTCCATCCACAACTGAACTTCACTGATCTGGACCGCGAACGCCGTCAGCAGGCCTTCATCGCCTCACTGGTCTACCAGCTCAAGCAGGCCGGCACTTTTCTCAACCCGGCGCGGTTGCGCGCCCTGATCAATGTGGCCAAGCAAAACATCGCCGCCGACACTGGCTTGGAGCTGCTGTCTTTCGCCGAGCGGGCGTCCACTTTGGCCGGCGGCAACATCACCTTCACCACGCTGCCGATCGTCCGTTTCGGCACCGATCCGGCCGGCGAAGATGTCAATATCGTCAACGTGCCCGAGATCCAAGCTCTGGTGCACAACATGATCGGCGGCTCTACCCCCATACCCGCCGCAGCCTCACCCAGCCCGGTCCCCAGGCGGTCGGGGACCGTAGATGTCGTCAACGCCACGAACCGCAGTGGGCTGGCGGCCGGATTGGAACGCGCCATGGCCAGCACCGGGTTCACCCCGGGTGTCGCCAGCACTGCCACTCGCCACCGGAAAACGACGATGATCTACTACCCCGACACCGGATCCGCTGGGATGGCGAACACCCTGTCGGCGATGCTCGGTGGCGTCCCCGCAGCACGGGACTCGACGGTGCCGGCCGGACACCTGCGGGTGATCCTCGGCGCTGATTTCACCATGCCCGAAGACCTTCCCACCGAGGGCACTCCTGCGGCTGGTGACTCGTCACCCAGCCCCGGTACACAGCCCGCATCAGGCGCTGGCCCCCACAGCGACGCCGTGCCCACCGAACCCGACAGCATCGCTGGCGGGGGCGTGCCCTGCGTCAAGTAGCAGCTGGACAAGACCTGGCATCTCACCGGCATTGCATCACCGGTTGAGTTCACTGCTGTCATGGCATTGGGTGGGTTCTCAGCCCCTGGCTGGTTGGGGTTGCTGGGGTTGGTCGCCGCCGTGGGCGTCGGCTACGTGTGGGCCCAGCGGAGAGCGCGCCGCCATCTTCTGCGGTTTGCCAACTTCGAGTCGCTGGAACGCATCGCCCCGCGCCGACCCGGCTGGCCACGCCACATCCCGGCCGCTTTGCTGATCTTGGCATTGCTGCTGCTGACCCTAGGATTGGCCGGGCCCACGGCCAACGCTCAGGTTCCCCGGGAGCGGGCAGTCGTGATGCTGGTCATCGACGTGTCGATGTCGATGAACTCCACAGACGTCACCCCCACCCGGATAGCCGCCGCCAAGGACGCCGCCACATCGTTTGTCCAGGGGCTACCGGCCGGCATCAACCTCGGCGTGGAATCGTTCGCCGGCACGGCCACCGTACTGGTCAGCCCTACCACTGATCGAGACCAAGCGGTGCGGGCCATTGCAGCGCTCAAATTGGCCGAGTCCACTGCCACCGGCGACGCGCTCGCCGCGGCGCTGGAGACCATCGACACTGTCAACCGGCTCATCCCTGGCCAGGGACCACCACCAGCCCGGATCGTCTTGATGAGCGACGGCAAACAGAACGTCGGTCGCGATGAGTACGCCGTAGCCAGCGAAGCGGGGGCCAAACACATCCCGATCACCACGATCTCTTTCGGCACCCCGTACGGCACCGTGGAAATCCAAGGTGAGCAGGATCCGGTACCTGTTGACGATTACTCCTTGGAGCGGGTCGCGCGGCTATCCGGTGGCGAGTTCTACCCTGCGCAGAGTAACCAGCAGATCCACCAGGTCTACGACACTCTTGATCAGCAGATCGGCTACCAGACGATCCGGAAAGATGTCAGCAGGCCGTGGCTCATCCTGGGAACTCTGGCCTGCCTGGCCACCGCTGGCGCCGCCTTGATCACTTCACAGCGCCTCCCCGTCTGACAGCTCCGAGCAGGTGCCCTCCGGGCCCTGGCCCTCCCTCTGCACTGCACTGCCTCGTGTTGGCGATACGCTCCGACGCCGTCCAGGGCCCGCAGGGATCCCGCAGATGAAGAGGAGCGCACGAGGATGAGCTACTGGCTCGGGATCGATGTGGGTACTACCTATACCGCTGCAGCCATCTGCCGTATGGAAGCCGGCCGGGCACTACCGGCGGTGGTCCCGCTCGGCAGCCGGGCTAACGCGGTGAGTTCCGTCGTCTACCTGGGGGAAGACGGCCAGGTGGTGGTCGGCGAGGCCGCCGAACGCCGCGCGGTCACCAATCCAGATCGCGTCGTCCGTGGGTTCAAGCGGCGTATTGGTGACGAAATTCCCCTGATTATCGGTGGGAAACCGTATCCAGCACCGCGGATCGCGGCGATGGTCGTCCGCTGGGTCGCTGACCGGGTCGCCGAGCGGGAAGGCGGCGCTCCGGCTGGAGTCGTGATCACTCATCCAGCCGGCTGGGGTCAGTACAAGATCCGGACCGTGGCGGATGCCGTGCGTGCTGCAGGCTTACCCGACGCCGTGTTCCGGACCGAGCCCGAGGCTGCAGCAGCGAGCTATGCAAGCCAGGAACGGGTCGACCCGGGGACCACCATCGCGGTCTACGACTTCGGCGGGGGCACCTTCGACGTGGCCGTTGTCCGCAAGAACGGGCCCTGCGCGTTCTCGGTGCTCGGCACGCCGCAGGGAATCGAACAGCTAGGTGGGATTGACTTCGACGACGCCGTGTTCGACCACGTCGTCACCGCAGTTCCCGCCCTGCACGAGCTGGATCCGGAGGACCCTGCGACGCTGGCCGCGACCGCCGCTTTGCGGCGGCAATGCACCGAGGCCAAGGAGGCATTGTCGGTCGATACGGAGGTAACGATCCCGGTCCTGGCACCGGGAGTCCAGTCCCAGGTGCGGCTGGTCCGGTCGGAGTTTGAGGACATGATTCGCCCGCAGGTGGCCGAGACCGTCGAGGCGTTGCGGCGGGCGCTGCGATCCGCCGGCGTAGCACCACCGGATCTCGATGCCGTGCTGCTTGTCGGCGGCTCCTCCCGGGTACCGCTCGTTGCCCAACTCGTCTCCGCAGAACTCGGCCGTCCCGTCGCCGTCGACGCTGATCCTCAGGCCGCCATCGCCCTGGGGGCAGCTCTGTCAGCCCTACCCGCCGAGGCCCATCAATCCGCCGAGGTCATCGAGGCCGTTGACGCGGGCGCCGCCCGTATGGCATCAGGCCAGGTAGCTGCTGGCGACACCGCCGACTGTGCGATGCGCCTCGCGGAGCCGACGCCGGTGCATGTTCCGCCGCGGCCATCTCCGAGCGCCATCCCGCTGGACGTCGAACCGGTCCAGTCGCCGTGGCAGCGGATCGGCTCCCGGCGGATCAGCCAGGCTGCCGGGCTGGCGGCCCTTGCCGGTGCCGGGATCGGGGTTGCTGCGCTGCTACTGATTTCTCAGCCGGGCTCCCCCGCACCGGCAGGCACCGGCACCACGACGTCCAGCACCTCCGTGACGGTCGGCCCCCCAGTGGGTACCGGCAACGCGACCTTCCCTAACGTGGACGCTGCGAATCCCACCGGAGCGGTCCATCCCGCGTCGTCCGGCGCGCCGAAACGGCCGAGCGGACAAACGGCGCGTTCCGGAGCCGCTGCTGTCCCCCCACCGCAGATCCCTCCAGCGCGGCCCAACGGTAGTACGACGGAACAATCCATCCCTGCTTCGTCCACGGCTCCGTCGATGACTCCAACGGCTTCGCCTTCTCCCACTACCACCGAGCCCACCACCACAACGATGCCAACTCACCCATCGACGACTCACCCATCGACGACCACGTCGGCGCATTCCCCGTCGTAGATCGCGGTCTTTGTTTTCCGGCCCAGCTGTCCTTGCTAGCTACCCAGCGCCACAGCGGACTTAGCCAGCCAGTCCCGCCAGGAAATAGTCCAGTCGTAGTAGTCGCCGTCCCTGGCCCCTAATTGTCGGGAGGAGCCGGTGACTTCGACGGGGTCGCCGGGCAGTACGGCGTTGTATACTGCCTCCGCATTGGCTGGGGCGAGGTTGATGCAACCATGGGAGACATTTTCCCGGCCCTGCTGCGCTACCGACCACGGCGCCGCATGGATGAATTCACCATTGCTGGAGATCCGCACGGCTGACCGCGCTTCAATGTTTTCGTAATGATATTTCGGATTGCTCATGTAGAAGACCGGAGACTTGCTCATGACAACGTGGGTGCCGCTGTGCGTCGTCCGACCAGGATCGGAGTCCAGCCCGTAACTGGCCGGGTAGTCGGCAACCTGCACCCCATTGGCATAGGCCAGTAGCCGGTGAGTGCGGGTATCGCCCCGCAGCACATACGATCGACCGATGGTAAAAGTAGACGCGATATCTCGCCGACCGAAGGCGCCATCGCCCATGGCCAATCCGTAAAGCTTTGCGCTCACCGTGACCCGCGTATTGGGCGCGAAATAGGTCTTCGGCCGCCAATGCACCGTTGTATCATTCAGCCACGCCCACGATCCCTCGGTGGGCACCGACAGCTGCACCGACAGGGCACGTTGCACCGCCGCTTTATCGGTGACCCGAGAACTGAATGTCAGGGCAATTGGCATAGCAATGCCGTAAGTCGCGTTGTCAGCAACGTTGAGCTGACCACTGATCAAGCGTTCCGGGACTACCGTCTGGAACGAACCGGTGATTTCCCGCGGCAAGCGATCGATCCCCGTGGCCGTGCCCGACCAGGTATAGGTCTTCGAGTATCCCAGGGGCTCGGTGACCGTCCAAGTCGACCGGTCAGCAGAGAACCGCCCGGCCACGACTTTGCCGTCGGAACTGGTCAGCGATACCTGGTCGAAGACGCCGTGGGTAACTGATACCCGCACGAGCGCGAGCGGGTTGACATTGGCGGCTCCGTTGCTCGGTTGTGTGACGATCTCCGGCGACACGATGGGCACTCCCGGCACATCCGACTTGACCGGCTGCGCCGACCGGATTGACCGCGCCGGCACCTGACCATGGGCCATGGGGCTAAATGCCACCGTGATTCCGGCACTGACCAGCACGATTGCCGCAAGTCCTCCACCGAGCAGACGTTGGGGCGAGCGCCGCCACCAACCACTCACCCTGGCTGTCCCTCTCACACCGAACCCTCCCACCGCGTGATCCCGAGTCAACAACGACGCGGTAGCCAAGGTGGTGTGCCTGATCATCAGGGGTCGTCATGTGAGCATGACCACTACCGTTGCCGGTAACGCATCGGAAGCTGCTGGCGTGTTGTCTCTTGATTAGCCAGGACCGCAGTTATTTTGGTGAGTTAAAAATCATCGAGCGGTAATACGGCGCACCGTGGTCATGCCCTCGGTACGCAGCCAGATCCTGTCCAGCCGCCTACGGGGGTATTGCCGTAGGCCGCAGCGAGAGACCTCCGGTGAGTAGACGTCAAACGTGTTGCCGCGCTGGCCATAGACCAGCACAGCGTGGCAGTCGACCTCGCCCCAGCCGTTGTCGATTGAGATCCACACGAGGCAGCCGCGATCCAGGGCGTCGCTGATATCGGCGAGCGTGGGCTGCCGGTACTCAGCCCGCATCCTGTCACCAAAAATGCGCAACTCGCGCACCGCGAGACATTCGCGACGATGGCGCTCGAGCCGGTGGGTGGACCAGTACTCGTCCCACGACGCATCCCAGTCCTGACTGTAGTATCGCCGCAGGTAATCGACACCCTCACTGAGGAACCGTTCAGGTTGGTAGGCACACACCAACTCGAGTGACAACCCCTGCTCGAGCAGCAAACGCCTGGCTCGGTCTCGCTGCGCTGCGCGGCCTGGATGGCGCCCGATTTCATGATCAACCCATCCCGTGTCTGGGATGTCGACGACCTCTAACACATAAAGAAGATTCGCAACGACGCAGGTCAAGCACGAATACTCATCTACCTGACGCAAGTCAGACGGTCGTCGCCGGGGCATGAGACCGGTCACCACACGATCACCGCGGCGACTGTACCGGGAGGAGAACCACGTCGAGCCCTGCAGTGCCCGAATGGTGCTGTGCCATCTGGCCACCGCAACGTGAAAGTGGTAGGAGGGGCTTCGACGGTGCTTGGCAGGGACTCGGAGAACCGCGTGCAGGTCCGATCACCAAACTGGGAGGACGGATGCCGCCGAGTACGCATCACTGGCGGCGCCGGTGAACCATGCAAGCGGTACCGAGGAATCCCGCGCCGGCGTGCGGCTGACCAACCTGGACCAGCCGCTGTTCGACGGCGCCGAGGCGAGCAAACGCGACCTGGTGGATTACCTGGACGCTGTCCGGGACCACATCCTGCCTGAGCTTCGCGACCGGCCATTGTCGGTGATCCGCGTCCGACCCGGCCAGCAGCCGTTTATGCAGAAAAATCTCCCCAAATACGCACCCGATTGGGTGCAGAGGGCGACCGTATGGGCTGAGGCGTCCAGGCGCAACGTGACCTACGCGTTGTGCGACGACAGGCGCACGCTGCTGTGGCTGGCCAACCAGCGTGCTGTCGAGTACCACCCGACGCTGATCCGCGCCAGCACGAACCACATGACTCACCTCGTGCTCGACCTCGACCCACCAGCTGGAGCGAGGTTTTCCCACGTCGTCCGATCGGCCCGGCTAGTGCGGCAGGCCCTGGCCGACGCCGGCCTGGCCGGGGCAGTCAAGACCAGCGGCAGCAAGGGCCTGCACGTGTTCGTGCCGCTTGATGACCGCGTGGAGGTTGACGACGCAGCGGCCGCAACAAGGGCATTGGCCAGGCGCGCCGAGCAACTCGACCCCGACGCCGCGACGACGGCCTTCATCCGGGAGGACCGCGACGACAAAGTGTTTCTGGACTCCACCCGCTCTGGCGGCGCCACTGTGGTGGCCGCCTACAGCCCACGGGTCCGCCCCCATTTACCGGTGTCGTTCCCGGTGAGGTGGGACGAACTTGATCGTGTTGTCCCGGGCGACTTCACCATCCACACCGCGGTCAAGCTCCTCGCGAACAGTGACCCGTGGCAGGCCTGCATGCCCAGGCCGCAGCTCCTACCCGCCGATTTGGTCGAGGAGGGCCACGCAATCCCGGTTGCCCGGGTACAGGCGATGCACGAGGGAAAGCGACGTGCCCGCGGCCGCCGACAGTAACGGCTGTATCGCCTCTAATACCGTCCGCGGTGCGGTGGCACAGCTGTTTCGTGTGCCACCTGAGGCCATTTCTGCTGATTGGTGCTGCTCATTGGGGTTCTGCTACCGTAAGCGAATACTGTTCCAGCTGCGTCGACTCCCAATCTTTCCTGGGAAAGCCTGCGCGTCAATTCTCGGCTCCGGATCCTGTATATGCCTGCCGTCCTCTTCACACCTAGCCGTTGCGCCCACCACTGGTCGAGATATACCCAGTGGTCGGCCCGCGCGGCGCGGCCTGTACTCTGCTTATCGCGTTTCATTAGGTCCTCCCGTGACGGGACTTGCCCGTACTCCGCGATTACCGCCACATCAGCGCAGAGTCACATTGCAGCTGCACAGCTCATCGCAGACAAGATCCCCACATATCAGCAATTAATCTATGGTGTGCTGGTAAGTCAATCAGGCTGACGATTCACCACAACATCGGCCGCGTCATCGCGATCAAAAATTCTACAAGCGCATGCCTCAGCCCCACAACTATAGAACGTAACCCAGGTGACGATAGCCCGCAAGCACGGGCACTGGTAACGATCGTCACACACACATCATCGCACCTGTAAATCGATCATACGGCTTCTCTGCATGTGTCATCTGGCGATAAAGTTCAGCAAAAATTGATGTGAAATTCTGGCGGTCGGCCGCGAACGGCACGCCGGTGGGCGCGCTTGACGCTGCAGCCGCGTCCGCGGTCCGGCACCGCTTCACCAGGTCCGCACCAGGCGGCATGGAGAAATACCGGGGTTTTCGCTTCGAAAAACCGCCGGTATGCGTTCATGCCCGGGGACCAGACCGGGGGGTCGGGTGCCAGCGGCATGCCTGGGTATCCGATGCACATGCGTGGGCATGGCTGGGGACGCTCACCAGCTCTCACTGGCGGGCCACCGGCTACCGCACACCGACGAAATGACGCCGTTTATCGATGGTTGCCGGACCCAACGGAACCCCTGCACCGATTCCGTCCTAGCGTGAGGACGGTGAGTACTGCCTTCCTGCCGGTAGACATCATGGGGCTACAGGTGGCCGAGCACGGTGCTGACGCGCGCGTTGTCCGTGTCACCGGCGAGATTGACGTGGTGACTGCCCCGAACTTGGCCGACTGCTTGACTGCGCAGCTAACCGCGGCGAAGGTCGTGGTAGTGGATCTTGATGCGGTACGCTTCCTGGGATCTGCAGGCTTGTCTGTTCTGTTTGAGGCCAACGAATATGCCACCCGCCAAGGCTGCGACCTGCGGTTGGTGTCTCACTCCAGAGCCGCAAACCTGGCCTTGACAGTCACCGGACTGATCCAGTGCTTCACCTTCGCCGATAGTGTGCCGGACGCTGTGAACAACGTCGTGTAACGCACTGTGCCGGGAGCGGGACTCGAACCCGCATGTCCGTCAGGACAGACGCTTTTGAGGCGTCCGCGTATGCCTATTCCGCCACCCCGGCAGCACACACTCACCGCGAAGCAATCCGCATGCTAGCAGCGTCGGCGCACCGGGGCGTGCGCAGCGTCGCTGCCGAGGCCGGTGCGGTCGGGCGGCGAACGTCCGAAGGTGTTGGCGAGATCACTGCCCAGGCTCGCCACAAACGGTCCCGTCCGGCTCCCGACATCGCTATCGTGCCAGGTGGGAGGGTGCAGCCGCGAGGGACGGAGGTCTCCAGGCGTGAATCACCAGGCCGATCCGAGTGTAGTAGCCACCGAGCCGGAACAGTCGGCGATCGACCACAGGGTGCTGGTCGCTGAGGATGAGGCGCTGATCCGGCTGGATCTCATCGAGATGCTCTCCGAGGAGGGCTATCTCGTGGTCGGCGAGGCCGCAGACGGGCAGCAGGCTGTCGAGCAGGCCGAGGCGTTACGTCCCGACCTGGTGATCATGGACGTGAAGATGCCGAAGATGGACGGCATCGACGCAGCCTCGATCATCGCAGAGCGCCGCATCGCGCCGGTGGTGATCCTCACCGCGTTCAGCCAGCGCGATCTGGTGGAGCGGGCTCGTGACGCCGGCGCGATGGCATACCTGGTGAAGCCGTTCGGCCGCAAAGATCTGATGCCTGCGGTGGAGCTTGCTGTGTCCCGCTTCCGCGAGCTGGTCGCGCTAGAAAACGAAGTGGCGGGGCTGGCCGATCGGTTGGAGACCCGCAAAACGGTCGAGCGTGCTAAAGGTCTGCTGATGGCTCGCCACGGACTCACCGAGCCCGAAGCTTTCCGCTGGATCCAGCGCAGCGCGATGGATCGCCGGACCACGATGAAGGCGGTTGCTCAAGCCATCCTGGAAAGCCTCTCCTAGGCATCGCCCTTCATCACCTCTTTCGAGCATCACATCTTCGTCACGACAGGCGCTCGGTCCTGCGCATTGGCCACCGGCAGCATTACCGTCTGACGATCACCTCGCGGGACAGTGCCGCCTGGCTGCCACCTGGCTGCAATGCGCTCCGCCCGCAACCGGTGTCTGTTCGTAAGGAGGCAGGCATGGTGCAGCGCACCGTTGTCCGCGCGGCGGCCCTTCTCGGTGCCCTGGTCATGGTGGCCGGCTGCGGCGGAGGCAACACGAAAGCCCAGGCTCCGGCCACTGGTGGTCCCGCGGCGGCCAAGAAGTGCGAACCCGCGCAAGCC
This sequence comes from Actinomycetota bacterium, assembly GCA_021324675.1. Taxonomy (GTDB): domain Bacteria; phylum Actinomycetota; class Actinomycetes; order Mycobacteriales; family Pseudonocardiaceae. The sequence continues at coordinate 57,125 of JAJPIR010000296.1, forward strand.
AAACCCAGCGGGCAACCGAGCACCGCGCCGTTGAAGATCGGCACGCTGCTTCCCGAGACCGGCAGCCTGGCATTCCTGGGTCCGCCCGAGTTCGCCGCGGTGGACGTGGCGATCAAAGAGATTAATGCGGCTGGTGGGGTACTTGGCCAACCGGTGGTCAACATCCGCGGCGATTCCGGTGACGACAAGACGGACACTGCGAACCAGACCGTTGACCGGGAACTCAACCAGGGCGCACAGGTGATCATCGGGGCCGCCGCGTCCGGCGTCACCAAGCTGGTCATCGACAAGATCACCAATGCCGGTGTTGTCGAGCTCTCGCCGGCCAACACCTCGGACGAATTTACCTGCTGGCCCGACAAGGGCCTGTACTTCCGGACCGCTCCCCCCGACAAGCTGCAAGCCCAAGCACTCGCCGCGTTGATGGCCGGTGACGGTGCCCAGCGGATCTCGATCCTGGCTCGTAACGACCCTTACGGCAGCGGACTGGCCAGCAACACAGTAGACAACCTGCTGGCGGCCGGCATCCCGCAAAACCAGATCCAAAAGATCATCTATGATCCCAACGCGACGTCCTACAACACCGAGATCGACGACGTACGGCAGTTCAACCCGGATGCGATCGCGGTGATCGGCTTCGACGAGTCCAAAAAGATCCTCACCAGGATGAGCGAGGTGAGGATCGGCCCCGGGCAGAAACTCGTCTACGGCACCGACGGCAACATGGGCAACGCCTTGGGCCAGGGTCTGCCGCCCGGACTGCTCAACGGAATGAAGGGCACCGCCCCGATGACCAGGCTGTCGCCCAATTTCGAGCAGCGACTCAGAGCCGACGACCCCAAGCTGGTGGACACCAACTACTCCGGCGAAGCCTACGACGCGGTCATGATCGTCGCACTGGCTGCCGAGCGGGCGAAGTCAACCAAGGGCGTGGACATCGCCTCGGAGATCAACGGGATTACCAAGGACGGTGAGAAGTGCACCACCTTCCGGCAATGCCGGGACATCATCGACAGCGGAGGTAATCCCGACTACGACGGTGTCACCGGCACTCTGGACTTCACCTCCGCCGGCGAACGGTCCGTGGGTTCTTACGGGGTCTTGAAGTTCAATGCCCAAAACAAGATCGATGAAGCCGCCATCCAATACCGGATCGTGGGCCGCTGACAGCGGGTGGTCTCGAGTAATCTCGCTCAGCCCGCTGGATGCCCGCTGAGAGTGCCCAGGTATAGCTCGATGACTTTGGGATACTTGATCAGCGCTGCGCCGGTGTCGGTGTAGGCGTTGCGGCCTTGATCCAGCACGTAGCCACGGTCGCAGACCTGCAGGCAACGTCGCGCGTTCTGCTCCACCATCACGATTGACACCCCCGCTGCGTTGATCTTCTTGCAGCGCACGAAGACCTCGTCGGCGAACATCGGCGACAACCCGGCGGAAGGCTCGTCGAGCAAGAGCACCGATGGCTGCATCATCAGCGCCCGGCCCATCGCGACCATCTGTCGTTCCCCACCCGACAGGGCGCCGGCTCTGGTCTTGCGCCGCTGTCCCAGCAGTGGGAACAACGCGCAGACCGAGTGGAACCTGGCGGTGAAGGTGCGCGGCCGCAGGTACACCCCCATTTGCATGTTTTCCTCGATGGTGAGCGAGGAGAACACGTTGTTGGTTTGCGGCACGTAACCCACGCCCAGGGTCACCAGCGTGTGCGCCTTGGCCGACGTGACATCGGCATCGCGCAACGACACGGTGCCGCCGCGTACCGGGATGAGCCCGAACATTGCCTTGAGCAGCGTTGATTTGCCGGCGCCGTTAGGACCGATGATGCCGACGATCTCGCCGGTGCGGAGGAAGAAATTGCACTTCTGCAGGATGTTGACACCTGGCAGGTAGCCGGCCACCAGATCGTCGGCGCGCAATAACGCCCCTCGCGCCAGCTCGCGATGCCGCTGCGGGGTTGCCGCCAGCTCTGCCGGGGACAACTTTTCAGCAGTCGGGCCAGGGCCAGCCGAGCCTGTCACGCCGAGAGACCCTTGCCACGTTCGATGGCTACTTCCAGCTCGCTGTGGATCTCGGCGGCAAGCTTCGCCGTCGACCCCACCGGGTTGCCCTCGGCATCGAACTCCAGTGCCTGGTCGTGGTGCGCGCCGAGGTAGGCGTCGACGACGGCCTTGTTGGACGACAGCGTGCCAGGCCGCCCTTCGGCGATTACCCGGCCCTGCGCCATGACCACCACCCAATCGCTGATATCCCGGATGACGTCCATGTCGTGCTCGACGAACACCACCGTCATGCCGTCCTCACGCAGCGACTTGACGTGCTGTAGCAGGCTCTCGGTGAGCGCAGGGTTCACTCCTGCCATCGGTTCGTCGAGCATCACCACGGTAGGGTCCATCATCAGCGCCCGGGCCATCTCCAGCAGCTTGCGCTGGCCACCGGACAAGCAGCCGGCGAGATCGCCGGCCTTGGCATCCAGCCGGAACCGGGTGAGCAACTCCATCGCCTTCTCCGTGATGGCCTGCTCCTGCCGCCCCCAGGAGCTCAGCAGAGCACCAAAAAACCGCTCACCGGTCTGTCGCGGTGCGGCCAGGCGCATGTTGTCGAGCACGGTGAGTTTGGCCAGCGCCTTGGTGAGCTGGAAAGTACGGACCACCCCGCGGCGTGCCACCTGATGCGGGGCAAGCCTGGACAGTGGCATTCCATTGAAGGTCCACTGGCCGGTGCTGGGCCGGTCGAATCCAGTGATCAGATTGAACAGCGTGGTTTTCCCCGCGCCATTCGGGCCGATCAAACCCGTGATCCAACCCCGCTGGAATTCCAGATGCTCCACGTCGACGGCCCGTAAGCCGCCGAACGAGCGAGTGACCGAATCGATCACCAGTACTGGATCGGGCTTGGCAGCACCAGGTTGCGCGGGCACGTCGATGACCCGCTGTTCAGCGCGCATCGAGCAGCACCTCACTCCGCTTGCCGAAGATGCCCTGCGGCCGGAACACCATCAGCAGCGCAAGCCCCACGCCGACCAGGATGAACCGGATAGCACCAACATCTTGATTATCGATAAATGAGATCAACGGGTTACTACCCGCGGTGGCTTGGCGCAGGAAGTTGTCAGTGATCGACAGCACGAACCAGAAGATCATCGAACCGATCACCGGACCGAATACACGCGCGGCGCCGCCGATGATGAGTGCCGCGTAGGCGAAAAAAGTCTGCGGCGGCGAGTAGAAATCAGGAGTGAGCGACTGCGTGGTCAGCGCGAAGATGATTCCGCCAACCGCACCGAAGACCCCACCCAGCACCAGGGCCTGCATCTTGTAGACGAAGACGTTTTTTCCCACGGCCCGGGCCGCATCTTCGTCTTCCCGGATTGCCTTGAGGACGCGGCCCCATGGACTGCGCACCAGCAGGAACACCAGGATCAGCGACAGACCGACCACCGACCAGCCGACGCAGACCGACCACAGATCCTGACCCAAGAATCGAACCCCGAAAAAATCGTAAAACCGGCCGTTGTCGAAGGGAGAAGGTTGGCGGAAAGCTTGTCCATAGCCGGTAAGGCCTTGGGTCCCGCCGGAGAAGTTCGTCATCGAGGTTGACCTGGTGATCAGCCGCAGGATCTCTGCTGCGGCGATCGTGACGATCGCGAGGTAGTCCGCGCGCAGCCGTAGCGTCGGGATGCCCAACAACAACGCGAGCACCACGCCGGCGACGAGCCCGACCAGCACTCCCGACCACAGCGGCAGGCCGAAGTGCACCACCGCGATGCCCATGCCGTAGGCGCCGACCAGGGCAAAACCGATCTGACCGAAGTTGAGCAGTCCCGCATAACCGAATTGGATGTTCAGCCCGATCGCCAGCAACGCAAAGAAGATCGTCGAAGGACCAACCGCCGCGGCAACACCGTTGGTGAGCAGGGTTGAGATGTCGATCATCTAGTCACCCGATCCGCGCGCGGCTGCCCAGCAGGCCCTGTGGCCTGATCACCAGGATGACGATGAGCACCGCCAGGCCGCCCAGGTACTTGAGGTCGACCGGGATGAACTGGGCCGACACCTGGACCAGAACTCCGACGACCAGGCAACCCACCAGGGCGCCATAGGCGGTGCCCAGCCCGCCCAGGATCACCCCGGCGAACATCAGCAGTAGGAGACTGAAACCCATCTCGTACTGCACAGTCCCGCCTAGCTCCGAGAGGCCGAACAGCACGCCGCCAAGCGCCGCGAGCGCACCGGCCAAAGCCCACACGAACAGCACAACCCGCTCAACGTTGATTCCAGACGAGGCGGCCAGATCTCGATTGTCGGCCACCGCGCGCATCGCCTTGCCGATCCGGGTGCGCTGTAGTAGCAGCGCGATCCCCACCAGCACAGCCAGGCTGATCATGATCGTGGCGAGGTCTTTGTCGGTGATGCTGATAAACCCGTAGTTGCGCTCCACCTGGTTGGTGTAGTCAGCGAATGACTCGGAACGACCGCCGAAGTAGATCAGCACCAGATAGCGCAGCGCGAGAGCCAGCCCAATAGAGATGACCAGCTGGGCGATCAGCCCAGCCCGGCGCCGCCGCATTGGCCGCCAGATGGCCAGATCAGTCGCTGCGCCGAGGGCCGCACCGACTATGACCGCCAGCACGGTGGCCCAGATCAACTGAAGCCCAGCGATGACGTTCAGCGTCCAGGCCACCACCGCGCCGATCGTGACCAGCTCACCGTGCGCGAAGTTGGTCAACCCGGTCGTTCCGAAGATCAGCGACAGCCCTATCCCGGTGATCCCGATCACCAGCCCGAACCGGATACCGTCCACCAGCACCCGCACGGCTTCTGCGCTCGCCGTCGTCTGCAAGCCGCCACGTTGCTCCCCGAATCGGAACACGACCAGCGACAGCGTCCCGGGAGTCACGTCGCGCACCACCTCACCCTGCAGCACGTTGACGCCCCGAGGAAGCGACCGCTGGTCGATCCGGAAGGTGTAGCGGCCCGGTCTGGGCACGACCAGTTCCCAACGGCCGCTGGTGTTCGAGGTGGTTGAGGTGACCTGCTTGCCGGTGGCGTCGAAGACCTGCACCTGCACACCGGCCAGCAACCTTCCGTCAGCGTTACGCAGCGTCCCGCTGACCGGTAAACCCTGCTCAGGTTGCTGTGCGGCCGGTGACTGTGCGG
>JAJPIR010000102.1 GCA_021324675.1 Actinomycetota bacterium
CACCGCATCGGGCTGCGGTGACCCGTCACGCCCGCGACCAGACCCGTGAGGTCGGGATGCGGGTAGCGATGGTCGGGATGCGGGTAGCGATGGTCGGGATGCGGGTAGCGATGGTCGGGATGCGGGTAGCGATGGTCGAGACCCGGCGTCACTCGGGCCGGGCGGCGCCCGCCGCACCTACCAGCGGCCGGATTCCCCGCCTTTCCCCTCGTCCGCTGCTTGGCGACGCGGTAGGCACCTGTGAACCGGGTCGTCATCGAGGCGGGAATGCCACCCGTTGCGTGCTCGCCTGTGGCTTTGTTGTTACCGTGTCTTTGGTTGACGTGTCGCATCCCGCATTGGGATGCTCCGCGCATGCCAGTGCAGATTGCCATCCGGCTCGACGACGCGCTCGCCGCGAACGCCCGGGCTGCCGCCAACGCTGCCGGAACCAATCTGTCCGAGTGGATCCGTTCCGCCATTCGCCAGCAAGCGGCGCTGGCCACCGCATTGCGGGCCCGAGCCGAGGAAGATGCCGGCCCGCCGCTGTATACCGACGAGCAGGAACACGCTTTGCTTACCGCACGCCGCCGCCGCGCTGCCCCGTTCACCGACGGCGCCCCCGACCGGAAGTGAGTACACCGGCGTCCCGCCTCCTGGGACCGCACGCAGTCCGCTTCGGGCAGGTCTGGGAATCCCCCGATGAAGCCATCGGCTCGATGCGCTACCTCGTAGTGTCCTCCGACGCCTACAACACCGCCTTCGGCGATCGTCGCGTCATTGCCGTCGAGATCGACTCCCGCGCGGTCTATCACGGCGCCTACCGCGAACCCATCCCCGATGCCGGCACCGCCCACCTCGACCGGCTCACCTGGGTCACCCGCCGCCAGCTCACCGAACTCATCGCTGAACTCCACCCCGACCGCCACGACGCCGTCACCGACATCATCCGGGAACTCATCGGCAACCCCTGAGATGGACGGATCTTGGACGCCGCTTCGCCGAGCAGGTAGGGCCTGGACCCGATCCGCAACGAGACCGGCCGGCTGCGCGCCCGGCCGGCCGGGTTCGGGCCGCGGCAGGCCCAGCAGGACGGGATGATCGCCATCGGGCACAGCGTATTCGAGGCAGTAGAGGGCTACGGTCGGCGCGCCACTGGCAGAGGCCTGGCTATTTGACGTATCGGGATCAGTCGTCGTAGGGGTCGTCGACCAGGGCTGAGCCCGGGTCGGCGTCGGTGGCCGGGTCGATGCGTCGGGTCGGGTCCATCAATGCGAAACTGGCACCGAAGGGATCCGTGACTCGCGCAATCCGGCCCAACTCGGTGTCGTAGGGATCAATATCTATTCGGCCGCCCAGCTTGATGACCCGCGCGGCCGCTGCATCGGTACCGATCTGCGGATCCACTGCGAAGTGCAGTATCCAGCGCGCAGGAGTGCCGGGATCCGCCCAGGTATCGTTCATTTGGAGACGGCCCAGCATCGTCTGTCCCATACGGGACCACGTGGTGTAGTCCACAATGCGGCCATCACCGATCTGTTGTTGATCATAACTGAATAGTTTGGCGAAGAATCCGTCGGCTAGTGCACCATCCCAGGTATTCAATTCTGCCCACGCCAGCGATCCGGGGCTACCGGTATAAAAGGCCAGTCGTCGCGCAAACTGCCAGAAGCCGACGACCGCGCCGGTCGGGTCGGCGACGATGAGCACGCGTCCCTGCCCAGGGATCTCAGTTGGCCCGTCGAGCACATGCCCGCCCCAGCGGGCGACGGCTGCGCTGAGAAGTGTGACGTTGTTGCTGGCCAGATACGGTATCCAGGTACCTAAGCGTCCTGGCGGTACCGGAACATCTGCCAATCCGGCCACCGGTAGACCCCCACATAACGCCGTGGTATCGAGCCCACCGGCGCCATGGGGATCGATCAGGTAGCTCCAGCCGAGCAACCCGGCATAGAAATCACGGCTACCTACCGGATCGCTGCTTGATACCTCGATCCAGCACACCGACCCAGGGATCAACGGCATGCGTTCGACCACCCATCGACCTTACCGAATGGTGGGACGCATCTGCCGCCCAAATAATCCCCAAAGCAGGAAGTCGATCCCAGGGGTCAGGTGATTCCTCGGGCGTTGCGGGCGTAGATCTGGGCGAAACCGTAGACGGATTTGGCATAGTCCAGCGAGTTGTTGTAGGCCAGGATCGCCCGCAACCAATCTTCACCGTTGGCCAGGTTACGGTTGTCGGCGCACAGGTATTTCGCGGCCGCCAGGGCAGCGTTGTCAATGTTTTGCGGATCGGTCTTCCCGTCGCCGTGCGCATCGGCACGCCAGACCGCCCAGGCCGAGGGGATGAACTGGAAAGGCCCGACAGCGTGTTCCCAGACCTTGTCGCCGGTCAGCAGTCCTCCATCGGTAGCGGCGATCGCGCGGTTGCCATTGGCGCCATCCAGCGGGACACCGATGATCGGTGAGGAGGGTCGGCCATCGGGCAGCAGTGTACGGCCCCCGATGGTGCCGTGCTGGGATTCCACCGCTGCGATGCCGGCCAGGGTCACCCAGGTGAGATGGCAACTGGGGCGGCTGGCTGCCAGGACCGCGTGCGCATTGGCGTAAGCCTCCAACGCCCGGGCCGGGATCCCGGTGACCCGAGACAGCCGAGCAGCCCAGGCGGCGTAAGCCAGCTGCGGCCCACCTAGTGGGTTCTCCTTTACGGGAATCTGCACCGGCACCGTGACGGTGCGGGCAGGACCGCTAGTGGACGGCGTGGACGGTGCCACAGGGGTGGCGTCGGGCTCAGGGACATCAGGTAGCGCCGCAGGGGCGGCCATCGCGACCGGCGACGGCGAGGCCAGACCCCGGTCGGGCAACGGAGCAGCTACCGTGCCCAAAACCGCCACGACCAGACTCGCGCAGGCCAGCGCCCCGCCGGAGACCATCCCGCGTAGTCCGTACTGCCAAACCCAGCTCGGGACGCGATGCCGCCGGGCCGGGGACGGCTCAGTTCCCGGCTGCGCGGTTGCCGCTGCCGTGACTTCCTCACTGCTCACGTTTCAGATCAACGACTGGTGCGGTGAGCAGACACGCCGAACCACCCGACAGCTTCACGGTAACGGAAACGGGTCACGTCCCAGCGTGATCATCCAGCGACCAGACGCTGCACCAACATCCGCGCTGGCAGCCTATGGGCAGGTCACTGCGGCCGGACAGGCGATGCAACGGGCTGGAGGTCGACATCGTTGTTTGCGTGCTTCCAGCGTTGACGTGGGACCGGCTAGCCACGGTGTGGACGCCTGATGCCGGAGCGCTGATGGTGGTGGCGGGGCTGGCGCTGGCCTACGGGCTGGGCGTGCGGCGCCTGCACCGGCAAGGCGGCGTCTGGCCCAGGAGCCGGCTGTGGTGGTTTGCGGCCGGTCTGATGTCGATCCTGCTCGTGACGGTCAGCGTCGTCGGTGTGTATGCAGGCACGTTGTTCTGGGCCCGAGCGGTGCAGAACATCGTGCTGTTGATGATCACACCGATGTTCCTGGCATTGGGTGCACCGCTGACCCTGCTGCGAGATACCCTTCCCAGTCCAGCCAGGCAACGGGCCAGCGACATCCTGCACAGCCGAGCGGCCCGGCTGCTGACGTTCCCGGTGGTGATGACCGCCGCGCTGATCGTGCCGCTGTACCTGGTGTACCTGACCCCGCTGTATGAGGCCAGCTTGCGGTCGGCGGCCGTAGGCGCGGCGGTCAGCGCGGGTCTGGTGATCGCCGGGTTTCTCTATTTCTGGACCCGGTTCCGGCTCGATCCCACTCCGCGCACCGACCCGTACCTGATCAGCATCGCCATCAGCTTCGCAGAAGTGATCTTCGATGGGGTGTTGGGATTGATCCTCTGGCTGGGCCCGCTGGTTGCCTCGCAGTACTACCTGGCCCTGCACCGCGCGTGGGGCCCGGACCTGAGACTCGACCAGATCATCGGCGCTGGGGTGCTGTGGATCGGCGGTGATCTCGCAGGGCTGCCATTCCTCGTCACAATCATCACCCGGATGATGCACGAAGACCAACGCCATGCCGCCGCCATCGACGCCGAACTGGACGCGGTCGAGGCGGCCTCCGCTCCACGATCTGCCACCCCGGCGAGCTCACCGACTCGCCTAGCTGACGGGCACCACCGAGCGCGGCTGTGGTGGGAAGATCATCCAGAACTGGCGCAACGATTCCGCCGTGGCCATTAACTTGCGTCACCCTGTGCAACCACCTCCGCTCCACACGGCCCGATCACCTCGGCGCCGAGATCTGGACACCGGCATGGGCATGGTGCTCATGAGCTGCGTCAGCGGTCAGGGCACGGACGGCGTCACCGGTGTCAGTGATGTGCGCCAGGACCAGCCTGCGGGCGTGTTCACTGTCCCGGCGCCGGACCGCATCGATGATCTGCTCATGCTCGGACAGTGAACCGGCACGCCGGGTTCTCGCGGCAGGTAGGAAATAGAAGCGGACTTGTTTCGTCAGGTCGCGCACATAACTGGTGAGCATCGAGTTGTGCGAGCACGCGGCCAGCGCTACGTGGAATTCCGCATTGATCCGGGCTAGCTCGCCGGCATCGTCGATGGTGGCCTGACGGGCCACGATCTTCCCGAGCTCGGCAAGCTGGCGCGTAGTCCGGCGTTGGGCGGCCAGGGCAGCGACCGTACCTTCCAGATGGGTGCGTGCTTCGAACAGGTCCGCCAGCGCAGTCAGGTCGTAGTCGCGCACGAACGCACCTTGATGGCGGCGGTGCACGATCCAACCATCGGCCGCCAGGGCGTGCAGCGCCTCGCGCACCGGTATGTGGCTGACTCCCATCTGCCGGGCGTACTCATCAGCGATCACCCGAGCACCTGCGGGCAGCCGGCCGGACAGGATCGACTCCTCGATCCGCGCCCTGATCCGCTCAGCAGCCCCGGCCTGCATGCTCGCCAATCATATAGGACAACCTGAACACGAAGACGTAACCACGTTTTACATTCGCGTCACCCAGCAAGAATCGTACCACCCGATCCTATAGGAACCTGACTAGTGTTCTGCGCCGCGAGGAGCTGCCATGTCGCCACCCACAACGTCGACCACGACGGCACACGCGACAACCGTGTCCACACCAGGTCCGGCCAGCCAGCGACACTCGGTACCGGAATACGAGGAAATACCAGTCCCGCCGCACGCGCGCCGGAGCCTGTTCTCCGTCTCAGCGGTATGGCTGGGCTTCCCGATGATCCTGACCTGCGCCGTATTCGGTGGCTTGATCGTGTACTCGCTCGGTTTCTGGCGCGGGATGTTGGCAATCGTGCTCGGCAACTTGGTGCTCATGGGCTATGTCGGCGCCTTGAGCTATGTTGCCGGGCGCAGCGGGAAGAACTTCGCGCTCACCGCTATCGAGACGTTCGGCCGGCGTGGCTACCTCGTGCCGTCTGGGTTTCTCGCCACCGTGGTGATCGGCTGGTTCGCCTTCCAGACGGGGCTCACCGGCTCGATCCTGCACGACAGTTTCGGGTGGAACGAACGGCTCACCACCCTGGCCGCCGGGATCTGCTTCCTGGCCGCCACGCTGCTGGGTATCCGGGCGCTGTCAGCCATCGGCATGATCGCCGCACCGGTTTACCTGATCCTGGGTGGTGTGGCGATCTGGTTCGCCGCCGAACAAAGTACGGCTGCCACAGTCACCTCCTACCCCGGAGAGGCCGGTCATGCGGCAATGAGCCTCGGCGCCGCGGTCACCCTGGTCATCGCCTCCTTCATCGATTCCGGCACCATGACCGCCGACTTCACCCGCTGGTCTCGTTCCGGACGTCAAGGATTCTTAGCCTCGTTGTCGGCGTTCCCGATCGGTAACACCATCGCGCTGGTTGTCGGCGGGGTCATCGTGGCACTCGGTGCGGCTAGCAACCCTGCCGTCAACGGCGGCACGTTCCTGAACGTCCTCATCGCGCATGGCGGCATCCTTGTCCCGCTGGCCGCCGCCTTCGTGCTGATCAACCTCGGTTCAGTCTGCACGCACTGCCTCTACAACGGCGCGGTCGGCTGGGGCCAGCTCACCGGTACCACCATGCGCCGGCTCACCGTAATCCTCGGCGCCGCGGGAATCATCTTGGCGGTAGCCGGAATCTGGTCGCACTTCGAGCAATGGCTGAACCTGCTCGGCGTCATCGTGCCCCCCATCGGAACCGTGCTCATTTTCGACCAGCTCGTGTTACCCCACTACGCACCCACCGTTTCCGGAACCAGCACATGCCCCGCCCAGATACGTTGGGCCGCCTTCGCCGCGTGGGCCGCAGGGTCGATCGCGGCCCTGCTCACCCACGCCTGCGCACCATGGCTATCCGACGCCGCGATCGGCATCCTCACCGCAGCCGGAGCCTTTGTCGGCATCCACGCAGTCACGCAGCGCCTGGCACTCCCACCGTCCCGACAAACGTCAGGATCACGGCGATGAGAAACGCGACACAAGACAAAACGACCAGAACGGTACGCGCCGTTGAATACGTCACGAGGAAGCTCGCCGCCAAAAAGAGTAGACCTAGCGCGATCAATAACGGGTAGTTCATGGTACTTGCCCCTCGGGTAGCTGTTCGTTGGATACCACAGCTATATACCCACAGGACGCTCAATCTTGCTGCTCAGCAGAATTGTGACCGCTGAACCATCGCCGTAGCGCGGATTCTGGTGATGCGTCCGGGCCGGCGCCGGCCCAGCAAACGTACCCGTCCGGTCGGATCAGCACGCGATCGACGGCCGGCGAGGCGTCCAGCGCGGTGCCCACTGGTGAGTCGATGACGCGAGCGGTGACCCGGGAAACGCTTGGGGGCAGCGCAGGCAGTGGCGGTGGTTGCTCACCGAATTCCAGCAGCAGCCCGCACCCAGAACGCAGCAAAGCGCTCACAGTGGTCGGACCAGCCGGAGTTTGCAGCGACAGATCGATCATTCTGGTGCCGACCAGTGAGTCGGCGTCATCCGGATCATCGAGCTCGTATCGCAGGTCCAAGCCGGACATCAGCCCGGCGAGATAGCGGTTGGCGTCGGGCAATCGCGCCAGGTCGGTGACGATCTCGCGCAATGCCAAAAGGTCATCGGCGTCCGGTGGCGGGCTCATCAGCACTGCTTGGGCACGTGTTGTGGCCAGTACCCGGGCGGCCACCGGGTGGCGCTCGGTGTGGTAGCTCTCGAGCAGCCCGGCCGGTGCACGCCCTTGCAGGTTTGCAGCGAGCTTCCAGCCCAGATTCATCGCGTCCTGTATGCCGAGGTTGAGGCCCTGCCCTCCGATGGGGGAATGGATGTGCGCGGCGTCGCCGGCGAACAACACTCGGCCGTACCGGTAATTGGTGACCTGGCGAGCCGCGTCGCTGAATCGGCTACCCCATCGCAGTTTCGCGAGTTTTGTTTCCGGGCCATGCACCGCAGTCAGCGCCCGAGCTACCTCATCGGCGGTGACCGGAGCCTGGCGAGGCAGGGCGTCCTGTTCTCCGCTGCCGAACACGACTCGGTACAGCCCGGCAGATCCAAGCGGATTCATCAGCATCCAGAAACCCCCGCCGGTGCGGATCAGCGTGCTGATATGCGAGACCGACCGCGGCACTGTCACCGATACCGCGGCCAGCTCGACGTCGGCGCTGACTGCGGCCATCGTGCCAGCCCGCCCGGGAAAGGCCACGCCGGTCAATTTTCGAACGGTGCTGTGGGCGCCATCGCAAGCCATCAGGTAGCGGCCTTTCATCACCGTCTGGCCGTCAGGGCCCAAGACGGCGGCCTCGATACCATCCTCACCACAGGTCAAGCCGATCAGCTCGGTACCGCGACGGACAGCGACGCCCAGTCCGCGCAGATGATCCTCGAGGACTGTCTCAAGCCGATCTTGCGGGATGAGGACGCCATCCGGGTGGCGAGTGCGCCATGGCCGAGTGTCTAGCGGTACCGGCAGGCCCGCGAAGTGCCCGCGGGCCGACTCGGTCGGGATGCTGCGCTCGATCACCGCGTCGAGCAGGCCCCGCATCGCCAGTACCTCCGACGTGCGCGAGTTGATGCCACCACCCCGGGACTGGCCACTTGGGGCAACCTGTCGCTCGATCACCTCTACAGCCACACCGGCCAGAGCAAGCTCGCTGGCGAGCATCAACCCGGTTGGGCCAGCACCGACGACGAGCACGTCACACATTTGTCCCACCCAAAATCTGCGTCCGGCTCAGCGCGGCTTGCGCGACATCGGCCAGGTCGGCGGCGAGCCACCGGACTCCGATGACGCCGATTGTCTCGAATCCATGGCGTTCGTACAGCCGCTTATCCGGCTCGCTCGTCGACTCATGGTCGACCGGGACGGCCTGCGCATCGCACGCCTTGCGCCCATCACCGAGCAGCGCTGAGCCGTACCCGCGTCCCTGGCGCACCCGATTAACGCCGATCAAGGCACATTCCAGTGCCGGTCCGCAGGAGTGGTATTCGCTCATCCGGGCAACGGACCACCCAGGCATCGAATCGCCGATGAGAATCAGGATCCTCAGGACAGGAGGCACGGGAAACGTCTCAACCCAATCGCGCTGCCAGGGGGTTTCAACGGCGCGGGGACTGTAGTGGCACCGGGTCCAGTCGACGGCATCGCCGGTTCGATGCCGGCGAGAATGGCGAGCGTGCCATGAACTCGACGCTAGCTGCGCCATCAGGCCGTCTACAGGTCGATCTCGTCGAGTTCACGGCGGTTGCGCCGACGGGGCAAAGCCTGAAACCTCCCGAACCAGCTACCGCCGGCCCGGGCTGCCGGTGCACGTCTGCCATCGGTTGAGTGACCACCGCATCAGCTGCTGGCGGCGGGGTCAGCGGCCCGCTGCCCGGTAGGTGCAGATAAGGACACCGGTCCCAGTTGTCGTGGTCGAGACCAGCTCCAGCGGGCGTGCTTGCCCATCGAGGGGGAACAGCCGCTTGCCACCGCCGAGCAGGATCGGCTCGATCATCAGCCGGTACTCGTCGACGAGGTCGTGTTCGACCAGTTGCGCGGCCAGCGATGGGCTGCCCATGACCTGCAAGGCCCTACCGTCGCGGGCGCGCAACTCGCGCACCGCACCGATCACGTCGTCGGCGGGCAGCAGGGTCGAGTTTGGCCAGGTGAGGTCCTCCTGGGCGAGCGTGCGGGACGCCACGTACTTGGCAATCTCGTTCATGCGGTCGGCGAACGGGTCCCCGGCGCGGCCGGGCCAGGCAGCGGCCATCGTCTGCCAGGTGCGCCGGCCGAACAGCAGCGCCTCGGTAGTCGCCATGACCTCACCAATCACGGGGCCCATGGTCTCCGGGTCGAAGTACGGCATCGACCAGCCACCATGCGCGAACCCGCCGTCGGTGTCCTCCCTACGGCCGCCGGGCGCTTGCACGACACCGTCCAGGCTCATGAAATCACTGAGGATGAGTTGCATTGCGACTCCTTGATCAGGTGCTGCCGAGCGCTGTTCGGACGGGCCTTGCGCTGGCCGGTCGAGTAGTAGACCCTGCCTGCGCAGCAAAGTCATCGCCCCGCTCCATCGCGGCATCGGAACCGCTACGCCACCGCGGTCATACGGTGTAGCGCATGCTCCCGGGCGTCTTGATCCGTCCAGCTCACCCAGCTGACGTGCCACGCATCATCGGCCTGTTCACCGCGGTCGCCGAGGAACGAGACAGCATTGGCACCGAACCTGGCTTCGACGTCGCCCAGCGCCAGTCCAGCATCCTCACGGCAATCGAACGGGAGGCGAGCTGCGTGCTGGTGGCTGCCCTGGAAGACACCGTTGTCGGCAGCCTCAACGTGCAGGTGGACTACGGCGTGGGCTCATTGGGCATGATGGTCGCCCGGCAACACCGTCGGCAGGGCATCGGCGGTCGGCTGCTGGATGAAAGCCTGCGGTGGGCACACAAGCACCTCCTGCACAAGGTGAACCTGGAGGTGTGGCCCCACAATGACGCAGCGATAGCCCTCTATCGCTCCCGCGGCTTTACCGTCGAAGGTCGGCTGCACCGCCAGTACCGTCGCGCCAACGGGGAGCTATGGGACGCGATCACCATGGGCCTCGTGCTGGATACGCAGAGTCCTGGCTCCCCTTACCGCGATGCTGAGAACCTCGGCGGTGAGCAATGACCTCGGCGCCGAGGCGGGCGATGTCTTCTACCATGCGGGCGCGGTCACGGTTCCCTCCGCGGGGAGGACCTGGACATGTCAGGGCCGCCACCGGCACAGCGCGGCCCTGACATGTCCAGTGCGCAGGGGATGTCAGCAGTCCCACAGCTCGGGGCTCCGCTTGAGCAGCTGGCCACGCGGGGAGATGAACGCCCGGTAGCGGCACTGTCAAGGGCGCCCGGGGCGCAACGCCGCCACGCGGTGGCAATTCAGGAAAGCCAGCTCGAACAGCTCGTTTGATCGCCCTAGACGGCGATGCTCAACCATGCACCGCCGAACCTACGGCTGCTGGCCCTGGGAGGAAGTCGGGGTCTATCTGCTCGGCCAGGTCGGCACCTACGGACCGGTTGGCCCAGGCATGTGCGTTGCGCAGGTGGAAACGCACGGTGTTGCGATGGTAGGCCGCCCAGTCTCGCTCGATCGCCACCAACTCGCTGTGTAATGCCGCGAGGGTCGCGCGGATCGGCGGTTCCAGCGCACCGAATGGGGGCGGATCGCCCTGCTCAGCGGCCCTCACCCAGCTGGAATGAGCGACGTGACCGAGCACCGCCTCGCCCACCTCGCCGCGCAGGAACGCGACATCGGCATGGTCGGTGACCTTGTTGCCGATCACCCGTAGGCGCACCTGGTGCCCGCCGGTGTGCTGGCGAAATTGCTGGTACACCTTTACCCCACGCCGAGTCGGCTCGCACACCAAGACCACCAAGTCAAAGCGGGTGAACAGTCCCGAGGCGAATGCGTCCGCACCCGCTGTCATGTCGACGACCACGCATTCAGCCGGCCCGTCGATGAGGTGGTTGAGGTAGAGCTCTACCGCTCCGGTTTTCGAGTGGTAGCAGGCCACGCCGATGTCATCCTCAGCGAATTCACCGGTCACCATCAGCCTCGCACCGCCCACCGGCCACGCGAACCGGCGGTGCAGTTCATCGTCGGGGTCATAACGCAGCAACCGCGAACCGCGTCCTGGAGGCGTAGTCTTGATCATCGCCGCGGCTGAGGTGATCCGCGGGTTGTCTGCCCTCAGGTGATCCTTCAACCAGTCCAGGTGGGATCCCAACGCCGGAATCGCCGCTAGGGCACGATCGTCAAGTCCCAGGGCCTGGCCCAGGTGCTGGTTGATGTCAGCATCGATGGCGAGCACCGGAATGTTCTGGTTGACCAGATACCGGGTGAACAGCGCAGACAGCGTCGTCTTTCCGCTGCCGCCCTTGCCAACGAATGCGATGCGCACGCGATGCTCCTCTCCAGACGGCTCGCCGGACCTGACGGAAGTGATAATCATTACCAACCGGGTCCACGGCAGCTTACGCAGTGCCTCTGCGCCGATCTCCCCGGGTCACCTTTGAGGAGGGATGCCCGCTGCTGTGCAGCGTGCGGCACATCCCGCACCAACTGCACCTGATCGATTTTTCTACGCCATGACCACGCCGAGTTGCATCCCGGTATGCCTTCGCCCAGTCCGGTCGGGCACCCGTCGAGCACATCAGCCACCGGCCCGGGCAACCGGTCAGCGAGAACTTTGCCGATCTTGCCCTGCGGCGATGGTTCGGCAAGCAGGTCGATCTCCCCGGCCAGGTAACAAGCTCGACCGCTGGGGCGGGCTGATGCACGACAATTGAGAACCGCTCGGTGGCGCCAACCAAACGAAGCAGGCGTGGTCTGGCGTGGAAGGGCCCCGTTCCCAACCGAAGTTCTCAACCGACATCACACCAGCCGAACCCTATCCGCCAGGTCAGGCCGCGCTGATCGTCCGTACGGTCAGCTGTGGGCCAGGTGGCGTGCCGGCACAACCTGTTCCGGTAGTCGGTACAACCAGCGCCGCGGTCTCGCCCGGCGGATACACGCGCAGGCCGCGCACCGGCGTCGGGCGGCACACGCCCGCGTCATAATTGGCCACGTTGACCAGTTGCAGCTGAGCCGATGCAGTGCCACCCGGCGCGATCGGCACCGCTGCGCCTAGCTCGCCGGCCCTCTGCGCAGCCGGCCCGACCTGGTTGCCATCGCCGGCACCCGCGTAAGAAACACCGGGGAAACCCCGCAGCTGGCAGCTGCGCTGGCCTTTGTTCGTGAACACTAGCGCGCGATACACCGAGCCCGCGGCGCCCTCGGGCGGTGACAGCGAGACGGCGAGGTCAGCCGTACGGCACTGGGGAATGGCTGCCGCAGCCGCCTGCGCACCTGATGCCGGTGGCAAGCCCGCCGGAGGTCCAGCGGGGGCAGTAGCTTCGATCGAAGTGGGCAAGGCAGCTGCGGAGGTGGTTGCTTCACCAGCCGTCGTCGCCCTTGAACAGGCCGCCACGGCCAGCGTGAGCAGGATCACTGCTGCTCCCCGACGTCCTTGCCTCATCACCGACCACCTTCCACGCGTCTTTACGGACGACACTGCGTGCCCGGGGGAAATAGCCGAAGTCCATAAGGTGAGCAGGAGACTGCGGCAACCTCGGAAACGTCTACGTCGACGCCGGAGACCAGCTGCAGCACCGGCACACGGACACGCCGCCAGGGAATACGTTCGGGCAGGGCGCTCATGGGCAACCATCGCCCAGCGGTCTGACCGGCAAGGAGGATAGATGCGGCTTGGCTTGGCGTTGCCCCAAACTCGGTGCGCACAGCGGCGCCGACCGGATCACCTCTTGTGCCCGCATCAGCGAACAACTCGGTTACAAGTCGTTATGGGTAGGTGATCGGATCCTGGCGCCCGTAGCACCGAGCGACCTGTACCCGTGCGGGGGCAGCCCCGAGCGGCCGTACCCGCCGGAGTTCCGCTCGGTGCTCGATCCAGTGGTGGTACTGGCTGCGGCGGCGACGCGTGAAACCCGCCAGCAGCCCGCGCTCTTGTGCAGCTCGCGCCCAGTTTGGCCCGGTGAGATGGGGAGATACTGGTTGCTCACGCGGCCGACGGCGCGAGGGGAGCTCGCAAACCATGCCCGATGATCGTTATGGCTCGGCACCACTGACCCCATGGCAGGCGTGGCTGTCGATGTGGGGCCTTCGAGCGCCGCTGTCTGGGGACGTGACCCAGGACATCAGCCCTGCGATCGGCGGCCAACTCGGTCTTGTGAACATCAATGCCACGCGCTCCGGCGACCCCGCGTTGGAGCAGCGAATCATCACCGACGTGGCAAGCTATGGCCGCCAACTCGGTTGGCTTGTCGACGCAGTGGACGTGTTGGTCCGATGCCAGCCTCGGGAGCATCTCACCAAGGCAGACATCCATGCGCTAGATCAGCTGCATAAACTCGCCGAGCAAGTCGCTGCGGTGAAAAAGCAGGCCGCGGTTGACCGCATCGACCGCATCGTCGCTGACGTGCAGGCCCTAAGCCAGGACCCGGAAGCCAATGCGGTGGCGATTCAGCGCGTGCGCGAGGCTCTGCCCGAACGGTCACCCGTCAACGACACATCCGCCGGCACGGGTGGTGACTCAGCGTGCGGTGACCGTCAGACTGCGTGTCATGAGTGAGACGACGGCACAGGGTGTGGCTGCAGGCGGTGAGGTTACGACCCAGCTCAAGCGAGTGATCGGTCCGAAACTGTTGTTCTTTTTCGTGGTGGGCGACATCCTCGGCACCGGGATTTACGCGCTGATTGGCAGTGTCGCCGGGGAGATCGGTGGGGCCTTGTGGGTACCGTTCGTCGGCGCTTTTCTAGTTGCCTTTCTGACCGCATTTAGCTATCTGGAACTGGTCGGTAAGTACCCCAGGGCGGCTGGTGCCGCGCTGTACACCAACCGGGCTTTCGGGATCCCTTTCTTAACTTTTATCGTCGCCTTCGCCGTGATGAGCTCGGGCATCACCAGCGCCTCCTCGGCGGCCGTGGCGTTTGCCAAGACCTACCTCCAACAGTTCATCACGCTACCCACGTCGGCGGTCGCGATCGCCTTCATCCTGCTTCTTGCGTTGATCAACTTCCGTGGTGTCGGCGAATCCGTCAAGGCCAACGTCGTTCTCACCTGCATCGAGCTGTCCGGTCTGCTGATCATCATCGCGATCGGGCTTTATGCGGTCGGCTCGGGTCAGGGCGAGCCGAGCAGGCTTACCCAGGTTGACACCGCCGACTCTGGCGTCCTGCTGGCGATCACCTCGGCGACGGCGCTCGCCTTTTTCGCGATGGTCGGTTTCGAGGACTCAGTCAACATGGCCGAGGAATGCACTGCACCGACGAAAATCTTTCCCCGGGCAATGCTGCTCGGGATGGGTGCGGCAGGACTGATCTACGTACTGGTCGCGCTGACTTGCTCGCTACTGGTACCTGCTGACCGGCTGGCTGCGGCGCAAAGTGACGCATTGTTCGAGGTGGTTAAAATGGGCGCCCCCGGTTTCCCGCTGCGCGTCTTTGCCGTCATCGGACTCTTCGCCGTGATCAACTCAGCATTGATCAATATGTTGATGGCTAGCAGGCTCGGCTACGGCCTGGCTCGCGAGCGGATCATCCCGTCGATCCTGGGCTCGGTACACCCGACTCGACGTACGCCGTGGATATCAATCATCTTCACCAGCGCAATCGCCGTGGTGCTGGTTAGCTTCGTGCCGCTGGCGAGTCTGGCAGGTACCACATCACTACTGCTGCTTGCCGTCTTCACCTTGGTAAACATCGCTTGCCTGGTTTTGCGCAGGCAGACCGTCGAGCACGAGCACTTCCATGCCCCGGCATGGAGCCCATGGGTGGCCGCGCTGCTCTGCGCCTACTTGGCGACCCCACTATCCGGTCGTGACCCTGACCAATACCTGCTCGCGGGGATCTTGCTGGTGATCGGAGTTCTGCTCTGGCTGGTTAACCGGATGTTTGTAGGCAAGGGTGAATCCAATCCAGCGACGCTGTCCAAGCAATGAGACGACTTCGTGCACCATATGAAGCCGAGCGCGCATGGGCACCGCTTTCCGCTATGGACTACGCCGCAAGAGAAGCCCCCATCAGTGGCATGGCAGCCTGACCGTCCCATGTGCTGAGAGAACCGGTAGGCGCTGATGCGCGTGGGCGGTGATCGCAGCGGTAACACAACCGGCTGGGTGGCGATGGGATCGGGCGGGAGCAACATTGCGATCACGCCACGGGGGGCGGTATGGGCACCAGGGGGTACATCATCAGCGCGATGCGGGGTGCTGCCATGGCAGCGTTGACTGCCGCAGCGTTCGCCATACCAGCGGTTGCTGGCGGTGTCGGAGCGGCTGCGGCATCGCCGGCGACGAGCAATAAGCCGCCGGCTGCACCACAGCCTCAAGCAGTGTCCGCCACGCCGTGCAAGGTCACCGCCAAGGCGTGTGTGGTGCTCTCGCACCACACGGCGTGGCTGACCGATGGGAAGGGGCGGATCACCTATGGCCCAGTGACGGCGACGGGCGGAGACCCGGCATATCCCACTCCAACCGGCACCTTCCGTGTCCTGTCTAAGAAAGCTAACTACCGCAGCACCGAGTTCCGCAATGCACCGATGCCCTATTCAGTGTTCTTCTACCCAGGCGACGCCTTCCACGCCGACGACGTGCATAAATGGTCACACGGTTGCATCCATCTGGACCGGGGTGACGCTAAAGTATTTTTCGACACCCTTAAGGTTGGCGAACAGGTACAAATACTGCCCTGACGGACACTTTGCGCGGGCCTCTTACCGAACACTAGCAACCCGCGGATGAGCGCGTGAGCGAGCGGCGTGCTCGGCGCCGTTGGCGGATCGCTGCCGGCCAGGGCCCTCTGCGTCCGCCATGCGATCGTGGAGAAATGCCAGTGTTTGGCGGAGCACCCGGGAGACGTGCATCTGGGAGATGCCAACGCGTTGGGCGATCTGACTTTGGGTGAATTCGTGGACAAACCGCAGGGCCAGGATCGTGCGTTGCCGCGGTGCGAGTTCGGCCAGCAACGAGCGCAGCGTCTCGCGATCGTCGATCAGCGCCATCCGGGCGTCGAGTTCACCAATGAACTTATGGTGCGTTGCGGTGGGATCTGCGAAGCTGAGCAGCCCATCCAGGGAGGTGCTTCGATAGGCTTCGGCGGCGTGCAGCGCCTCGATCACTTCCGAAGTGGATAGGGCAAGCCGTTCGGCGATTTCGCTGGGTTTGGCGGCCCGTCCTCGTTGCTGGGCAAGTTCGGCCTGGGCGTTGCGGATGGTCAGGTTGAGGTCTTTGAGCCGGCGCGGCACCCGGGTGGACCAGCCATGGTCCCGGAAGTACCGGCGGATCTCACCGGTAATGGTGGGGACGGCGAAGGCGAAGAAATGCGAGCCGCGGTTCGGTTCGAAGCGGTCAACGGCGTTGATCAGCCCCACGGTGGCCACCTGGATCAAGTCCTCCACGGGCTGGCCACGGCCGGCAAACCGGCTGGCGATGTGTTCGGCGACCGGGAGGTAGCCGCTGATCAACTGCTCGCGCAGCCGCGGCCGTTCCGGATCATCAGGCGCCAACTCCGCGTAGCGCCACTGCACCGGGACGAGATGCGCGTACTCCTCGTCTTCGACGCTGACTGAAGCATCGACGCTGCTGGCGGCATTTGCCAATGACCCCGTGTTCACCTTGCCTCCCCGACCTGCCACACCGCTGAGCCAGAGCGTTCCGCGGCTCGTCCTTCGGCGGCTGCTGGATGACCCGGTACCGACGCGGCACCAAGGAACACGCTGACAACATAGCGCAACTATTGCTCATACGCAGTTGTTGCGCAAAAGCGCCTTCGCCTGATTGGCGTAGCAGCCTCGGGTCTGCCCACGGCAGCGAGGAGGCATGCACTGCCCGCCCATCAACACGATCTACCGTGAAGGTGCAAGGTTGGAGGAGTCCGCAAACCTCATCACCGGCCGACAGAATCCTCCAACTCGACGCCGCCACGCTCCCACAAGACTGGCATCGCGGAGGATTTAGGCATGGCTGTTGGGGTCACGCCTGGGAACACACTGCAGAGTCGAGAAAGTCATCGCAGACAACGCCAAACCACCGGCGTTTAGCCGGCGCATACACCCGACGAGGTTCGGGTCGGTCCGTAGTCTATTATCTGCGCATCCCTCGGAGTGCTGATCACAAGGAGACTGCCTGTATGGCGCAGAAGGTAATCCGACAGTTCATTGACGACATCGACGGCTCGGAGGCGGAGCGAACGTTCACCTTCGCCGTCGACGGGACCCACTATGAAATTGATCTCTCAAGTGCAAATATTAAGGAGTTCAACGAGGCCATCGCCGGGTTCGTGGAAAGCGCCCGGAAGGTCAAGGCCAGCAGTTACAGCCGCCGCGGACGCAAAGCCGGCGCTGACACCGGCGGTGGCGGCCGCTCCCGCGAGCAGATCCAGGCCATACGTGAGTGGGCCCGGCAGCAGGGTCACGACATTAACGAACGGGGCAGGATCCCGGCGTCAATCCAGCAGGCATTCGACCAAGCGCACCAGAGCTCGTAGCTGGGCACGGCATGGATCAGCGACCATGCTGCACCGTCGAAGCCAGAATGTGGCTGTGACCGCGGACGGGTAGGTTTGCGGCGGCGCCGAGCGGCCCGCCACAAACCTCACAACCAGCTGCGGCCACGCCACCCCGCTCCACGACCCGGAAATCGGGCAAGAGGGCCACCCGCCTACGGCATTCGACGCCGAAGAGCGAGCCGAGATTGTGGTGCCACTTTCATGGCGATCGAAATCGAGCGCTGGGGCGCATCTTCTTCCTGCTGCACCGTCGGAAGGAAGTTCGAGCCTATTGCCGCCGCAGTTACATTTCGGCCGTTAGTCGTCTGTGTGGGCCGTGTTGCCACCGGACTCGTCCGGTGAGACACGCCTGAGCGAGACACCTTTGCTGCGTAGGACGACCCAGGTGCCGACCGGCTCATCGGGAGGCTGCCCGATAGTCACTGACTCCATGTAGGCGCGCATGAGCGGAATGCCGCGCCGCCGGTTTTCGTGGTCTCTGGGTGGCGAGCGCCAGCGGCCGTGATCCCGAACAATGATCATCACCTGCCGCTGGCGGTCCGGTGTCATCTCTATCCCGCCCCGGACCTCGACCATCCCGAGCGGTTGATCGACATAGGCGTGCTCTACGGAATTGCTGACCGCCTCGCTGACAGCCAGCACGATGTCGTCCAGTTGATCCGCCGGCCACGACCAGGCCCGCAGCCACTCTCGCAGCCGTTGCCGCACTACTGACGGCGTGACCGGGTCTGCGGGCAGCGCCAACTGCAGCGGCCGGCACATCCGGCCGGAGGTCGCTCGGTGGTAGGCACGCCCGGACACCCCCTCTTCCGACGTTGCCGGAGGCAAGGTGTCGTCGGGATTACATGTAGGTGCCATCGTCAGCGCAGTATGGTGCTCGCCGCAGCTTGCAGCAACCCTGCACAGGCCCTCTTACTGCACGGCCCTCGCCACTTCCTGGCAACCTTGGCGTTCCAGCGCGTCAAGTCGCGGCTCACGGTGTGGGCTGCATTGCCTGCTTCACTGTGCCGAACAGGGCCAGGACGTCGTCCAGACCCGTAACATGAAATGGGTCTTATCACCGGCCGATTTTCATCGACCACGACTCGCAGCGGTTCCCGTCGCCGCTGCGCAGTGTCGGTGGCATCGACCAGAACCTGCAGACCCGGCGAACCCAGGAATGTCACACCGGTCAGGTCGACGATCAAAATCTCATCAGCATCCAGATGGTTGCTCGAGCAGCGGCCGGTACCAGGTGCGCGTCCGGTTGAAACTGGTCAAGGGCTTGGCGCCGTGGCGCGGATTCGAAGCTGGCGCAGTTCGGCGAGGTGATTGTGCAGCTGGGACAGCCGCGCATCGCGCTGTCCGCCGTTGCCCGAGGCCGTATTGGCGGCGGACCGTACCGCATCCGCAGCAGTTCGCAGCCGCTGGTCGTTGATTTCGGTGAAATGGTCGCGCAACGTCCGGTGCACGGCGCGCAGTTGCGTACGCAACTCATCGCCGACCCGGAAGTTCACGTTGTCCATCAGCTTGGACACCGCCATCTTGGCCTCGGCTTTCCCGCGTTCCTGGCCGTTCTTGCGGTCCTCCCAGAAGGTGAACAGCCCCAACAGCACACCGGCCGCGACGGACCAGACGCTGATCAACGCTAGGCCGGCAAGGCTGGTCAGCACACCGACCATGAGGATGCCGCCGTAGGACCCGCGCAGGCTGTTGACCGCTCGCGCAAACCATCCTCCGCTGTCCGGCGGTTCCATTGGCTTGATCCGGCGCAACGCCTCGTCGGGGGTGGTCACCCGGACCTGCGGCAACGCCACGCCGGTATACGAGCTATCCGGATTGCCGGCCAGCTTCGCGGCCACCTGCGCGGCCAGTACCTGGGAACGCTTCGCGGCCAGCTGGAAGTTGGCCTGCACGCTTTCCTCGACCTTGCTGCGCACCGACTTATCGAATTGCTGCCAGCCCCGCATCGGGCTAGCTGTGGTGATGTGTTCCTCGGCGAGTTCCATCACCTCACGCAGCCGCTCACGCAGGTCGAAATCCACCTGTGCCATCAGCTCCGTCACGCCGTCACTGAGCGCGAGCTGCCACTGCGCCGACAGATGCTGGCGGCGCTCCAACTCAGCCACTGCCCGCTGCTGCCGCTGCTGTGGTGAGTCGCCGGCGCCTTGCAAGGCATCCAGCTCGCGGTTCCAGATCATGCTCAGCTGATCGGTGACGGACCGCACCTCGCCGAGCACCCAGTCGCGCAGTGCAGGATCCACCGGGGTGCCGACCCGGTCACGCAGGAACTCAAGCAGTTGCGGGACTCCGGAGGCGACCGACAGCGAGTCGTCGCCCCGCTGCCGGCCGCTGTCGCACAGCGCCGCGGACACCGGAAGCAGCGGGATGGTCGGCGAGTCCAGGTTGGCTGCCTGAAGCCGCGACCGGTTAGCCCGCTGCACTTCAGCCCACCGGGGATAAGCGTCGATCTTGGTGAGCACGCCGATCACCGCGGTGCCTCGCGCCCGGATCCGAGCCAGCGCGTCCAGCTCGGCCGGGCCGTACTCGTGACCCGCGTCGGAGACGAACAACACCACGTCCGCCGACTCCCGTTCCGGTACCACCGGCTGGTTCGAGCCTGGCCGGCCGGGAGCGTCCGCAAAGGTCGCTCCCGGCAGCCGATCAGCCGATACCTGTTGCAGGACGTGGACCAGGGAGGTGGCGCCCTGGCCGGGCGCACCAACCGCAACCACACGCATCTGCCGGGCCGCCATTTGCGCCTGAACCCTGGCCAGCCGCTCAACCGGGTCTGGCCGGCCGGCTGCACCGGCCAGCCGGTTGGCCTGATCCAGCAAGCTGACCAGCTCAGCGCTGGTCATCAAACCGGCAGACTGCATCGTCACCGACACCGCTACGCCCTCCTCGCCCTCGTCACGCCCGGATCAGTGCGCTACCGGTGTGTGGTCGGCACCGGGGTGCGCAGCATCGTGAGCCGCCGGGGCCGCCGTCTGGCCGGCGTCATGCGCGGTCAGGCCACTGGATAGACCGTGCGACGACGGCGAGCCGGCCGCAGTGCCCGGATCGGGGCTGCTCGTCGTGGCCGGGGCCGTGGTGTGAGTGGTCGGTGTGGTGTGCACACCCGACTCCGAACCGCTCGGCGTTCCCGGTGCCGTGCTGTGCGTCGTCGGCGTGGTGTGCACACTCGATGCCGTACCACTCGGCGTCATCGGCGCTGTGCCATGCGGTGTCGGCGTCGAGGGATGCGTCGGTTGGGAAGGGGTCGTCGAGTGGGCACCCTGGCCCGAAACGGCGCCGGATGAGGGAGAACTTCCCAGGTCCGCCTGAGGTGCGGCCGGTTGGGAAGGCTGCCCAGGTGCGCCATGCCCGCCGAGCTGGGTGCCGGTGTCGGCCTGCGGAGGGCCCCCAAAGCCGCCATGGCCACCGGTGAGTCCGCCGTGCTGGTTGCTGTCCAGCCCGCTGCCGCCAGCGGCGCCACCCTGCTGACCGTTGGACGTCATGCCGTGTGCGTTCTGCGGCCCGTTCTGGTTGACGTGCCCTCCGCTGATGGCCCCGCCGGAGTGGTGACCTGCGCTTTGCCCTGAGTCCTGGCCGGACGTCGAACCATGACTCGCCTCGTCGCCGCGGGATGTTCCAGACCTCGACTCGCTGTCGGACTGCTGGGCCGGGGTGTTCACCGTGGCGGCCTGCTGCACGCTGTGGCTCAGCGGCTGGGTAGCGACGTGCGCCGAGGACTTCGGATCCATTGGAGTGGCGTTTACCGGCGTCGCCGACGCGGCGGCAGTCGTGGTGGCGACAGCTGGCGCGCTGGTACTGGGAGCCACGTTCGGGCTTAAGGAGGCGCTGTTGGATACCGGGCCGTTGGCGAACGACGGCGCGGGGGCGGAGAAGGTCGACGCGGCCGGCGCGACAGGGTTCGCTGGACCGCCCTGGAAGCCGCCGTAGGACGGACCATGCTCCTGGTAACCCAGGTCGCCACGCTGCACGCCGTCACCGGTACGGCCGCTGTCGAGGCCACGCTGCCCGTCGCGTTCCAGATGACCCCGCGTGTCCGGACCGACCTGATGCTGCGGGGTGCCCAGGTGGCGGACCTGATCGGCATGGCGAACGTCGCTGTTGTGCTGGGCCGGGTCCCGATCCGCGTGCTGCACGTGGCTGTTGCCCTGCCGATGATCCCGGCCGTCGCGGTCCTGGTCGCTCACTCCACGGTGATCCCGGTCATCCCGATCCCGGTCACCCACAGTCCGGTGATCCCGATCCCCGTCATTCCACCCACGGTGATCCCGGCCGTCCCGATCCCGGTCGCCCACAGTCCGGTGATCCCGACCATCCCGATCCCGATCGCCCACAGTCCGGTGATCCCGACCATCCCGATCCCGATCGCCCACAGTCCGGTGATCCCGATCCCGGTCACTCCACCCACGGTGATCCCGGTCATCCCGATCCCGGTCACTCCACCCACGGTGATCCCGGTCATCCCGATCCCGGTCATTCCACCCGTGGTCGTTCCAGCCGTGCCACTGGTTGTGCTCACCCCAGTGGTACCTGTTCTCCCAGCCGCGCCAGTCGTGATCACTGCTGTAGTGGTGATTGCACCACTCGCGGTAATCGTCGTGGGCCCAGCGCGCGGGGTCAGACCAGCCAGGCGGTGGGGCCCAGCCGTGCGGCGGTTCCCAACCCTCCGGAACCACCCAGCCGACCCCACCCACCCAGACCGGACCGAAGTAGTCGGCTCCGGGCACCCACAGATGCGCATCGTGCAGGAGACCACCGAGATCGTGCCGGACATCATCGAGCACCTCGGCAGCCAGCCAGTGCTGGCCAAGAGAACTCTCAGGCATTGCATGCTCCTTAGGACAAGGTGAACTTTGCGCTGCCAGTTATGCCCCAGTGAGATGCAAGGAAGCTGGACAGAACCTCACAGTTTGCTGGGAGGCGATGACGGTATGTGACGACCTGGGGCAGGGTTTCTCCGCACCCACCGGTCGGGCCCGGGATCGCACAAGTAATCCGATGCGCACCGCGTAACCACGTCGAACGGCCGAATCTTGCTGCTCAGCCCATTGATCACGAAATCAGGGCTGCTAATGATCAATCGTGG
Organism: Actinomycetota bacterium; assembly: GCA_021324675.1. Lineage (GTDB taxonomy): Bacteria > Actinomycetota > Actinomycetes > Mycobacteriales > Pseudonocardiaceae. The sequence goes on from JAJPIR010000102.1 coordinate 22,607, forward strand.
GCACACTGCCGCGCTTCTCTCACAAAAATCCAGCTGTAACCCTGAGTAAGCAGAGCGGCGAAGGCGATGGCCGCATCCGCCGTCCCCCCACCGCACCCGGCACTGGCGCAGGACCACAAGGACCTCGCGCTCCGTATCCGGCCAAGAAAGAGGCGCAAACAGCCACGGGACGGGCGCCGTCATGTACAAGCCCCGTACAGGCTGGATACCGGCTGCACCGGAATGCCGGAGGATGCGGCTACCGCCGGCTCGCAGCGACTTGCTGAGCCCCGGTTAAGACGCGGTGACTGCGGGTGCACCGTTATGCAGCGAATTGGCGCTTACTGGAGGCCGCCTACCGACGGTGGTATGCGCAAGATGCGGCGATCTGGTGCCAGCTAATCGGAGATCCTCAGCGGGGCGCTGGTAGTCGCGTTAATGACGATGGTCGTAGACGGAGGAGGTGGCCCCCCATTGGGTCCGCGACGTCGCTTGGCGTAACCACTGCGGCCGAGCCGTCACCTGCATTTGCGCACCGTAAAACATCCGGGCGTGCTTCCTGCGGGGACGTGTACGGCACCACCACGGAATAGGTTCCGTTTCGTTCAGTTGAGCTCTGACTTAAGCAAGACCGATCACTCGTCAACGATCAGCAAGCTGTGCAGTAGACACGCCGATCATCGGGGCCGCTGAAACGCTGCCGTTCAAATGTGGTACTGTCTGGGCGTATACGGCATTCGGCCGGTTGCTCGACTGGTGCCGCGGGCGTGTGCGGCTAGACAGTGGCCTTGGGGCCTTCACATTGTCGTCGCCGCAAGCTCTACACCACAATAGGCACGGGCTGGCCGTAGGGAGTGTAGAAACTCCTCAGGAGGGAGCGGGACCATCACTAGGGTTACCCATAGCATCACGGTCCGGCAAGAAAAGCTCGGTAAGCGGGACGTGAGCCGGCCAATTTGCACCTGTGGATGGGCTGCCACGTGGGCATACGTCACGGACAAATTCGCTCGGGATGCTGGACAAGAACACGTCAAGCAGGTACTAGCCCAACTGCAGGCGGTGAGTGGGTAGGCAGTATCGAAGTCGATCACTTTAGAGGACCGTGCCCGTGAGACCAAGCGTTACGCGGTCTGACTCGGCCGGCCTCCATTAGACAGTTTGTCGTTTGGGGGCAAGGGCACCGATGGTCGAACTGTTGGTGCGATACGGCTGCTGCTATTTCTGGATGATATAGGCGAGATGGGGCCGAAGCACAACAGTTTCACAAGCCCGCTGACACTGATACATCTGCCGCTCGGGCACGGTCGAGACCTACAAGCCGTCTCAGGGCGATACCCTGCGCGCCGAGCGCCGCGAAACCTTGTGGCGTGCTTAACGACCCGCCGGGCCACCAGGTAGGCATGGCAATGCCTAGCTCCCTGACGCGACGGCTCCTCGAGCAGGCTGTGCCACTCGTGCTTGACTTCCCGCGGCCACCAATGCTTACTCGGCTGGTATGGAGGTAGCCCTGCTGGCCACGCTCATCCCGCCGCGCGGACCGTTCCGTAGCGGGCTGCTCAACTACACCAATACTCAAGGCGTCAAGGGCATCTTGACAACGTGGAGGACTTGCGGGCGAGCCGGACGGACTGGAGCAGACTCGCAGGTAATGACGATTTACACCGGTGGACCCATCGACGGTAGTCCGGGCTAAATCCGGCACCGGGGTATTCACTTACAGAAGGATAACCAGGTCAAGCCGGGCCCCAACAGCAGGTCCCAGTCGGAGACGTGACTGCCGCCGTTGAACAGGGAAACCGTTTACCGAATTCACGAACGTTCGACAATCTTTGCACGATCGGCTGGAAGCCGGAGTAGCCAGAGAATTACGGGGTTGCACCGTTGGATCGAACAGGTCGGCGTGCATGAGCAAGACGACGACTCCCTGATGGTTGTTGGTGAACTCGCCGAAGCTGTCGTCGATGAGGCACAGGTCGAGCTCGGTGCTTTGTTGACGTCGTCTTGCTGCGTCGGGGCGGCCCGGTGTTGTCGCCCAGGGAAGCAGGCTGCTCTGCTGTGGCTGCCCACGACGTGCACAGCGGCGAAGCCGACGTTAACGCAGCTGGAGGAGGCGTCCTCCACAGATCCCGATGCCTGTGATCAGGCCTTGACCCTGTTTTGCCCGAGAGTCTTATCAGGTCAGGGCGAGAAGACATCGCGAACCTTCCTGAGCCGCTCAAGGGGCTGTTGCCATTGTGTGCGCATTCACCTCCCGCGTTCTGGATGCAGACTGCGGTGAAATATGCCTCAAAAACAGCAGTCTGCATCCAGAACGCGGTATCGGCTGTCTACCCTGATCCGGTTGCTCGCTGCCATAGGAGGGCGGCGAGGGTGGCCGCACCGGCCGAGCCCAGTGCGATGCCCCATTGGTGGGGAAGCAGTGGCCGGCAGCCGAAGAAGTGGCTGACTCCGGGTACTTGGACGATGATCGCGAGCAGGGCGCTGGACCCGAGGACTGCCCCTACGACGAGCGGGGTACGGCCGCGCACGGCGATGGTTTGTCCTAGCTGCGCGCCGACGAGCGCAACCAGTGCCGTGGTGCTGGTCTGTCCGGGCAGGCTCGCCGGCCACGCCAGCAGCCAGGCAGCTGTAGCGGCACCGGCAGTGGCGCCCGCCCGCAGGTACATGTCTCGGGTGAGTGCTGATCCGAGAGAGGCTTCTGGTCCCTCGGCAAGCAGCTGATCCGCGGTGGCTTCCGGCGGTGGACGCACGGCCACCGCCATCGCGGGCAGCACGTCAGTCAGCAGGTTGACCAGCAGCAGTTGCCGGGTGTTGAGCGTCGGGCGGCCGCTGAACAATCCTGCGCCCACCGTGAAGGCGATCTCGCCGAGATTGCCGCCCAGCAGGATGGACAACGCGTCGCGGACCGACGACCACATCGCGCGGCCCTCGACAATAGCGTCAGTGATCGTTTCGATCCGGTTGTCAGTGACGACCACGTCGGCAGCATCGCGGGCGGCCTGAGTGGCTTTTTTGCCGAGCGCTATACCGATGTCAGCGAGCCGGATGGCTGGAGCGTCGTTGGCACCGTCTCCGGTGACCGCGACGACACGGCCGGCGTGGCGTAGCTGGCGCACGATCCGCGCCTTCTGCGCCGGGTCAACCCGGGCGAAGACGGAGATGCCGGGTAATGCGGCGGCGAGCTGCTCGTCGTCCATCTTGGCCAGTTGCGGTCCGGTGACCACCCGGCGCCCGTTGACCAGCCCCAGCTCCGCAGCGATGGCCTCGGCTGTGCTGGGGTGGTCGCCGGTGAGCATGATGACATCCACACCGGCGTGCAGCAGGGTGGCGACGGAGTCTGCGGCGGGGGGTCGGACCGGGTCGGCGAGCACGAGCAGCCCGCAGAACTCAAGATCCCGTAATCGGGATTCGTCGAGGTCCGGGCGCTGAGAAGTGGTGCGCTCAGCTACGGCGAGCACCCGGTAGCCGCGCCGGGCCAGCGTGTTGAGCTCGTGTTCGATCTGGTGACGCGCGGTCTCACCGAGCGGGTGGATGCCATCGGCGCGGCGCCACCGGGTGCACCGCGGCAACACCACCTCGGGGGCACCCTTGACGCTAAGCCGGTGGGTGGTCCGGCAACGCCACAGCGCCGCGTGGTAGCCGCGGGACGGCTCGAAGACCAACTCGTCGAGCAGGTGCACCTCTTCCAGACCCTCGTCGGGGGTGACGCCGGCTTTGCGCGCGCCGCGCAGCACGGCCCGGTCAGTTTGGTGCGGCACCTGTTGTTGCTGCCAGGGGCTGGCGCGCACGGCTACCGCGATGACTTGCCGCAGGTACTCGTCGAGCTCGTCGAGCCCGGTGGTGCGCTGACCATCAGAGACCTGCCGCAGCCGGATCCGGCCCTCGGTCAGCGTGCCGGTCTTGTCAAAGCACAGCACGTTGACCCGGCCCAGCGCCTCAATGGTGGACGGATTGCGCGCCAGAGCTCCACGCGCAGATAACCGGCGCGCGGATGCCAGCTGCGCGACCGTCGCCACGAACGGCAAGCCCTCCGGAACCGCGGCCACCGCCAGGCTCACCGCCCGGCCCACGGCCTGATCGATGGCGCTTCCGCGCAGCAAATCAACGCCCAGCAGCCCGAGGCCAGCACCGATCGAGACGGGCAACGTCTGGCGGGTCAGCTCCTTGAGCCGGGTCTGCACCCCGGTAGGTGGGGGCGCCTGTCCGGTCAGCCGCGCGGTACGCCCGGCCTCGGTGCGATCCCCGGTCGCCACCACGACGCAGGTCGCCTGCCCGGCTGCCATGACGCTGCCCTGGTACAGCATGCTGCGCCGGTCACCCAGCGAGGCCGCCGCGGTGGCTTGCACCGCCTTGGTCACCAGCGCCGACTCCCCGGTCAGGCTGGACTCATCAACCTCCACCGCGGCGGCTTCCAGCAGCCGGCAGTCGGCGGGGACGGTGTCGCCGGCGTGCAATTCGATGACGTCACCAGGAACCAGCTCGGTGGAGGAAGCCGTGCGCGCGATGCCACCGCGGCGCAGCGTGATCTGCCCGGCGCTGGTCTGGCGCAGCGCTCGCAGCGCTCGGTTCGTCCCCAGCCGCTGCGCCCCACCGATGAGCGCGTTGACCGCCAGCACCCCGCCGATGATCACCGCGTCGGTCACCGAGCCGACGCTGGCCGACAGCCCGGCACCGCCAGCCAGCGCCGGGGTCAGCGGGTTGGCCAGCTCCTCCACCGATGCCCGCGCCAGGCTCACCTCAGTCTCGTCACCGGTCGTGGGCTGCTCAGCGTGGCGCCGTTGTGATTCTTGCTGGTCTAGTCCACCAGGATTGCTACCGAGCCGCTCCAGCGCGGCTTGCGGGGACATCACATGCCATGGGGTTCGCTCGACTGGCACCGGCAACGGCTGCCTGGCTGGTCCGGCGCCCGCCCAAGTACCAGCGGCGATGGCGAACAGGCTGGCGAGGTTCACCGGGAACGCCGCCCGCGCGCCCGAGCCCAGCGC
>JAJPIR010000111.1 GCA_021324675.1 Actinomycetota bacterium
AGAAACAGCCCGTACTGCCACACGGGGTCGATCCACTCGGTGTCCAGCTCGAAGCCGAACGCGCACACCGCGTCGACAAATTCCGGCCGGTGGAACTTCACCGAGTGCCCGTGGCAAATCGGCTCGCCGCGGCGCAGGGTCAGCGTGTGGTCCAAAGCTCGCAGCGTGACCGTCTGGTCCTCGGTGGCGTACAGATGCCCCTCGACGGTCATGGCCTCGGGGACGTAGTGGGCCCGCGGGTAGAAGCGGTGCAGCACCACGTCGCCGTCGAAGCACCGGCTGAAATGAGCAAGCTGGTTGAGCCGGAAACGAGCTTGGGCCGTTGCCCCCGGGGGATCGTTGTAGGCGGCGTCGAGCACGGGCGCCGGCTTGACCAGATCCGCCGTGACGAGGAAGCGATCGCCCGGTTTGAGCGTCTTGGCGACATTTCCGAGCAGCGCAGCCCGCTCGGCCGACGTGGTGTTACCGATCGCGCTGCCCAGAAACACCACTGTCAACCGCTGCGTCCGGGCCGAGCGCAGGTACGACAATCCCGCCTCGTAGCGGCCCCATAGCCCGTGCACCGCCAGCCCGTCCAACTCAGCAGCAAGGGCCGTGGCACTGCGCTCGAGCATGTCCCGGCTTACGTCGATCGGCAGGTATGTCGTCCGCCGGCGCCGCAGACACGCGGACAGCAACAGCCGCGTCTTCTTGGCGCTGCCGCTGCCCAGTTCCGCCACACAGGGTCCAAGCCGGCCGGCGATCTCACCAGCATGCTGCTCCAGCAGCGCGAACTCCGCTCGCGTCAGGTAGTAGCTGGGCAGTCTCGAAAGCTCCTCCTCCCATATCCGAGAGCCGACCGCGTCGTACCCGTACCAGGCGGGAATCCGCGGGGGCGTTTCCCGCAGGCACTCCAGCACAACCGAGCGGTCGTCCCAAAACCCCGCCTCGTCGTCGACCGGCTCGACCTGAATTTTGCCCGGCATCGCTGGCTCAGCGCGTCAGCGTCGCCATCCGCTTACCGGCGACCCCTCCGTGTGCCACTGGCCCCCATGGCAGCAACCCTCGCCTGCCACGCGGGGGCCTGCTTCGCACCGCGCCGGCGGCGGGGGCTGGTGCTGCGCGGGGCGGCGTCCTGGAATACGTGCCACCGCGTTGCTTGACCTCAGTCAAAGGCCGGACGATCCGCCGCGGTGGCATGCGCATCTGTTCCCCGTGCCACGCGCCGGCAAACCTGCGCGCGCGGTTTCCGGCCTGCTGCTTGGGCAATCTCGACGCCGTACCGCCGGCAGCCGGCGCCGGATCAGCGGTAGTGCCGTGCTGGACAGCGTGACCTTGTCTCGGTCCGACCGGCGATGGTCGTCAAGCCGTGCTTCACTAAAACCATTCGCGATCGGGAAGTTCTCGAACATGCCTGGGGGATGCACACCATGGTCAGCTTCCAATGGGTGATCTGAGCGCTACGCCGGACTCACAACCCGACAGTCACAACACCGCGAGAGTCGATGCCGCCGATCCAGTTCCCGATGCTCGTACCGCCCTGGCATCGACCGGCGCGCACGTGGTGCCAGCGGCCGTGCTCAGGCACCATCTGCGGGCGCACCATTCGCAATGGACTCGATTCGCCGCACACTGGGAAGATCTCAGACTGGACCAGTACGCGGCCCGATCCGGCACCCGCCGGATGCGTCGCTACGGACGGTTTCTCCTCGCCAGAGACGGAACCCGGCACCTGCAACCGCATGCAACATTCCGGCAGCCCGCCAGCACCAACCGGCTATTCCCCAATGCGGGCCGTGATTTCGAACCTCTGACCGACGCTTTCGTTGCCGACCTCGTTCTTGATGCTTTGCTGTCACTGTTGAGCCAGATCGCCGCGGGAATCGAGGATGCACCTCGATGGCTTGCACACGTACACCCGTTCCGAGTTCTCGGCTCAACCGACAGTCAAGGCGACGCAACCCCCGAGGGGCGTCACCAAGACGGTGTCACCCTGGTTTCGTCGCTTTTGGTCGCCCGCCGCAACGCCACCGGCGGGACAAGCTCGGTTTACGACGCCAACGGACGGGAAGTTCTCACCACGACGCTGAGCGAGCCGGGAACACTGCTCGTGGGCGACGATCGGCATACCTGGCACAGCGTCAGTCCGATCCGCCCGATCGCCACGGATGCTCCGGCCTTGCGCGATGTGTTGGTAGTAACGCTCGCGGCGTGCTGAACGGAAACGACGTTCTTGAGTCGGATAAGTCCATGGGCACTGGTGTGATGTTGGTATGGTGGCCCGACCTGGCGCCCGGTGACATGACCCGCGCTCAACCGTCGAAGTAGACCTCGAGCTCGCTGATCGACGTGAAGTGCGCGCTGCCGCCCGGGCTGCCGACGATGCGGACTCCATCGCCCGAGGTGTTGGCGAAGGTCAGCGTGAACCGCCGGGACGGACCCGCACTGGCGTCATAGGGGTAGGCGGGGTTGATCGCGAGGCCGGTGACGGGTGTCCAGACGAAGTTTTTCCTGACCTGGACGGTCAACCCGCTGGCGAACCAGCCTCCGTCAGGAAACATCGCTCCGGTGGTGTAGACGACCCGAGCGAGGTTGTACGGCTTGGACCAGGTGATGCCCCAGCGGTCGGAATCCTTGTTCGTGCCATCCCAGCTGTCCTCGCCGGCCGACAGATTGCCGTCGCTGAGATAGGCCAGCTTCCCGTAGTGGGAGGTCTTGTCGATCGGTACCGCGTCGGCGGCACGTGCCAGGTTGGCCAGTGGGTTTGCCGGGTTGCTCGGCGTTCCCGCCTGATAGGGACTGACTGTCAGCGGGCGCAGCGAGAACTTGTAGTTGTCGCTTCCTCCGCCGAGTCCGGCGAACCAGTTGCACTGCTGCCACATCCGCCGGCCGTCGGCGCTGATGAACTTCGACGGCAGAGTCGTGGCGTACCCGCCGTTCTTCGGCCCAATGGTCGAGCCATCGCCCCACCACGGATACGGCCCGAAGTCCTTGTGCAGGAACAGCTTCCACGGCCCCCACGGATTCGGTGCCTCGTAGAACTCGTGGGTGAACTCGGTCCAGGACGTGTACAGGTAACGGCGCAGCGGGGCGTTGTAGACGACACCGCCTTGCGACAGGACCGAACAGCCGTCCGAGGTGACCGTGCCGGGATACTCCCTGCGCTCGTCATGCAGTACCGCGACCCTGCGGCTGATGTCGTTGCTCCAGGTGGGGCTCCCGGAGCCGTCGGTGCCGGTGAAGAACTGCCAGCTCGCGCGGTTCGCAATGCTGCCTTTCGGTACTCGTGCCAGGTAGAGGCTCTGTGGATCGGCAACGGTGTTGCTGTACGAGTCGCGCCAGTTGTTGTCCAGTCCGTAGGCGTACACGTAGCCGGCGCCGCCCGGGCCGAGCACCGAAACGTTGCGGTTGCTCTGGCCGAAGTCCAGGAAGAAGATCGTGGTGAAGACGTGGTCGGTGAACATCGGCGCAGTGGTGGTCCGCCAAGTCCTGCCGTAATCGGTGGAGACCGACACGCTCGCGGCCGGGGCGTCGTTGAACGCGAGGGCACCCGGCCCGCTGCATAGGTCCTGGATGGCCAGGTACAGCTCGTCACGGCCGTCGCCATTGCCGTCAACGGCGACCATTCCGGTGGGCTTGCGGTTGTAGTTGCCCGCAGTCCAGATCTTTCCCACCTGGCCTCCACTGGTGAGCCGGACGCCGGCCAGCCCGGTCGTTGGTGTACCGGTGATCCTGTTGACCACGATGTCAGCAAAGTCCTTCGGGTTCGCTGAGAAGCCGCGGCCATCCCCGTTGGCCACGTAGAGCGCGCCATCGTTAGCCCAGCAGCTCACCCAGAGATCGCCGTTACTGACGGTGTTGACGGTGGCCCGGTAGGGAATATCGGCCGTAGCGAAGAACTGGCTGGTGGGTTCGACCAATGCGGCGGAAGTTTGTGCTTGCGCGAGTTGGCCGGTGAAGTCGAATTCGCCGTCGGCAGCTCCGGCGAGGAAGGCGGACCACTCCTCGGTGCCGAAGCGCAGCGCAACTGTGGTGTGCAGTGAGGTCACGAGGGTGTCGGTGCCGATCCTGGTGATGGTGGCTACGCCGTTGGTGTTCGCTTCACCGTCGCGAGCGTCGTGGACGAACGCCTTCCATGTGAAGCCGGGGAAGGTGATCGTGCCGGCGGAGGGATGCTCGCTCTGCCGGATCACCACGCCGCCTGCTGTCGCGGCCACCTCAACAGAGTTCTCTCCGTTACTGCTGCGGCTGGAGATCCGCCACCCGAGGCAGTCGGCGGTGCTCATCTTAGTCCTCCGGACTCGTCTTCAAGGCCTCGATGCAGGCGACGACGGCATAGGCGGAATTGGACTCCGGCAGCGCTGCTGCGCACAACCGATTTGTCGACAAATGTACGGATCTTGCCTGCCGTTGACACCAGCGGCGTTGGTGGTTGATCATCAACTTCCGATGAAGCCCGGGTGCCCCGTCGACCCGAGCCGGCCGCCCGGGACTGTGGTTATGCGATGACGCCCGACCAGGTCGCACCGACCGTGCTCACCCGGCGGGGAGCCCCAGGTCGGGGGCGCGGACGGGGTTCGACGACGTCGACGACCAGCCGGACCGCGCGGGGTATTCCCACCACAAGATTTACTCACAGGCCACCAAACTGTCGATCTCCCGCATCACCCAGGCCTGGGACAATAAATCCGACGTCATTTAGCCGATCGTCCACATTTGCTGCCACGATCCGCGCTACCGGAAGTTTGGAATCCTGAAGGAAACGCACTCCCTCAGGCGAAGCGATCACGCAGACGATCGTCACATTTGAAGCGCCGCGCTCGGCCAACAATCGGGCCGTATACGCCGCGGAACCACCGGTGGCGAGCATCGGGTCCAGAATATATGCAGATCGGCCGGTGATTGATTCCGGAAGCGACGCCATATAGCAGGAAGGGGTCAACGTGTCCTCGTCTCGAGATAGCCCAACAAATCCAACTGTTGCCGTTGGCATCAGCGACAGTCCGGCGTACAACATTCCAAGCCCTGCTCGTAGTATCGGCACCAGCAAAGGCGGGTTGGTCAACTCGACACCAACAGCCGGCGACACCGGCGTTGATATTGGCGCCTCGATAACCGACTCATACCGGGCCGCCTCAAAAATCACGATTGTTGAAATGGTCGACAGTGCCGATCGGAAACCCTGCGCATCGGTCATGCTGTCGCGCAGCCGCGCCACAGCCGCAGAAAGAACCACATTTTCCACCACCATAACATCCACCGGTTCAACATACTATGACATCGTTGACATGCCTAGATATCCGATAAGCTTGCAGACTTGTGACCAATGCGGCGACTCGGTCAGGACCGTGTTGGCATTGACATGCCATGAAAAGGGCTTACAGTCACCATTCCCGTACTGCGCCAAATCCGCACGGGCTGGTGATAGGTGTTTTCACTAAGCGCGGGCTGACCACCCGGCCTCACTCGCCGATCAGGCCTCGAGGGCTTCGATGGTGCCGGATGGGGGAAATCCGGCTGAGAGCATCTGCACCCAGGCGGTGTCCGCGCCCGGCAGGCTCCTGTTGGGCACAGCACTCGCCGAGGCCTGGGCCGGCTAGATCTAAGGTCCGGGAATGGAACCGGACAGGTTGGGCCGGCGGGTCTGGGCGCTGTTTACGCCCTACCGGGCGACCTTGGTGGCGATCGTGGTGGCGGTGCTGGTGTCCAGCGGGTTGGGCATCATCAGCCCGTTTCTTACGAAGGCCGCGTTCGACCGGGCGCTGTTCCCCCTTGATGGGGGCGGGGTGCGGCTGGGATTACTGGCGTGGTTAGTCGCCGGGATGGTGGCGATCCCGGTGGTCTCCGCGCTGATCGGGGTGTATCAGACCTATCAGACAACGTTGCTGGGCAATCGCGTGATGGCCGATCTGCGTGGGCGGCTGTTTGAGCATCTGCTGCGGTTGGATCTGTCGTTTTTCACCGCGACGCGGACCGGGGCGATCCAGTCCCGCTTGGCTAACGACGTCGGTGGAGTGCAGTCGGTGCTGAGCGAAACCGCCAGCTCAATTTTGGGCAACGTGGTCACCGTGCTGGCCGCGCTGGTGGCGATGGTGGCGTTGTCCTGGCAGCTGACCGTGGTTGCGGTATTGCTGCTTCCGCTGTTTGTGCTGCTGCAGGCGCGGGTGGGACGGGTCCGGCGCCAGCTGGCTGGCCGGACCCAGGAGTCGCTGTCGGAGATGACAGCGCTGACCCAGGAGTCGCTGTCGATCTCCGGGGTGCTGCTGGCCAAGGTGTTCCACCGGCAGGCCTACGAACTGGAGCGCTACCGGGCCGAAAACGCCCGCCAAGTCCAGCTGCAGGTCCGCCAGGCGATGACCGGGCAGTCGTTTTTCGCCGTGGTGCAGAGCTTTATGGGGATCACCCCGGCTCTGGTCTACCTTGTCGCCGGGTTGCTCATCGTCGCCGGCAGTGGCGCAACGGTGACCGCCGGCACGATCGTTGCTTTTACCACCCTGCAGACCCGGCTGCTGTTCCCGACGGTCAACCTGCTGCGGGTCTCGCTGGACGTGCAGACCTCGCTGGCCTTGTTCGCCCGGATCTTCGGCTACCTCGATTTGACCCCCCGCATCGTCGACAGCCCACACGCCCGGGTACTGGACACCACCACGTTGGCCGGGCGGGTCGAACTAGATGGTGTCTGGTTTAGCTACCCCACCGCCACCGGCATCGGCGCCACGCTTACCGGCAGCGACACCGCGCCAGACGCGGACGCAGGGGCGCAGGCCGCGAGTGCACCCGTCCATGCCGTGGCCGATGTTTCCTTCACCGTCGAACCTGGCCAGCTTGCCGCCATCGTCGGTCCCAGTGGCTCGGGCAAGACCACGCTGTCCTATCTGATCCCCCGGCTTTACGACGTCGATCGCGGCCGGGTCCTGATCGACGGCCACGATGTGCGGGACCTGACCCAAGCCTCGCTGGCCGAGGCGATCGGCATGGTCACCCAAGACACCTACCTGCTGCATGCCACCATCGCGGACAACCTGCGCTACGCCCGCCCGGACGCCACCCAGGAGGAGATCGAAACGGCCGCGCGGGCGGCCAACATCCACGACCGCATCCTGTCCTTCGCCCAGGGCTACGACACGGTGGTCGGCGAGCGCGGCTACCGGCTGTCCGGGGGAGAGAAACAGCGCCTGGCCATCGCCAGGGTATTGCTGAAAGATCCTCGCATCCTGATCCTCGACGAGGCCACCAGCGCGCTGGACACCGCCAGCGAACGGCTGGTCCAGCAGGCACTCCAGCACGCCACCCAGCAGCGCACCACGATCGCTATCGCGCACCGCCTGTCCACTATCCTCGACGCCGACCTCATCCTGGTTCTCGAGTCCGGCCGGATCGTCGAGCAAGGTACGCACGCCGAGCTCCTTGCTCGCAACGGGCTCTACGCCCGGCTCTACACCGAGCAGTTCGCCGGCGGCCAGGTCGAGGCCCGCTGCGCCGACGGTGTCCGATTCCGCGACGGACACGTCCTGGTCGCCAGCACCGCCCACGCCGCTTGATGTGCCGGTATCGCATGCCACCGCACCTGAGGGCTGCCGCAAGGTGACCCGGTTACCTGCACGCTGCGGCCACGGCAAAGCGCCACCGCACAGCCATGCATCGATAGGGTGAACGATAGCGTCCTCGCATGCCGCTGTGTGCGGTGAACACGGGCAGGAAGTGACCACGGACGCGCCTTTAGTTGCGGATCAATGCAGCGCGGGCCATTGCCAACGCGGTTTGCCAGTCGCCCCGTTCCAGGCAGAACCGCACGTCTTTCAATGCTCGCTGTAACCGGATCGCCTCCGGGTCGGACAGCGCAGGGATGGATGGGGATGTCATGATGCGCCCTCCAAGACCACGCGGCTTAGGCACCACGTCGAAAAACACCGGCAAGTTCTCCAGGGTTTTCAGGTCCCCAAGCCTCGTAGATCAACCAGTCGCATAGTCGATATAGCCGCATGACGCGCATTACCAGTTGTTTCGTCGGTCATGACGGCTGATAGCCGCTTTTATGACCGGTAATAGCTGTTCGCTCACACGAGGGTTCTTCGCCGTGCACGATCGTCCGACCCTGCTCGGCAGTTGACGTCTTACCTCGCCGACGCCGGCCTCGGATGAACAGTTCCCCGGGTAAGGGCTCTTGCCTGCCGCATGGTGACGGCAGCGGGAGGATACGGGGGTCCTTGCCCGTCAGAAACGCGATACTACCGGCACCACGTGGGCCTTCACTTAGAATATTCTTAGAGCCATCATAGGCAGGGGCTGGCCACCGAGGGAGACTGCCCGGTCTACGCCTGGTCATCGACGTCTCCCCGAAACCCGACAGTCCCCGAGAGGCCAACCTCGCCGCAATCACCACCGCGGATCCTGACTCGTCTGTGATCCGCCACGAGCACTCCACCGCGATCGCACCCGACAAGCTCCCGGTGGCCAGCCACAGTGGTGCACCAGTCGCGGTGTGGACCGGGTCAAACCAACATCACCAAGGCGGCATTCACCGTTGTTGCTGGCGGATCGGGCTGCATGGCCGTGGCAGCCAAACCGTTTATGTCAGGCCACGCGCCGTCTGGAGGGGTTGGTCGCGGTGAGGTAGTTGTGGTCAAACGCCGCCAGGTCAGCGTCCATGCCGACACAGCAGGTGTGCATGCGCACCCACCGGCCGTCAGGTAGGACACGATCAACGAAACACAGGGTGTCGCAGTAGGGGCAGTAAGAGCCCATGTCACTCACCCGCCTCATCGAGCTGCGGCCACACGCCGCCGCGTGATGCTTCATAGACGTGATCACAGCCGTTGAGGTTGCTGTCCATGCCGCCTCACCATCCACCCCCGATCCCGGACCACGCTCGCAGCCCGCTGGCCGGCGGCAGGCATCGGCACGGCAGCCCCGGCCGTCAACGCCGTTGCTGGCGTCCCAGCCGAAACGTTGATGATCAGTTCCATGACTTGATGCCACCCCAGAGGTAACCCAGCAGTGCCATCGAACAGAGATGTCCTACCGGGTGGCTGATACACCCCGACGCGATCGCCGCGACCTCGGACTCAGGCGTGAGCCAGCACGAACGTGCGACCTCCGGTAGCGCCTGGGGTCCGGCCACACGCGGATACCGCTGGACCGCACCCATCTGGATGGCACCGAAAAGTCCGGATCTGGACCGGACACGGTGTCCGAATTAGTTAGGGCAGCAATGCGAATGCGATTAATGCGGCTGCTTTGACGGGGGCAGCGCTGGGAGGCTGGGGATCGGGTCGGGCGGTGGGGTGGGACTCGAGTTGCCCAGCTGGCGTAGCTGTGAATGTAGGTAGGTTGTCAAGCAGGTGCGGTAATCGTGCTCGAAGGCGCGCAGTTGGTCGATCTTTTTCTCCAGGACGGTTGTCTGCTGATGTAGCGGCTCAAGGATCTCGACGTGTTGGCGCGCCACCTGGCGTTCTAACGCCGCGGCCTTGTCCCGGGATTGCGTATCGAGCGTCTCGGCTTTATCGCGGGCTTCGGCGAGCATGATCTCGGCCTGGGTGCCAGCCTGAGTGATCATGTTGTCAGCTTGAGCTTTAGCCTCGGACAGCAGCTGCTGGCAGGTGTGCTGGGCCTGGGTGAGCGTCTGCTCGGCGTCAGCGGTGGCCTCGTAGGTCATCTTGTCGGCTAGTTGTTGGGCCAGGGCCAGTACCTGGGCGGCACGCAGATTCGGATCATTTTCTGCCGCAGAGACTGTGCCTCCCTGCGCCGTCGCAGTGACCATCTCCCCGAGCGGTCGCTGTGCTGACTGTTGGGCGTCGGCGGGTTGGTGTGGCGACTTGGTCAACTGCTGTCGGAGGTATTCGATCCGGCCGCGGAGATCGTCGTTGTCGTGGATCAAGCGGGTCAGCTCGGCGTGGACAACGTCGAGGAAGGTATCCACCTCGCCTTCGTGGTAAGCCCGCTCGCCTACCGGCGGATTGCTGAAGACGACGTTGGCCACGTCGGCGGGCGTCAACGGCATTGGAGGACTCCTGGCCTGGTGCCTAAGCCTCGGGGAAGCAGCCTTTTCCAGGAAAGCCCTAGACCTCGACGGTCCCGAATCGACTGCTCGCATCCGGATAACCACTGGGGGCGCCAAACTATAACGGGTAGGTCTACCCCAGCTTCAGCTTGTGCGCCCTATCCCGTGTTGACCTCAGCTCGGGTGCGCATCAATCGATCATGCGTGGGGGCGCACCGTCAACTACAGCCTGGACGCGTCAGCCCGTAGCGCCACCGGTGCCGCTTTTGTTGCCATATGCCCAGCACTGTCCGTTGTTTTTTCCGTGTTAGGCCCGCAGATCCCTTGCTGGTAGTCACTGCGGCGGCAGTCGGCCTTCGCGTGGCCGAGCGCGGATATAGCAGCGCTTTGTGGCTGCCAACTCGATTTTTGTGGCGTCTTTAGTCCCTACCTGTGTGACCCCTCAGGCGTCAAGTGTAGGCGTCAAACCGCGCGAACGTTAGATTAACGAGTTGGGTCGGTGGTCTTGTCGAAGCCGAGGTAGTAGTCGGCGATGTCTTTGGTCCGGTCCAGTTTCGCGTCGGTGATCAGCTGATGGTAGTCGCGTGGGGTGTAGGTGCGGCCGGTGGAGGCGTCTTCCAGGATGGTTTCCCGATTACCGAAGATGGAGGGGTCGGCGGCGCTGAGGTAGGTCGAGGGTGCGCTCTGGTCGAGCCGGGCGCTGCTGGCGGCGTTGTCCTCCGTCGACGGGTAGCCGAAGTCTTCGACGTTGAGTCCGGTGAACAGCACCGGATAGAGCAGGCCCTGGCCGGGGAAGTTGCCGGCCAGGCTGGTGAAGCCGTGGATGTACTGGGCCCGCCAGGTCCGTGTGGTGTGGGTGAGCAGGTAGTAGGCATACAGGGGCCCGTTGGAATGACCGATTAGATGCACCGGGCGGTTTCCGTTGTCGTGGTAGGTGTCTTCGATGAGCTTTTGCGCGCGTTGGAGGAAATCGCCGATGTCGGGGCTGAGCCGGGCGTCGTAGCCGGCGATGCGGATGTCGCGGTTGCGGCGGTAACCGGCGGATTCGAGTGTTCTGTACAGCGGCTCGTAAAACGGTGCGCCCTCGGTGGTGCCCCCTCCTGGGTGCAGCAGGTCGCCGGCGGCGAAGACCCCGGATTGGCAGGTGCGCAGGGCGGTGTCGACAGCCGGACCTCGGGTGCCGGGATCGAGGGTGACATCCCCGCAGCGGGCCAGTTCATGATCGGGGATCCAGTCCCCGGTGAACAAAGAACGCCCGGGAGTCAAATGTGGAGGTCCTGATCGCGACCGGGGTCAGTGTCGACCGAAAGCAGAGATCCTAAGCGTGAACGTGGCTTCGGCCCAAGTGGACCTTCGCCGACCAAAAGGATGCCCGGACAATACAAACATTGGTTGGAAATCCATGCGGGATGTTGATTTGGCCTTCGCCTGCCTATCCGTTTGTGCCCAGGGCTTCCGAAGCGCTTCCGGCTATACCGGACATGGTGGGATGTTTCAGGGAGTCGCCGCGTTCGGCGCCACATGGTCGGCCAATTGTTTGGCGGCATACAGTTCCGCGGTGATCAGGTTGTGTCCTTGCTGCCCGAGCACCACGCCGATCAGCGTTACGTCGCCGCGGTCCGTGTGCCGCTCGGACCGGAACATGAAGCAGCCCCCGGCCGCGTCGTCAGAACCGGTCTTCATGCCGAAGAACCCGTCTTGGCCGAGCAGGGTGTTGGTGTTGGTCACCTCACCGGCGACCGGTAGCGAGTAGCTGCGGGTCGCCATCATCGCGGCGAGCGTGGGGTTGTCCGCGACCACCTGTGCCAGCCGCAGCTGATCGAGGGCTGTCGAGACCGTGCCCGCGTCATACCCGCTGGGATCGGTGTAGGTCGTGTGGGACATCCCCAGCGCGTGCGCGGTGTGGTTCATCTCCGCGACGAAGGAAGCGACGCTGCCGTCGACCTGACGCGCGACGAGCACCGCGATGTTGTTCGCGGACGGCAACAGGATCGCCATGAGGGCATCCCGCTCGGTGAGCTGCTCGCCGGCGCGCACATCGACAATCGACTGACCCTCGCGACGCCTCGTCTCGGTGTCCACGACATCGCTCTGACCGACCACGAATCGCCGGCCGCTGTCGCCCACGTGCAGCGGGTAGTGCTTGAGCACGAGGTAGGCAGTCATCACCTTCGCCAAGCTGGCGATTGGAACCGGCTGCTGGTTCGGGCTCACCGCCGGCCGGCCGATGCCGAGCACGTACGCCCCTGCCCGCGCCGCGGCCACCCGTCCGTCGACAGGTAGGTGCCGTCCTTGTCGTTGTGGTCGTTGAGCAGCTGGCGGGCCGTCGCGAACGCCGTGGCGGCGAGGAGGAGGGCGAGTACCAGGGCAACTGCCACGGTGAGCGGCACGCGGCGGCGGTGCCGGCCGTACAGCGTTGTCGTCCCGTAGTGAGCCTGCAGCGTTGCCGCTCCTGCTGGCTCGCCGTGGGTCATGCCGCCAGTCAAGGCAGCGTGGTGTTACCAGCACGTATCTGGTTTTCGAGACGCCGACGATATGCGCCGGCTCCTAGCGTTGGGAGCATGCGTGTGTTGGTCGTCGAGGACGAGCCCTACATGGCAGAGGCCATCCGTGATGGGCTGCGCCTGGAAGCGATCGCTGCCGACATCGCCGGTGACGGCGACACCGCTCTGAAGCTGCTGACCATTAACGCCTACGACATCGCCGTCCTCGACCGCGACATTCCCGGGCCCTCCGGTGACGAGATCGCCGAAGGCATCGTCGCCTCCGGTAGCGGCATGCCGATCCTGATGCTCACCGCTGCGGACCGGCTCGACGACAAGGCCTCCGGGTTCGAACTCGGCGCCGACGACTACCTGACGAAGCCGTTCGAACTTCGAGAGCTCGTGCTGCGTCTCAGGGCGCTCGACCGCAGGCGCGCCCACAACCGGCCACCGGTGCGGGAGATCGCAGGTTTGCGTCTGGATCCGTTCCGCCGCGAGGTCTACCGCGATGGCCGCTACGTCGCGCTCACCCGGAAACAGTTCGCGGTGCTCGAAGTCCTCGTCGCCGCCGAAGGCGGTGTCGTCAGCGCCGAAGAACTCTTAGAGCGAGCGTGGGACGAGAACGCCGACCCGTTCACCAACGCCGTGCGCATCACGGTCTCAGCACTGCGCAAACGCCTCGGCGAACCCTGGCTGGTCGCCACGGTGCCCGGCGTCGGCTACCGCATCGACCCAGGAGCAGACGCCGAAGGTGAGGGAGGCGAGCGTGGATAGGGCCCCTGGTTTGAGTGTCCGCCTCAAACTCACCCTCAGCTACGCCGGCTTCCTCATGCTCGCAGGTGCCTTGCTGCTCGCCGCCGTGTGGGTATTCCTCCTGCGTTACGTCCCCGATCGTGCCTTTCTCGTCAACGCCGACGCCGACCTTCATGGTGTTTTTCCCGTCCGGTCCAGCCTCTTGCATGTGTTCGCTCCGAGGGCAGCCGCAGTGTTGGCGTTCCTGCTGGTGTTCGGTCTCGTGGGAGGGTGGCTTCTCGCCGGCCGGATGCTCGCACCCCTGGCCCGCATCACCGACGCCACACGCACGGCTGCGAACGGGTCGCTCTCCCACCGCATCCGGTTGCCGGGCCGCAGAGATGAGTTCCGTGAACTCGCCGACGCCTTCGACGCCATGCTCGCACGGCTCCAAGCGCATGTCGCTGAACAGCGGAGGTTCGCAGCCAACGCTTCCCACGAACTGCGCACTCCACTAGCGATCACGCAGAGCCTTCTCGACGTCGCCCGCAACGATCCGAACCGCGACGGCGGCGAGCTCGACGAACGCCTCCGCGCCGTCAACGCCCGAGCGATCGAACTCACCGAAGCATTGCTGCTGCTCAGTCGCGCCGACCAGCGATCCTTCACCCGAGAACACATCGACCTGTCCCTCATCGCGGAAGAAGCCACCGAAACGCTTCTCCCCCTCGCAGAGAAATGCGGCGTCACCATCGAGACCTCCGGGGACATCACCCCCACCATCGGCTCACGCGCTCTCCTGCTGCAGATGACCACGAACCTCCTCCACAACGCCATCGTCCACAACCTCCCCGAACACGGCACCGTGCAGGTCAACACCGCCATCTGCCCCGAGTCCGCCACGCTCACTGTCGAAAGCACCGGCGACAAGCTCAGCCCACAGTTGGTCTCGACACTCACCGAACCCTTCCAGCGCGGCACCGAACGCATCCGCACCGACCACGCAGGTGTCGGCCTCGGCCTGGCAATCGTCAAGAGCATCACCCAAGCACACGACGGAATCCTCACCCTTACCCCCCGAGCCGCTGGGGGGCTTTGCGTCACGGTGCGGCTACCCGTCGCGCCACCGCCACTGACAGATGACGATCAGCGGCGCCATGGTGATGGCACTCGGCTGCTGACCTCGTCGGCTCGACGACGCTGGCCCAGCGGGAGGTCATCCCATCACCACTGGCCACACCTCACCTACGACATCTTCATTGGTAGCAGGTCATTGGTCGGTTCCGAAGGAACGAAGTAGCAGCTCAGCGACTACCTCGACTACCGGCTGGAACACGTCGTCAAGCCTGAACTGCGGGCTAGCACGTACGCCGGCTACGAAACGATGGTGCGCCAGCACATCAAACCCGCGCTCGGGCGAAAGTACCTCGACGCGCTGACGCCGATCGACGTGCACCGGTTTGTGACCGATCTCCGGATCAAGCGCACCGACGGCCGGGGCGGCGGTCCGCGGGTCCTCTCCACGCGCCTGGTCCAGTTTGCCCACGCCGTGCTGCGCAATGCCCTGTCCAGTGCGGCACGCGAGGAGCTGGTCACCCGAAACGTCGCCAACCTCGTGCGTGTATCGACCCCACATTACGAGGTTGGGCAGGGTCTCGACCCGGTGACAGCGCGGAGTTTCCTTGCATCTATCCGGGAGGACCGGCTTTATGCGCTGTACCTGTGCGCTGTCTTACTCGGCCTGCGCCGCACTGAACTGCTCGGGCTCGCCTGATCAGCAGTGGACCTTGACGCTGGCCGGCCATCGGTTCGCCGGACACTCACAGTCGTCAATGGCCGACTCTCCTTCCAAGCACCGAAAACCCGGACCTCCCGGCGAACCGTGCCCCTGCCCGCGGTGGTCGTCGAGGAGCTAGGGGCACACCAGCAACGCCAGGAAATTGAACGGAGAACCGTTGGTGATCGCTGGCAAGAGTGAGGACTCGTCTTCACCACGCCAGATGGCCGACCGATCCCACCGTCCACGCTGGGCAAGCAATGGCGAGAGCTGCGCGAGCGGCTCGGCCTGGGCAAGCTGCGCTTCCACGACCTGCGCCACACGTGCGTGTCGCTACTGCTGGCACTCGGAGTGGCCCCGCACATCGTGCGAGAGATCGCCGGCCACTCCGACATCAAGGTCACCATGACCGTCTACGCCCACGGCAACCTCGACCAGCATGCCGCCGCACTCGCCCGGCTCGGCGCCGTCGTCGGTAGCCCGTTGCCGTCAACCGTTGCCGTCAACGAGACCACCGAGGAGGACCAAGATCGTGGAAACGTGGGCTGAGCTGCGGAAGCGGAGGGATTCGAACCCCCGGTGCCTTGCGGCACGCTCGCTTTCAAGGCGAGTGCATTAGACCGCTCTGCCACGCTTCCAAGGCGTCACGGTAGCGCGGCTGCCGGGAAGGCCATGAGTGGCGTTCGGTGATATCGCGCCGAACTTACTCAGAGCTGTGCAATAAGTAGCGTTGCACACCAACATCCGACAGCTCCGTGCGGGGAACCCAGCCGCGCCAGACCCGGTAGTCGACCTCCGCAAGGCCGAGGTCAGCCGCCCGCGGTCCGTTCTCGCCGATGTAGTGGATCACCGCCTGCTCCGGGCCCGATTCCACCAGCTCCACGGGCAGGCCATGCCAGCTACCGCACCAGCGTGCCAGCTCCAGCGAATCGAGCTCATCGATCATGACCGGCAGAGTGCACACGCCAGCCTGCTCGATGAAATCCTCGGGCGGGCGCCTGCCGGGCAGCGGATGCAGGGTGACCTCACCGGGGTGCGGACCGAAGTCGGCGTCGTAGTCACCGCCACGGAACTGCGCGACCAGGCCGCGCCGCACGCTAGCTCGCAACGGCACCGGTGGACGGTACCAGCTAGCCGGTCCGAGAGTAGTGGGCCCAGTGCTGACCCATCCAACCTGCCGGTTCAGGTATGCGCCCACGCGTTGCTCGTCACCGTGAGCATCGATTCGCCACAGCTCCGTACCAGCTGGTAGTTCGATGAGATCCACCTGGAAGACGCTGCGCTCGAACGGAGCGATATACAGCTGTGGATCGTGCGCGTAGAAGCGCAGCACGTGCAGCTCGTCCGTGATCGGCCAGCCGGTCACCTGGTCCAACCCGTAGCGCCGGATGAGCTCGGACGACGAACTCGCCGGAACGTCCTCCAGCCGGGTCACGAAACCGGCGATGCGGTGCGGATCAAAACGCCCGGGCACCACCACATTGCCCAGCGTGAGATCCACCAGCCCAGGCAACATGACCTTCTGCATCGCGGTGTCCGGCATCAACACCGGAACTTGACCCGGCGCTCGCAGCCGCGGCGGCGCAGGGGCGAAACGTTCTCCTGCCGGCGCCTGCTCCGTGTCCAGCGCTGTACCGGCGCCACCGTGGACCGGGCTCCTTGCGACGCCGCCCGTGATGTCACGGCCGGGGACCACGCCATTGGCTGCCACGCCTATTACTGGATCTGTCATCAGCTTCACCACTCCCCGTCGTGAGGCCCGACCACACTCCACCGCCAGGCTGGGTGCCGGGAACCTACTACTCCATTCGGCGCAAGCCAGCCGGGAGGGGGTGGGTCGGCCGCGGGCGGGGTTTGATAAAGCCACCACAGCCAGCCAGTATCAGGCGATGATCATCGCCCACGCGGCTGGTCGGATGTTACCCGGCCGACTCCCGGACGACGCTGCGCGCGCCCAGATCTGACGGCCTGGAATAACCGGCCAGCGCCAGCGTGAGGTCAAAATCGGCGAGGATCATGCGTAGCGCGTGCTCTATCCCACGCTGCCCGGCCAATCCCAGACCGTAGATCCACGGGCGTCCCACGAGCACCGCCTGCGCACCCAGCGCCAGCGCGATCAGCACGTCAGCGCCACACCGGATCCCGGAATCCAGCAGCACCGGAACCCGGCCCTCGGCAGCGGCTACCACGCCAGGCAGGCAATCCAGCGTTGCCCGGGAGCCGTCGACCTGCCGGCCACCGTGATTGGACACCACCAGACCGTCGACCCCATGGTCCAGCGCGGCCCGCGCGTCGTCCGGGTGGCAGATCCCCTTGACCAGCACCGGCAGCCGCGTCCAGTTGCGGAGCAGTGCGAGGTCTGCCCAGCTCAACGCCGGGTTGCCGAACAACTCCGTCCACAGGCGGATGGCAGCCCGCATAGCCTGCTCAGATTCCTCGGCTGGCGCGCCTAGCCGGGCCTGGAACACTGGATCGGACAGGTAGTTGGCGATGCCTTTGCGTTGCAGGAAGGGCAGGTGCGCCAACGCCAGATCCCGCGGCCGCCAGCCCAGCGTCCAGGTATCCAGGGTCACCACGATGGCCCGGTAGCCGGCCACATCGGCGCGGCGAACGAACGACTCGGCCAGCTGCAGATCGCGCGGCCAGTACAGCTGGAACCAGCGCGGTGCATCCGGCGCCGTGGCCGCGACGTCCTCCATCGAGGTCGACGACGCGGTGGACAGCACGCTGACCAGCCCGAGTCCCGCAGCGGCGCGAGCCACGGCGAGGTCGGCGTCCGGGTGCACTAGGCCGAGCACCCCGATCGGGGCGGTGAGCACGGGTGCTGTCATGGGAGTGCCCAAGACGGTGGTCGACAGGTCGCGTTCGGTGACGCCACGCAGCATCCGCGGTACGATCCGCCACCGGGCGAACGCTTCCCGGTTCGCGGCAATGGTGCGCTCGGTCGACGCTCCACCGGCCACGTAACTGAGTGTCTCGGGCGGCAGCACGCGGCGCGCCGCGGCCTCAAGCCCGTCGGCGGTCATCGGGAGATCGGGCCGATGCCCGGCGATGCCCCGCTGGTAGATCTCGTGCGCTAGATCACCGAAGTGCGCCATAAGCAGGCACCCTAAACAGCGCCGAGCGTTTCCCGGCAGCCATCGAGCCCGTGCACTTCAAGGGTCCACTCGGGACGGATGAACTGCTCGGCGGCCAGCAGCAACCGGATCTCGGTGGCGGCTGCACCGCGCCGGGCGAAGGTCGCGGTGCCATCGGGCCGGTAGCCCAGCTTCTCGCTCAGCCGCAGCGATGCCGGGTTGTCCGACCACGCGGCGGAGCGCGCGGTGGTGGCACCGAGATGATCGAAGGCCAGCAGCAAGACGGCGGCGCGCATCTCGGTGCCCAACCCCCGGCCTTGGTGCTCCATGCCCAGCCAGGAACCTGTCGAGACCTGCCGGGTGACGGCGAAATCCTGTCCCGATAACTCCTGCACGCCGATGACCACCCCGCCGTGGCGCACGAGGAAGTTGATTTTCCACGCCGACGGGCTCAGCTCGGCACGCCGAGCCCAGTTGTACTGCAGGACGCCGCGCACCAGGTCGCCCGGAGCCTGATCGGTCCAAGGGTGCGCGAAGGGCATCTGCTCGGGTGGGTGGATGCCCCGCACGGCCACCGCGGCCAGCGCGTAAAGGCCCTCGTCGTCGTCAGGGCGTAGCGTCAACCGCGGGGTGCGCAGTGCCAGGTGCCGCAACGGCCAGGGGTCGCCCGGTGGCTGGGTCTGATCTATGACCGGGAGCATGGCGGCAACGCTACGACTACGGTCAGGCATCGTGCGCGCGATTTCCATTACCGAGTACGGCGGCCCGGAAGTCCTGACACCGACCGAGCAACCCGATCCCACGCCCGGTGCCGGGGAAGTGCTGATCGACGTCGCCGCAACCTCGGTCAACCGGGCAGACCTGCTACAACGCCAAGGCCGCTACCACGCGCCACCCGGCACTACCGAGATCCCGGGGCTGGAATGTGCCGGCAGGGTGGCGCAGCTCGGCGACGGCGTGGCCGGGTTGGCGGTCGGCGACCAGGTGTGCGCGCTGCTGGCCGGTGGCGGCTACGCCGAGCGGGTCGCGGTGCCAGCCGGGCAGGTGATGCCGCTGCCACCGGACGTCGACGTGGTGACTGCCGGCGGCGTGCCTGAGGTGGCCTGCACGGTGTGGTCGACGGTGGTGCGCCACGCCGGGCTGTCTGCTGGTGAACTGCTGCTGGTGCATGGCGGCTCGGGAGGCATCGGCACGCATGCCATCCAGGTGGGCCGGGCGCTCGGCGCTTCGGTAGCGACTACGGCAGCAGGTCCGCGGCTGGCCCGCTGCGCGGACCTGGGCGCCCAGGTCCTGATCGACTACCGCACGCAGGACTTCGCCGACGAGTTGCGCGGCCGCGCCGATGTCATCCTCGACAACATGGGCGCCAAGTATCTCGCCCGCAACCTCACCGCGCTCGCCCCGGATGGCCGGCTGGTGGTGATCGGCCTGCAAGGCGGGACTAAAGCAGAAGTGGATCTCGGCGCACTGCTGCCCAAGCGGGCCAGTATCGCGGCCATCGGGCTGCGCGGGCGACCGGTAGATGGTCCGCACGGAAAAGCCGCCCTGTGTGCCGATGTCGTGGCCCGGGTGTGGCCGATGTTCGGCAACGGCCGGGTTAAGCCCGTGGTACACGCGACCTTGCCGTTGGCGGAGGCTGCGCGGGCGCACCAGATGCTCGAGGCGGGTGGCGTGTTCGGCAAGATTCTGCTGACCACTGGCGGGTGAGTTCGGCAAGATTCTGCTGACCACCGGCGGGTGAGCGGGCACCAGGGCGCGACACAGCCGGCATGAAGGAGCGACACGCTAGGCGTGAAAGCGCGACACGCGAGGCGCCGGGAAGCGACACGCGAGGCAAGAGCGCGCGACACGCCCGGGTGGGGGGCGGATGATGGGGTTCATGAGCGAACCGAATGAGCAGCAGATCGTCGTGGTTGGGCCGGATGGCCGGCCGGTACAGGCCACGATATCCGGCGACGCCAACGATCAGCGCGGCATGGAGGTCGCTGAACAGGTCGAGCAACCCGCCAAGGTCATGCGGATCGGCAGCATGATCAAGCAGCTGCTGGAAGAGGTGCGCGCCGCGCCCTTGGACGACGCCAGCCGCAACCGGTTGCGGGAAATCCACGAGTCCTCGATCCGCGAGCTGGAGCAGGGCCTGGCCCCCGAGCTTCGTGACGAGCTGGAACGGTTGTCACTGCCGTTTAGCGAGGACGCCACGCCCAGCGACGCCGAGTTGCGGATCGCGCAAGCCCAGCTGGTGGGCTGGCTGGAAGGACTGTTCCACGGCATCCAGACCGCGCTGTTCGCCCAGCAGATGGCTGCGCGGGTGCAACTGGAGCAGATGCGCCGCGGGCTGCCCGCCGGCGCGATGCCCCCCGGGATGGCTCCCCATCCCGCCGAACCCGGAGCCCGGGGCCCCAGCACCGGCCAGTATCTCTAGCCCGCACTTCCCCCGCTCACCTGGCATGTCGCGCCTCCATGCTCGCCGTGTCGCGCCCTGGTGCCCGCGTGTCGCGGTCCCTGTGCGCCATGTCGCGCTCTCATACGCACCGTGTCGCGGCCCCGCACCGCGTATCGCGGCTGGAGCCCGACCAGCACGTCAGCCACAGGCCTGACCTGCGCCCTAGTACCCTCGCACCTCGTGCGGGACACGGTGACCTCGCCCGAGGTGCTCCAGATCCAAGCGGCGGCGACCCGGAGCTGGTCGCGGGCGTTCGGCGACCTCGTGGCGGGACTTCAGCAGCGCAGGCTGTGGGGGCACCTGGGCTTGCAAGATATCAAGCAGGGATACCGGCGGTCGGTGATCGGACCATTCTGGATCACCATCAGCTTGGGAGTTCAAGCCCTGGGCATGGGCCTGCTGTATGCCGCGCTGTTCGACCAGCCGATCGCGTTCTTCTTGCCCTACCTGGCGGTCGGCTTGATCATCTGGCAGTTCATGTCCAGCTGCATCAACGAAGGGGCCGAGGTATTCATCAGGAACGAGGGCCTGATCAAGCACCTGCCCGCGCCGTTGAGTGTGCACGTTTTCCGGCTGGTCTGGCGGCAGCTGCTGTTCTTCGCGCACAACGCGCTGGTTTGGATCGCCCTCATCTTGATCTTCCCGCGACCGCTGGGATGGACCAGCTTGCTGGCCATCCCGGCCTTGGTGGTGATCGTGCTCAACGGGGCATGGGTAGCGATCCTGATCGGGATCATCTCCACCCGCTACCGTGACATCCCCCCGGTGACGAACAGCATCGTCACGCTGAGCTTCTTCATGACACCCATCGTCTGGAACTACGAGGATCTGATCAGGAAGGGCGGTCCGGGCGCGCACCGCGCTCAGTGGGCCGAGCTCAACCCATTCCTGCACTTCGTCGAGATCCTGCGCCGGCCGATGATCGGCGAGTCCTTCGAAATCCGGCACTGGTTGGTTACCCTGGCCATCACTGTGGTGGGGTGGGCGGTAGCGCTGGTCGTCCTGCGCAACTACCGGGCCCGAGTCTCCTACTGGGTGTGATAGCGACATGGTCTCCATCGAGGTGCGCCGCGCCAGCGTTGAATTCCCCATCTTCGACGCGAAGACCAGGTCCTTGAAAAAGGCAGTGCTGGGCACCGTAGGGCGGGCCGGCGGCAAGATCGGGACCGACGCCAGGGTGCCCGTCGTCGAGGCACTACGGGATATCAACCTGTCGTTGCGCCACGGTGACCGAGTCGGCCTGATCGGGCACAACGGGGCCGGTAAGTCGACGCTGCTGCGCCTGATGTCCGGGATCTACGAGCCGACCCGCGGCACCTCGCAGATCGTGGGCAAGGTCGCGCCCGTGTTCGACCTGGGCGTCGGCATGGACCCGGAGATCTCCGGCTACGAGAACATCATCATCCGCGGGCTGTTCCTGGGCATGACGCGCAAGCAGATGGAAGCCCGCACCGACGAGATCGCTGAGTTCACCGAGCTCGGCGACTACCTGTCCATGCCGCTGCGCACTTATTCCACCGGCATGCGAGTCCGGCTCGCGCTGGGTGTGGTGACCAGCATCGATCCGGAGATCCTGCTGCTTGACGAGGGTATCGGCGCGGTGGACGCGGCATTCCTGGAACGAGCCCGGGATCGGCTGACCGCGCTGGTCGAGCGGTCCGGGATCCTGGTGTTCGCCTCCCACTCCGACGAGTTCCTCGTTCAGCTGTGCACCTCAGCGTTGTGGCTCGACCGCGGCGAGATCCGCGAACTAGGCGATCTCGAAACCGTCTTGTCGCACTACAAGAACCCGGCCCCCCTCACGGGAGCCCTCCAGTGACAGCGAAGGGGGCCGGCGTCCGATGACGCGCGTGATCGCGGTGGTGGTGACCCGGCACCGCCGGGAGTCGTTGGCCAAGTCGTTGGCGGTCATCGCGGAGCAGACCAGGCTGCCTGACCACCTGGTGGTGGTGGACAACGGTCCGGACGACCCGGCCGAGGACGTGGTCGAGGACTGCTCGATCCCGTCGACCTACCTGGTGTCGCTGCGCAACCTCGGCGGCGCCGGCGGGTTCGCGCTGGGCATCCTGCACGCCCTGGCGCTGGGTGCGGACTGGGTGTGGCTCGCCGACGACGACGGGCGCCCCGCTGACGTCCGGGTGCTGCAAACACTGCTGGAAGAAGCCAAGCGCCGGGACCTCGCGGTGATCTCCCCGGTGGTGGTCAACATCGACGATCCGGAGCGGCTGGCGTTCCCGCTGCGCCGGGGACTGACCTGGAAGCGCCAGGTCAGCGAACTGGGCACCGATTTCCTGCCCGGCATCGCCAGCTTCTTCAACGGTGCGCTGTTCTCCGCCGATGCACTCGACATCGTCGGCGTGCCCGACTACCGCCTGTTCGTCAGAGGTGACGAGGTGGACGTGCACCGCCGGGTGGTCCGCTCCGGGCTGCGGTTCGGCACCACGTTGCGGGCCTCCTACGCCCACCCGGACGGCACCTCCGAGTTCAAGCCGATGCTGCGCGGACATCTCCACGCCCAGGACCCCGCCGACGACGTCAAGCGCTACTACACCTACCGCAACCGCGGCTACCTGCTGTCCCAGCCGGGGATGCGGCGGATCGGCATGCTCGAGGTGTTCCGGTTCGGGCTGTACTTCCTGGTCACCAAGCGAGACCCGCAAGCTTTCCGCCAGTGGTTGCAGCTGCTGCGGCAAGGCCGCGCCGAGCGCTTCTACCGGCACTCACAGCACCCGGCGGGCCACCTACCGAGATAAAGTTATGGTCAATCTTCGGGACAGGCCGCCTGACGCTGCTCCCGTTGGACTAGCCTCCTGCGCGTGCTGACATCCGGGCACATCGAGATTACGCGCCGTTCATCGCGCCCTGATGGTGACGCCGACGAGCAGGCCACCGAGGATCACCCCGGCAGGGTTGTCACGGCCCGAGGTCCACGGCTGCTGCGGCTCGCTGCCGCCGTCCTCGGGCTGCTCGGCGCGTTACTGGCCGTCGCGGTGCCGCTGCTGCCAGTGATCCAGGACACCACTGTGATCACCTGGCCGAACGGCAGGCACCTCGCCCCGGTCAACGCCCCGCTGGTCACCTTCCAGCCCCAGAACCTGACCGCAACGATCCCCTGCGCCGCGGCCTCCTCAGTCGACGCGCGCTCGGCACAGCCGGCATCGCTGCTGTCCACCACCCCGCCCAACTCGACGGACGGGGCCGCGGTCGGCATGGTGCTCCAGGTCGAGCGCGGCAAGCTGACCTTGATCAGCCGCGGGCAGGCACTGGGCAACATCATGCTCAGCGCGATCCCTCCAGGCACCGACCCGTGCCTGATCAAGGTGACCTCCAGCGCCAAGGGCACCACGGCTTCGGCCGGTGCGACCCGGTTTGTCAAGGTCACCCAGGACGTCCGGCCGCAGGTGACCGGCATCTACTCCGTGCTTGATGAGCGGCTGGACCCGGTGACCGGGCTGTCGGTGCAGATCACCCCCGACACGCGGTACCAGTCCGTCCCGCATCCGATCAAGCTCCTGGCGATCGAGCTGGCCGTGATCGCCGTGGTGATCAGCCTGATCCTGGTGCAGCGCCTGGACCGGCGGATCGGTCGCCGGGCTCCGCGGGTGCTGCCATCGGGCTGGTGGCGACCCACAGGGCGGGATGCCACCGTGCTCGCGGTGCTGGCCATCTGGGTGGTCATCGGAGGTATCACCTCCGACGACGGCTACATCCTGACGATGATCCGCACCCGGGCCGAGATGGGATACATCGGCAACTACTACCGGTGGTTCAACGTCCCGGAAGCGCCCTTCGGCTGGCCCTACGAGCTCTACGCGTACTGGTCACAGATCAGCACGACCCCGCCGTGGCTGCGGCTTCCCGCCTTCGCGATGGGCGGGGTCAGCTGGATGCTGATCAGCCGCGAGGTGATGCCGCGGCTGGGCCGGGAAGTACGCCGCAGTGCCGCCGCCGGCTGGGCCGCCGCCGGGGTGTTCCTGGCCTTCTGGCTGCCCTACAACAACGGGCTGCGCCTGGAACCGGTGGTGGCCATCGGGTCGCTGCTGGTGCTGTGCGCGGTGGAACGCGCGGTGGCGACCCGGCGGATGCTGCCGCTGTTGCTGGGCCTGATCGCGGCCGCGTTCACCGTCGCCGCCACCCCCACCGGATTCATCGCGATCGCCCCGTTCCTGGTGGCGCTGCGACCGCTGGTCCGGCTGCTGCGCCAGCACGCCGCGGTCTCCGGCTGGGCTGCGGTAATGGGACCGGTGCTTGGCGCCGGCTTGCTGGTCCTCGTGGTGATCTTTGCTGATCAGACGCTGGCCGGGGTGCTGGAAGCCACCCGGATCCGTACCGAGATCGGACCCAACCTGTCCTGGTTCCAGGAACCGCTGCGCTACCAGTGGCTGTTCTCCGACATGCCCGACGGGGCGCTGGCCCGCCGGTTCCCGGTCCTGATGCTGCTGCTGTGCCTGGGCACCAGCCTGGTGGTGCTGCTGCGCCGCGGCGGCATCCCCGGCGCAGGTCTGGGCCCGAGCCGGCGGCTGATCGGCACTGCGGGCACCGCGCTGGCGCTGCTGGCGCTCACTCCCACCAAGTGGACGCACCACTTCGGCGCGTTCGCCTCGATCGGCGCCGCGCTGGCCGCACTCACCGCGCTGGCCACCAGCTCCAACGTGCTGCGCTCGGCGCGCAACCGGTGGTGGTTCCTGTCCGGGATGCTGGTGATCCTGGCGATGTCCGCCACAGGACCCAACGCGCCGTGGTACGTCTCCCAGTACGGGGTGCCGTGGTTCGACAAGCCGCCGTCATTGCACGGCATCCAAGCCAGCACCCTGCTGATCGTGGGCGCCGTGCTGGCGGGATTCGTGGCCGTGATCGAAGGGCTACGGCACGAGCCGGGAGAACCGCCACCGCCCGTGCCGCCGGACCGGCGCAGCGGCCGGCGGGCCCTGCGGATCGCGTCCGCCCCGATTGCCGTGTTCTGCGGGCTGCTGGTACTCGCCGAAGTCGCCGTCATGGTCAAGGCCATGCACAAGCAGCGCGACGGCTACAGCATGGCTGCCGCCAACATCGCCCACATCACCGGGCACAGTTGCAACCTGACCGACGCGGTGTTGGTGGAGCCCGACCGGCGCGCCGGTGCGCTGCGCCCGCTGCACGGCACCCTGCTGGCCGATATCCCGCTGCAGCGCGGTTTCGAGCTCAACCGGTTCCCGGTCACGGCACCTGCCGGCACTAACTCCGGATCGAACCCGCCCGATAAGGCGGACGGGCAGAGCGCTCGCGGTGACCGCCTGCCCAAGGCGACCAACGAAAGTGACAATCCGGTCGAGGCGCCGCCATCGGGTCTCGGCGGCACGGAGATCCCCATCTGGAGCAGCTTCAACCCCGACAGCGCGGGCACCGGAAACGTGCGGACCACCTGGTACGCGCTGCCTACCGCCGCCCGCGAGGGCCGGGCACCGGTGGTGGTTTCCGTCGCCGGGAAGCTGTCTCCCACCACCCCGCTGTTCGCCGAGTTCGGCCGGCGCACCGAGCGCGGCTTCCGCGTCATCGATCAGACTCCGATCGGTGGGCGGGCCACCGCCAATGCCCCGGGCTGGCGGGACTACCGCCTTGGGGTGGTCGGCCGGGCTGCCGGAGCCGATGCAGTCCGGCTGATCGCCATCGATGCTGACGTCACGGACGAGGGGTGGTTGGCCTTCTCGGCACCGCGGGTGCCGGTGCTGCGGTCGCTGACCGACCTGGTCGCACCGACGCCACCGGTGTTTCTGGACTGGCCCGTGGGTTTCGTGCACCCGTGCGTACGGCCGTTCGGCTTGCGCAATGGCATTGCCGAGGTGCCGAAGTACCGGTTGTTGCCCGATGAGCTGCTGACCGACTACAGCAAGACGTGGTCCTCGCGCGACGCCGGAGGTCCGATCGGCTGGTTGCAGATACTGGCCACCCAGCAGGAGGTCCCGACTTACCTCAAGGAAAACTGGGACACCGACTGGGGCAAGCTGATGGTGATCCAACCCCGGGTGCCCGAAGCTTCGGCTCCCACCCTGGAGACCGGCACCGCCGTGCGCAGCGGCTGGTGGTCTCCCGGACCGCTGCGCAGCGGCAGCCAGACCGCCGCCATCTCGCAACTCGGCCGCTGAACCCTGTTGGGGGCTCTTCAAGTATCACCAACCACGGGTTCAGCGGTCCGCAACAGCAGCCAACCTCAGCTGCCGCCCCAGCGTGCCAGTACAGGACACCAGCTACGGCAGTCAATCAGTATGGTGATATGTCCGGTTTCGAGGTACCGTCATTCTTGTGGACCAGTGGTTGTCCATCGAGATCTTCGACGGGGAATTCCCGGCGAGTAGCTGGCGGCGTGCCCACGGCGACAACCTCACCGAGGCGGCAGTCACCAACGGAGTGCTGCGGTGGGAATGGCACGAGCACCGGTGGGGTGTCGTGATCGAGTTGGAGTTCGCCGACGAGGACGACCGTGACCGTTTCCGCGAGCTGCCCGCGGTAATCGCCGCCCTCGACGCGGTGCCCGATCCAGTGAATGGGTTGCTGGTGTATCCGGGTCGCGGCGGCGGATCCGGGGCCAGGGTGCCGCGCCGCCCACGCCCGCTACCGGTAGCCGGAGCGGCGGCGCGACCCGAGCCAAGCGACGAACCATACCTTCAGCTAGCCCGGCTTAGCTTTTAAGGCCCTGGCTGCCCACTCCATATCTGCTTGCTACCTGCGCCGCTCGGTCGGCAGGACGCATCACGGCCGGCAACATTGTCCGCATCGACGCGACAAAAAACTCAGGTCCACGACCCGTACCCCCTTGCCCGCGGTCGAGCTGCACTGCGAGACCCTGCCGCGCACGGCAAACCTGATCACAGCCGTTCCCTGCACAGCCGGCCGTCACAGCCGTCCGCCGCAGTGCGGGCGCGGGGTTGGCTGCCGTTGGAGACGGACAGACGGGCGTTGGCGGTACTTGAAGAGCCACCAACCAGAGGCGCGAAAAGAGAGGGCCCCTCGCGGAAACGAGGGGGAGGTGTTCCGCGAGGGGCGGCGGATCCGGCTGGGGGTCCCGAACCCGCACGTCTCATTGTGCCACTATTGGTATGCTCCATGCGAGTGATACCACGGCGCGGCGCGCACATTATGCCGCGGCGCGTCGCCCTCCTCACCACTCTTCTGGGTTGGGTGACGACTCAAGCTCGGAAAATCACCGTCCGTTGCGCGATGAAGTTGATCGCCGTGGCGACGCCTTGCGCGATCACAAAGGCGCAAGTGAACTCGCCCCGGAACGACGGCAGCAACGCGAGCATCACCGCGTTCATTCCGACCTGGACGACAAAGGTGATCCCGTACAGCGCCATGATCGAGGCATACTCGGCCCGGCCACCCTTGCCCTGGAACGTCCATCGCCGATTGATCAGGTATGCCGTGGTGGTGCCGGCGACGAAGGACAGCGCTTTGGCCAGGTGCACCCATAGCCCGATCGCCAGCAACGTCTGGTAGCAACTGAGGTCGACCACGAAGGCGACGGCGCCAACCAGGACAAATCGGGTGAGCTGGGTAGACAGGCGAAGAGGTACCGCGGGCGCTGCCAACGGCGTTACTCCTGGATTCGGTGGGCGGGAGGGCCGGTCTGCGCAAGGGTACCGGCAGCTACCCTGCGCCAGTGCCGGTGCCCGAGACGACGCGTGCCCTCCCGCCTGGCGCTGGCTGCCTCGACGAGACGATGATCCGGGCTGATGTCGGCGCCCGTCCCGCGGCGCCCGTGGCTTCTGGCCGCCGCACCCGAACCTGGCGGGTGGCAGTGCTGGCCGGCATGGCGTTGTTCACGCTGCTCGCCGCGGTCGGCGTCCTCCTCGGCCCGGTCGTTGCCGACAACCCGGTGGTGCAGTGGCCGAAAGCTGGTCAACCCGTCCGTTCCACCCTGGTGCCGCTGGTGCCCTACCGGCCCCTGAGCCTGGATGCCCGCGTGCCGTGCGCGGTACTCGCCACGTTGGATCAACGGGTCGGTGGTGGCGAGGCTCTGCGCACCCTGCCGGCGACCGCAGGAAAGGCCGGCCGGGTCAGCCAGGGCCTGATCGTCTCCGTCAGCGGCGGGATCGTGCGAGTCACCGCGTCTGGCCGGACGCTGGTGCGGGAACCGCTACCCAGTGATCAATGCACGTACCGCGTGCTGGCGGACGCCGGCGGGATACGGGTACTGCGCGACGGCCCGGGTGCGGGTGTCCCGCAAGACCCGGGTGCGGGTGTCCCGCAAGACCCGGCGATGCGTGGCGCTGCATCGGTGCCGGTGCCGCAGGTCAACGAGCTGGCCACCGACGTCGAAAACCAGCCGGTAGCGGCGGGTCTGGCGGTGACGTTGCATCCCGACAGCCGCTACGAATCCAGCCCGACAGCGTTGAAGACCATCCTGCTAGGACTGTGTGCCGCTGCCCTGCTCGTGCTTCTCGGGTTGGCCTGGCGATGGTGGGGCGGCGACCGGATCCGGCTGGCACGTCCCCCGCTGCGAGCTGCGGACGCGGTGCTGGTCGCGGCGTCGTTGGCGTGGGTGGTGCTGGCCCCCACGAACTTCGACGATTCGTGGTACGAGCTGATGGCTCGGGGCGCTGGCGCCTCCGGCTCGCTCGGTAACGCGATCTACATGTTCAACGTCACCGAGAATCCTTTCGTCGCCAGCCAGTACGTGCTGCAGTTCTGGGGAGCGCTGGGGGGATGGGGCCTGGCGTGGATGCGCCTGGTGCCGCTGATCTACGGACTGCTCACCTGGGTGCTGCTGCGCCTGCTGCTGGTCACCTTCGGTCCGGAGCTGGGTACGGCCAAGGCGGCGTGGGCGCTGCTGGTGGCGTACCTGCTGTGGTGGCTGCCCTACGGGATGACGTTGCGCCCAGAACCGCTGATCGTGCTGCTCGCCGCGGCAACGCTGCTGCTGAGCGAGCTGGCCCGGCGCCGCCATTCGGTCGGTATTTTCGCTGCGGCCACGACCACTGCTGTGCTGGCCATGACGGTTTCGCCATCCGGGCTGGTTGCGGCAGCACCGCTGATGCTGGCGCTGCCCTGGCTATCGGTCTGGTGGCGGGCGCGGCCCGGGAGCGCTCGATTGGCTGCGGCGCTGCTGGTGGTGGCCACCGGTTCCGCTCTGGTGCTGGTGGGCTGCGCTGACGCGACGCTGGGCGACGTGCTGGAAGCCACCGCCGTGCATCAGTGGTACTACCAGGCGTTCCCGTGGTACCAGGAATTCGTCCACTACCAGACGATTCTCAGCTTCCAGGATTCCAGCCAGTGGGCCCGGCGGGCCCCAGTCGTGCTCACCATCGCGGTGGTGCTGGTCGTCACTATCAGCGCCGCGCGCCGGCTGATCACCGGAGCCGGCGACGGTGACGATCCGGTGCAGCGGCTACTGGTCAGCAGCGCGGCCGGTTCCGCGCTGGCCTTGGCGCTGCTCGCGCCCACTCCCACCAAGTTCGTCAATCACTTCGGGGCGGCGGCGGCGGTGCCGACAGTGTTGCTCACCGCGGCACTGCTGCGCGCGCCGTTTCATCTTCCCCTACCGCCGCGGCGCGCCGACGTCCTGATCGCGACGGTGGCGGCGGCACTGCTGGTCGGTGCGGTGTCATGGAGCTTCGCGGGACCGAACATCTGGCGGCCGTACTCGGATCGGGGCCAGCCCTTCGGCAACCACCTCACACTGGCCCAAGATCGCGTCGATCTGACCGGCGTGCGACCCAGGCTGGGACCCGTTCAGCTGGCCAACCCGCTGCTATGGGCAGCCGTCGCGCTCGCCGCGGCCGGCGCGATGTGGTGGTGGCGTCGCCGCGGTGTGGACCGCGGGCTGGTTGCCGACCATGCCGTGCTCGTCGCCGGGTCGACCGCGCTGGTGGTGATGACTCTCGCCGTGTTCGTGTGGGCGCCGTTGCGGCAATACCCCGGGTGGTCGGTGGCGCTGTCCGCGGTGCAGTCGGCGCACGGCCAGCCGTGCGCGCTGGCTGATTACGCCCAGGTCGCGGTGGATAGCCCGGCCCAACCGGTACCCGCCGGGACCCCGATCGTCACGGGTTCGTTCGCCGAGGCAGCGCAGCAGCCCAAGCCGGTGCCGCCACCGGCGCCGGACACGCTGATCTGGCACAACGCGGCCGGCTACGACACCAGCCACGACCTGGACACCGGCCCGCTCACGAGGCCAGCTGGGTGGCTGGTGACCCCGTGGTTCACGCTGCCCGCAGCACTGCCCTCCAGTGGAGGTAGCACCCTGCTGCTGCCCGTGCTGGGCGCCGCGGCGGGCCAGCGGCTGACCCTGCAGTACGCCACCGCGCCGGGTCCTGATCCTGCCGTGGCCGGTCAGGTGGCACTGCAACTAGATCGGGCCGTGCCACAGACAGAGTGGAACGAGCTGGCGGTCGCGGTCGATCGGCTCGGCA
This sequence comes from Actinomycetota bacterium, assembly GCA_021324675.1. Lineage (GTDB taxonomy): Bacteria > Actinomycetota > Actinomycetes > Mycobacteriales > Pseudonocardiaceae. The sequence continues at coordinate 30,877 of JAJPIR010000111.1, forward strand.
AGATCCGCCCATCGCACGTGCGCCTGGTGCTGTGGACGCAGACCTCAAGCGCCGACAGCTGGCTGGCAGTCGGCCAACCCCGGCTAGCCCACTGGCGCCCGCTGTCCACCCTCACCGCTGGCCGGCCGGTGTACGTCGACCAGCTGACCGCCGCCTTCCTGCCGTGCCTCGACCAGGTCGGCGTCCAGCATGGCGTCGCGCGCGCACCGGAAGTCCTGGTGCTCAGCGACGAGGGATTCGGCCGCGGTTTCCTCGATCTCGGATTCGAAGTGTGGCGGGGTGGCAGCCAGGTACCGGCGAGCCGGTCGGCGACCACCGTGCGGGTACCGAGCAGGCTGGTACCCAGCGGACCGCCCTCCCTTCCGTGGGGCCGGGTGGAACGGGTGATCTACGACCACCCCACCGGGCTGGTCGACTTGCAGCTCGGCGAACTACAGCGAGCGGGATGGACGCGGCTACCCACGCTGGCGACCAAGAGCTACCACGGAGACGCTGGCTAACCCTGCCGCCAGCGGTTTACCCCATCCAGGTTGCTGGCGCCCAGCGCCCTAGGCTGCCGCGGTGCCGCCCCACCCGATCCGCGATGCCCGGGCTCAACCCGGGGTCGGCTGGGTGATCGCAGCATTGGCGCTGGTTGCTGGCGCGTTAGGGATCCTGGTCATGGTCGCCCCGGTGACCGCGGACGATCCCGTGGTGAACTGGCCACCGGCCGGGCGCCAACCCGTCTCCACGGTGCTACCGCTGGCGCCTTACCGCCCGCTGCAGCTCACCGCAACGATCCCGTGCGCGACGCTGCGCGCGTTGGATGCCCGCCCCGGCGGTGGTGAGGCGCTGCGTACGTTGCCCGCCGACGTCGGTGCCGTCCCCGGCGAGGGCCTGGTGGTGTCTACCGCCCAAGGCATCGTGACGGTGACCGCATCGGGTGCCGAGGTGGTTCACCAGCTGCTGCCCGCTGGTCCCTGCACTTACCGGGTCGTTGCGGACGCCGGTGGCGTGCGGGTGTCCAGGGACGGCGCCACCGTGGCCACTCGAACCGGCCTGCTGGTGCCGCAGGTCGCTGAGTTGCAGACCGACGCCACCACTCAGACCAGCGGGCTGGGCGTGCAGCTGCACACCGACGCGAGGTATCAATCGCGGCCCACGCTGGTCAAAACAGCCCTGATCATCGCGCACGCACTGGCGCTGTCGCTGCTCCTCATCCTGGCGTGGTGGTGGTGGCGGGGCGACGGACCGGGCCTGGTCCGGCCGCGCCTGTCCTGGGCCGATGCGGTGGTGGCCGCCGTGTCGCTGGCGTGGGTGGTGCTCGGGCCGGTCAACATCGACGACTCGTGGTACCTGCTGATGTCCCGCAACGCCATGCAGTCGGGGTATATCGGCAACGCCATCTACCAGTTCAACGTCACCGAGAATCCCTTTTCCACCAGCCAGTACGTCATGCAGGCCTGGGGTGGTCTGGGAGGCAACTGGAGCTTGGGCTGGATGCGGCTGGTGCCGCTGGGGTACGGGCTGGCCACCTACGGTCTGTTACGCGTCCTGGTCGCGACCATGCTGGGCCGGGCGGCACGTAGCCGCGTGGCGCCGTGGGCCGTTGCCGCCGCGCACCTGCTGTGGTGGTTGCCCTACGGCATGACGCTGCGTCCTGAACCGCTGATCGCACTGGGCTCGGCGGCGACGTTCGTGCTCGCCGAACTCGCTCGGCGGCGCCGCTCGGTGGGGGTGTTCGCGGTCGCTGTCGCCTGCGCCGCGGGCACCGTCACCGCGTCACCCACGGGTGTGGTGGCTGCCGCCCCGCTGCTGCTGGGGTTGCCGTGGCTGTGGCAGTGGTGGCGGGCTGCCGGGGGGTCGCACCGGCTCGCCGCGGTACTGCTGGCCGGCGCGGCCGCCTCGATCGTGGTGCCGGTGGGTTTCGCCGACGCGACCCTGGGCGACGTGCTGGAATCGGTGGCGGTGCACCGCTGGTACTACTGGCAATTCCCCTGGTACGCCGAGTACCTGCACTACGAGAACGTCTTCGTGGGCGACGAGCGGGGCGCATGGGGCAAGCGGCTGCCAGTGCTGCTCACCCTGGCCGTGCTCCTTGCCGTAGCGCTCGGGGCGGGGCGGCGCGCTGGTACCGCGGGGCGCAGCGCCCAGCTACTCGGCATCACCGCCACCGTCACCACGGTAAGCCTGGCCGCGATGGCGCTGACCCCGACCAAGTGGGTCAACCATTTCGGCGCCGTCGCCGCGCCGGCCACCGCACTGCTGGCTGCTGCGATGATCCGCTCCCCGCTGCCCCGGCGGGCCGGCACCGCAGTGGCGGCCATCGGCAGCGCCGGGCTGGTGGCCGCCGCGTCGGTGGCGTTCGCCGGCCCCAACCTGTGGCGCCCGCTGTCGGACTGGGGTCAGCCCTTCGGCGATCACCGGTATATCGAGACCCCGTACATGCAAAGCCTGCTCATGCCGTCACTGGGACCGCTGGCGTTGCGCAACCCGCTGCTGTGGCTGGCCGTCGCCGCGGTGGGGTGGTGGTGGCTGCGGGGACCGGCACGGGCAGTCCTGACGACCGCGACCGGTCTAGGAGTGGCGCTGATGCTGGTGGTGTTCACCATCGCGCCGCTGCGCCAGTACCCAGGCACTTCGGTGGCGCTGATGAACCTGCACGCGCTGACCGGTCAGCCGTGCGGGCTGGCAGCATCCGTGCAGGTGTTCCGGGACGTCCGGCCAGGCCTCGGGCCTCCCACCGGGGGCGCCACTCTCACCGGGGACATGCGCGCCGCACCCCTCCAAGATTCCACGCCGGTACCGATCTGGCCCGCGGACGGTGCCATCTGGGATGACGACGTTCTTAGCGGCACCGGCCGGGGCGCCGTGCAGACGCCCTGGTACCCCCTTCCCCAGGTCCACCCGGTCAACGCCTGGATCGTCGTGCCGGTACGCGGCATGCTGAGCAAGCAGCAGCGGCTCGACGTGCAGGTCGGCACCGGCGACCCGAACGCACCGGATCACGTGCGCACGGTGCAGCTCCCCGCCGCCGGGAACAAACCGGAATGGACCCAGCTGACCATCCCGCTGGCCAGCGCCGGTTTGGCTGCGCCAACCGCGGTGCGGGTGGTGGCCCAAGATCGCGTCGCTGGTCCGGACAGCTGGCTGGCGGTCGGGCAACCGCGCCTGGCCACGCCGCGGCCGATCACCGAGCTGATCGGTGGCCGGCCGGTGTTCGCCGACCAGACCTCCGCCGCATTCTGGCCCTGCCAGCACCAGATCGCCGTGCATGACGGTCTTGTGGAGGCACCCGCGTTCCAGCTGCGCACCGGAGACGGGATGGAGGGGACCCTCATCCAGAACCCGGTGAGCCCTGACTACGGCGGTGTCTTGCTCCAGGTCGATCGCACCACCAAGGACATCGAGCTGCCCGCGCAGCTCACCCCGCCGGGCGCGCCCACCTTGGGCTGGGGCCACGTGGACGAGCTGATCTACCCCCACCCGGTTGGCCTGGTCGACCTCCACGTCACAGCCGTACGCCGGGCTGGTTGGACCCGGCTACCTACGCTGATCGGGGAGCGCTACACCGGCCGCGCGTACGTCGGCTGACCAAGCTAGGTAATGGTCGGCATGAGTTACGTAGGGCTACGGATTGTCACCCCGTGGCGGGGTAGGCACTGTAGGTAGCGGCCTGACCAGCGCTGCCCGCAGGTGCCGGGCCGTACACGCCTTTTCTGTTGACTCTTCTGCGACTGTTCTGGGGGGAAATTGTCGTGTTCGATGCGATGAGCGACGCCGAAATCGGCTGCTACGAAGCGGAATTGCTGCCCGCGCGCACTGTCATGTCGATGCGTACCTCTGGTATCCAGGGAATCCTCGGTACCCATCACAGCGGCCCGAGCGGCGCGTCAGGCAACCAGGGCGGCACCAGCCACCCGCACAACGTCAACCCGCTCTGGTGGCTAAACCAGCTCGGCACGACAAACTCGGGTGCCAACCATATTTCCGGAAGTGAGGTCGGAAGCGCCGGTGCGGACGCGAACGGCTGACCAAGCTCGGTAACCCGGTACGCGGGTCTTGCTACCTTGGAATGTCGGCAGCCGGCCACCGGTTGCCCGGACGTTCGCCGTACCCGTCGCCGAAGGTGGATGCATCGCGTGTCGGTCTTGCCCAACAGCCGTAGTGTCCCGGGCCCAGACGTAGACGTCGATGCTGCGGTCGCGGTGGAGCAGGACTACGTGAGCCTGCTCTACCGGCATCTCGATGAACGTCGCCGCTACACCGCGGCGCGCCTGGCTGAGGTGCTGCGCGCGCCCACCACCGGCACCCCGCAAGCGCTCACCGAGCGCGACGCCGCTGCCGCGATGTACGCCCAGCAGCTGGCCAACCTGGACGGCGTCGAGCAAGGCCTGTGTTTCGGCCGCCTGGACCTGCACAGCGACCCCGATGACGACCCCAGTGACGACCCCGATGACGCAGGCGGGAACGGGCGCCGCTACGTCGGCCGGCTGGGTCTGCTCGACGAGGAGCACGACTACCGGCCCTTGCTCATCGACTGGCGGGCGCCTGCGGCACGCCCGTTCTACACCGCCACTGCTGCCCGCCCGGAGGGAGTACGCCGCCGCCGGCACATCCGGACCCGCAGCCGCACGGTGCTGGGTGTCGACGATGAGGTGCTGGATCTCGCCGACTCCTCCGCCGCCGATCCATCGCCTGCCACCAGCCTCACCAGCGAGGCAGCGTTGATGGCCGCGCTGGCCGAAAGCCGGACCGGCCGGATGTCGGACATTGTGGCAACCATCCAGGCTGAGCAGGACCGCATCATCCGCGCCAAGCCGCAAGGTGTGCTCGTCGTGCAGGGCGGCCCGGGCACCGGCAAGACCGCCGTCGCGCTGCACCGGGCGGCTTACCTGCTCTACACCCACCGCCGCCAGCTGGCCAAGCGCGGCGTGCTGGTGGTCGGGCCCAACGCGACGTTCCTGCGCTACATCGAGCACGTGCTGCCCTCGCTGGGAGAGACGAGCGTGCTGCTGTGCACGGTCGCGCAGCTGCATCCGGGCCTGCACGCTCGCGGCGCCGAATCTGACGAGGCGGCCGCGGTCAAGGGTCGCCTGGAGATGGCCAAAGTGGTGGCGGCCGCGATCCGGGACCGCCAGCGGGTGCCTGAGGAGCCGATCGAGCTTGTCGTCGACGGGCAGGCCGTCCGGCTGGACCGCGGGGTGTGCGCGCCGGCGCGTACCCGGGCCCGGCGCTCGAGGCGCCCACACAACGAGGCGAAGCGGATCTTCTTCCGGGAGGTGGTGGCGGCACTGACCGAGCAGGTCGCGCGGGGACTCGGTGCCGGCCTGCTGGACGGTGCTCGACTGCTGGACCGGGGTGATCTGGCAGACATCCGCGCCGAGCTGCGCGACAGCCCCGAGCTGACCGCGGCGCTGGAGTCGCTATGGCCGACGCTGTCGCCCGAGCAGCTGCTGCGGGATCTCTACGCCGACCCCCAACTGCTGGCCAGCGCGACCCGCCGGTTGCTGCATGGTGCAGATCGTGACTTGCTGGCGCGGCCTACCCCGCACCCGGCCGCCGATCCGGAAGATGTGTGGACCCCCGCCGACGTCCCCCTGCTGGACGAGGCGGCCGAGCTGCTGGGCTCCGACGGCAGCGCTGAGGCGGCCCGCGAGGCGGCCGCGTTGCGGGAGGAGCTGCAGTACGCGCAGGGCGTGCTGGACATCCTGGATCTGGACGAAGATCTCGATCCCGAACTGCTGCGGGCCACGGATCTGATCGACGCCGACCGGCTGGCCGACCGGCAGCGCGCGCGGCGCTACGAGAGCACCGCCGAGCGTGCTGCGGCGGACCGCACCTGGACGTACGGTCACGTCATCATCGACGAGGCGCAGGAGCTGTCCCCGATGGCGTGGCGGGTGCTCATGCGACGCTGCCCTAGTCGCTCGATGACGGTGGTCGGGGACCTGGCCCAGACCGGAAACCGCGTGGGTGCCGGCTCGTGGGGCGATGTGCTAGGCCCCTACGTCGCTGATCGGTGGCGGCTGGAACAGCTGACGATCAACTACCGTAACCCTGCCGAGATCGCGCAGCTGGCCGATCGGGTGCTTGCGGCGATCGATGTGGACATCACGCCTCCGCAGTCGGTGCGCCACACCGGCGTGTCGCCGCGCTACGTGTCGGCCAGTGCGCCGGCCGGCGCGCTGCCGGCAGTGGTCGCCGAGGAGGCGGTCGCGGTGGGCAACGGCCGGGTCGCCGTGTTAGGCGCCGCCGCGCAGCTGGCCGAGCTGCGCACCTTGGTCCCGGCGGCCAGTAACGCCGATCTCGACGCGCCGATCACCGTGCTCACTGTCGCCCAAGCCAAGGGCCTGGAATTCGACGCGGTGGTCTTGGTGGATCCCGCGGCCATCATGGCCGAGTCCCCACGCGGGCTCAACGATCTTTACGTCGCCCTTACCCGCACCACCAACCGCCTGTGCATCCTCCATCCCGGCACTCTCCCCGGCGTCCTCGCCTAGCCCAATTTCCCCGCAGTCTGGATGCAGACTGCGGTTAATCGGGCCTTGGAAACAGCAGTCTGCATCCAGACTGCGAGTTCAGGTGGCGCGGGTGCCTTCCAGGAGCCAGTGGTAGGCGCCGGCGTCCGGGGCATCGTGGTGCCAGGTGAATTGCGTCTGGCCGGTGGGTAGGCGCTCGGTATGAATGGTGCCGATGTCACTGTTCTCGGTGAGGCGCTCGCCTGTCCAGGAACTTGGGAAGACCACCTTCAGGGTCAGCTCACTGGTCGTCGCGGGGTGCCGTTGGTCAAACGTGGCGGTCGACCAGCTCAGCGATTGCCGGCCGGAGCGGCGCAGGCCGTTCCACAGCATTGGCGACCGGTAGCGCAGCAGCCACTCGGTTTCGGCCTGTAAACCCGGCTGAAACAAGATCATAATAAGCGGGCGGCCGTTTACATCCCTCACCACATGGACGTCGACCTGCGTGTCTTGCCCCTTGACCTTGCAAGCGAGTCGAAGCTCATCCGGCTCCAGCGACGCAAGAGCAGTCCCAGCCATGATGGGACCAACAAACCGGTATACGAGGTAGGGCCGCGGCCTGGTCCACCGACGCTCGATGACACTGTCGCGCCCGTCCTGCTCTGCGACCACGAGTGTGATCTCTACTTGTTCCTCAAACAGCGGGAACTGCCGGTCGACCAGGCCGTGTACCGCGTCGGCGTAGCAGCGCAGCTCCTGCTGGCAGCTCTGAAGATCGGCAACTTGGCCCGGCCAGGGTGTCGACGGTTCGACCGACGGACCATCACTGTCAGCGAGTGCAGCAAGGTCGGCGCGGCGGGTGACCCCCGTCTTGCGAAACAGCGTGCGCATGTGCGCCTCCACCGTCCGGCGTGAGATAGCCAGGCGTGTGGCAATCTGATCATTAGTGAGCCCGGTGATCACCAGACGGCGTACTTCGTCTTCTCGACCAGTCAGACGCGGCCCCGCCATCCGCCGTACCTCCGCCCTCCCCCACCGTGTTACCTAGTTTACGTAGGCATGTAGTGCGTAGAAAAACTTGAGATAATAGGTGCAATAACGGTACCATTACGCCTACTAAACACCTAGGTGTTTAGAGAGTAATTCGCCGGGCGGGAGCGTTTGCATGACCCAGCATCCTCAACCACCGCGCGATCGGCGCGCTGACCAAGCTGAAACCAGCCCGGGATCTCACCGGAGCGCGGCGTGTCTCGATGGTGCTGAGCCACTACAGCGCAGCCAGCGGGCAGGACGTCGTGGCGGGATGCACCGCAGTGCGCGGTGACCCTGCAGGTACTGGGCTGGCTAGCCCTCGGCGCGTTGCTGTTTCTCTGCTTCGGAGTACTTCTCGGCGCAACGTGGATGACGCAGGCGCAGCGGCCCAGGCTTCGTCAACAGGCCGAAGAACGGCGAAGGCTGAATCAGGAATGGGTAGCGCTCCAAGACGCGCACCTCAGCCTGGAAACCTGCCCCCGCTGTGGTTGCCCTTTGGTCGAGTGGAACGGCTACTTCGACCGACACGAGGTCGGCGATCCACTAGACGATAACTGAGTCGCCGTGGCTGGGCGTCATACCGATCTGAACTGGTCGCTGCAAATCCCGGCGATAAATATGGCCCACCGCGCGCGGCTGCACGTCAGCACCGGCCCATCAGGGCTCTTCGAGTGCCGAACCCAGACATCATCCTGGACATGCCCAATCTCGGCACAGCCACTAGCGCCACTCACGCTGCTCTTCTGCCAGCAGGCTGGGGCAACGGGTTGCGGCACCGCGACCATGCCGTCCTCCTCACAACCAACTCGGGATGGCACCTTGTCGCCGTCCGTGACAGCGTCGTCGTCAGCCCCCCGAATTACCCGCAGCGCTCCAAGTGGCCTTTGGCCAGCATGTTATGGATGCTCAAAGATGACCCGCCTCCCTCGGCGGGAGGATTTTCGGGGTGAACAAATACCGATCGTTAGCAGGGTCAACACCGGCCGACACCGCAGCGCCCTAGTGGAGCAACTATCCGCGTTGACGCAGCGGTCGCTACCTGAAGCACGGACAGTGCGCGTAAAGTAATCAGGCGTTAAGCCATCTGAGGGTTAACAGGATTAATGTTGCACCACTTCGGCCTACACTAGGTGCGTAGCCTTGATTCGTGGCACACAGAATTTCACTGTGCACGAAGATCCCGAAGAGTCCGGCAAGCCATGACGACTCGGAGCCCCACTTCGTTGCCTCCGCGGATTGCAACCAGGTGCTCGCAGCATAGCCTCATCCGGATTATTGTGGCCCCGGCGCGGCAACGCGGATCCCCGTACAGACCCGAGAACGAGGAGGTCCCGCCAGCACCTACTCACCTGCGCTGACCTACGTTGGACTCCTGAATTTCGGTAGACGCATGCAGACCTCGACCCGCCTCGGGGGCCCCGACCCGCCGCCGAGCCGACCCCCCGAGGGGTGGGTAACTGATTTATCGTGCTACGCTCCGCGACTGTGTGGTCACCCTCCGTTACTGCCGGTGGCGTCGTCAGTACCGCAGAGCGGGGAGTCGTCCATAACAGACCCCTCCAATCTCATTCCTTAGCGGATCGTTTTGGCGAATGGTCATTGCGGCTGGGATAAGGTTGGAGACTGGCTGGGACCGGTGTTGGCGCACCGGTCCCAGCCTCATATATCGGCGCCTGAACTTCATCTTCTGTTTACCTCTTTCCTTGGTTACACTGGCCGGCTAATTTGAGGGAAAGTCCTTGATCAACGAGTCAAGAAATTCATTGCTTTCCTCTTGCGACAGTGCGAGCTCTTGTAGCTGTGCGAATTTGTCAAGATACTCGGCGATAAGTTCGGTGTCATCGCGGATGGTGGTCTGGTTGACACCTTCTAGGTGCACCAAGTCGTCGAAGTTCGGGTCAGCGAACTCGAGAAGTATGAAGTTACCCAACATACCCGGGTGCGCGCCACGGGTGAAGGAGATGATCTGGATGCTGATGTGTGGCTCAGCCGCCGCTTCCCTGAGCCGCTCAAGCTGGTGCTGCATCACGCGGCCGCGCCCCACGTGGCGCCGCAGAGCTGCCTCGTCCAGGACGAACAGCATCTCCGGAGGATCGTCGCGGTCGACTGCTTCCTGACGATGCTGACGCACAGCCCATGCCTTGTCGATATCGTCGTGTCTGAATCCGACCATGTGCTCAAGGATCGCTCGGGCATATTCCTCGGTCTGCAGCAGTCCTGGGACTAAGACAGTGTCGTACTGTCGGATGACGGATGCGGACGCTTCGTACGCCAGGTAATCCTGGAAACCCGGCTTCAGCAGATCGGCAAACTGATCATAAAAAGAAGACCCCCGAGCCGCCCGACTGAGTTCAAGCAGCTCATTCACGCGCTTTTTTTCTTTCACCTTGTAGTAGTTCAGCAGCGCCTTCAGATCGTTAGTTGAGATACTTACGTCACCTTTTTCGATTCGGATCAGTTTCGATGGTGACCAATCCATGGCGCGTGCCACGTCGGCTTGCTTCAAGCCGGCGGCATCACGTGCCCGCCTGAGCTCTAAGCGCAGCCGGCGTCGCTGCACAGTGGGATCTTGAACTGCCAGGGTGCGTCGCTCCCCCTCAGAGCTGCCATCTGCCGATGAGCTCACTGGCGTTCCGCCTTCTTTCATTATGGTAGTTTGCAGGATGCCATATAGCAAAAAACTAGCATGCAGATAGCCTGATGTTCCGTGCGCGTAGCCTCTGGTGTCCCGGCGTGTCGCAGGGAAGGCGGCATGATCTTGATCATCGTGTGCGGCGTGCGCGGTGCCTGCTGAGTCCAGCGCGAGTCATCGCCTGCTCACCGGATTAGTCAGCGTGCTCACCGCGCTGGTATTGCCATTCGCGCCGGTCAGCGCTGGGCAAGTCACCGTGATCTGGCCGATGCCAGACCGACCGTCCATCTCCAGCGTGGCGTTGTTCGCGCCGTACCGTCCGGTCGAGATGACGGTGACCGTGCCGTGCTCGACGCTGCATACAGCCGCTGGACAGGCCCGTGCTGTCACCGTGCTGGCGACCGGTCCACCCGGCGCTGGGCTGCTGCTCAGAACCGACAACGGCACGGCTCACCTCACGCTGGGCCCGCGCGAGGTGAGCCGTGCACCGGTGGCGAGCGCCGCCTGCGGGACATGGCTGCACGCGGGGCCGGACGGAGCCGTGATTACCATCGGGGGCAGCCGGCTCAACTTGCCTGGCGAGCCGGTACCTCAAGTGTTCGGGTTCCGCACCGATCTGAGCCCCACCCAAGCGGCTCGGATAACCGTCACCGCGCACCCCGCCAACCCGTTCTCCACCAGCCCACGCCCGCTCAAGCTGCTGCTTATCGCCCTGCAGCTGCTCACCGTGGTGATCGCGCTCTGGCTACTTGGCAGCCTCCGGGCATGTCGTGCGCTCATGCCCGGTGTGTCGCGCCTCCGTGCCCGCCCTCACTGGACCAACACGACGTGGATCGACGTAGGCGTGATTGCAGTGTTCGCCGGGTGGGCGGTCATCGGTCCACTGACCGATGACGACGGCTTCGCGACCACGATCGCGCGCAACGCCGCGCTGACCGGCAATGCCGGCAACTACTACCGCTGGTGGGACGCCTCGGAGACGCCGTTCGCGCTGACCGAGCAACTGCTGGCGCCACTGGCCCAGATCAGTTTGGCACCGCTGTGGCTGCGGTTGCCCAGCACCATGCTGGGGATCGCCACGTGGTTCGTGGTCAGCCGCGGCGTGCTTGGCGCGGCGCTGACGGCGCCGTCTACGGCGGCGGGCACAGTCCGGATCCGGCTGGTGGCCGCGGTCTGCCTGCTCGCCGCGTGGTTTCCGTTCAACCTCGGGGTGCGCCCTGAACCGTACGTCGCCTTCGGCGTCACCACGGTGCTGGCGATCCTCTACCGGGCTCGCGGGCTTGCCGCGCTGGGCTGGGCTGCGCTGGTCACCGGGCTGACCATGCCCGTCAGTCCTAGCAGCCTGCTGGTCGCCGCGCCGATTGCGATCTTCGCACCGCGCATCGTCGCCATAGTCCGCGCCTCGGCACGTGGGCAGATGGAGGTACTGGCCCGGGTGTTACTGCTGTGCGGCATCGGCGCCGTCGGCCTCACCGTGATTTTCGCCGACCAGACGTGGGACGCGCTGGTCACCGCCACCCGCTGGCACAACTTCTTCGGCCCATCGCTGCCCTGGTACCGCGAGCCGGACCGGTACCGGTTCCTGCTCGGTGAGGATCAGGAAGGCAGCGCCACCAAGCGGATCCCCGTGCTGGTCACCCTGGCCCTCCTCCCCGTGATTGCCGGGCTGTTGCTGATGCGCCCGACGAGCGAGCGGGACGAGGCCGGCCGCGCAGCTGCGCGGCTGGCCGGGGTAGTGGCCACCGCAGTGGCACTGCTGTGGCTCACCCCGTCGAAGTGGTCACATCACTTCGGCGCTCTTGCCGGGCTCATTGCGTCATTCCTGGTGGCGGCAGTCGCGTTGCTGTGGCACCAGGGGCACGCGCGGGTGGGTAACCACATCACCGCGGCGATCGGCGTGGCCGGCGCCGTGCTGGTCGGGGGGGCGGCCGGGCTCGCTTTCGCCGGATCGAATGCCTGGTGGCAGCCGGCCGTCTATGACGTGCCGTGGGCCAACGGTCCGGTACACCCGCTGGGCCTGCCGCTGGATTCCCCGCTGCTGTGGTTGGGTGCGGCTGCGGTCGTCGCGCTGGCCACCAGGCGGCTGATCGCTACGCCGGCACTGCTGGCCATCGCTGTGGTGGGTACCTCGGTGGCTGTCCTGCTCGGCTCCTTCGTCGCTGCCCCGATTCGGCGACCGGCCGGGTCGCTGGCGCTGGCGAACCTGCGTCAACTAGCGGGCGCTCGCTCGTGCGGGCTGGCCGACGACATCCAGGTGCTTCCGGACGGCGCCGCGCTGGCAGCCGCTGACACGTCTGGACAGCTGCACGGATTCACCGCAGCCGGCGGTTTCGACCCGGGGACCCCACCACCAGATCCCCCGGGTACCGGAGTGTCCGCGCAACTGTGGGGCAGCTTGACGGGCGGACCGCGCAGTACCGGTACGTTGACCAGCCCCTGGTTCATCATGCCCGCCCTCGGCCCGGCCAGCGGGATCGCCGTGTCGGTGTCCGGCCGCACCGACCGCGGCAACCGGCTGGCCCTGGAGTTCGGCCGCACGGCACCCACGGGTGTCGTCCTCCCGCTCGGCACGCGCATCCCGTTCGATCTGGTGAAACCGAACCAGGATCACCTCGACGGCCCACCGGAATACCGGCCGTGGCGCGCCATCGGCGTGGACGCGAGTCAGGTACCGGCCGGCGCGAACCGGGTCCGGGTGCACGCGGTCGACGCCACTACCGACCCGGATGGCTGGCTCGCGGTCACCGGACCCCGGCTGCGTTCGGTGGTCGGGCTCACCGCATTCCTGGCCAGCCACGGGCCGGTGCTGGTGAGCTGGCCGCAGGCGTTCCTGTTTCCGTGCGTGCACGACATCGTTGAGGTCGCCGACGGGCTCGCCGGCGCGCCCCGTGTGATCATCGAAGCGCCGCGCCGCCTCGGCCGGCTGTCCGCGGTGACCACAGACCCCACGCAGGGCGGCGTCTTCGCCGGCCTGCGCCCCTACGGCGAGTTGCGCGACATCCCTACCCGCCTGGCCAACCACCCCGAGATCGACTGGGGCACGCTGCAGCTGTCCAGCGCCCGCAACACCTACCTACTCCAGCGCCGATGAGTCCACCATGGAGACATGTCGAGCCCAAGCAGAGCTGGGAACCCCGGAAGGGAGGCATGCACGGGGCGTGGGTAGCCTCCGGCGGCGATGAGCGAGATTGTGGTACGGGCACTGAGCGGGTGGGGTCGCACTGCGCCGAGCACGGCGCGGGTGCTCACCAACCCGACGGTGGAGGCGATCCAGCAAGCGGTGCGTGAGGCCGGCGAACGCGGCGTGATCGCCCGGGGATTGGGACGCTCCTACGGTGATCCAGCCCAGAATGCGGGCGGCCTGGTCATCGACATGACCGGGCTGGCCAGGATCCACTCCCTCGACGCCGGCAGCGGCCTGGCCACCGTCGACGCCGGGGTCAGCCTCGACGCGCTGATGCGCGCCGCGTTGCCGTTGGGCCTGTGGGTGCCGGTACTGCCGGGTACCCGGCAGGTCACCGTCGGCGGCGCGATCGCGGCCGACATCCACGGCAAGAATCACCACAGCGCGGGGACCTTCGGCAACCATGTCCGCAGTCTCGATCTGGTCACCGCGGACGGGTCGATCACCACCTTGACGCCAGCCGACGAGCTGTTCTGGGCCACTGTCGGCGGCATGGGGCTGACCGGGATCATCATCGGCGCCACCATCGCGCTGACGCCCGTCGAGTCGGCGTACTTCGTCGTCGACACCGACCGCACCGCGGACCTCGACGAGCTGCTCACCCTGCTGACCGACGGCTCTGACGATGACTACGACTACTCCGCGGCCTGGTTCGACGCGATCTCGACCGGCGCGAAACTGGGCCGTGCGGTGCTCACCCGCGGCAGCATCGCCCGCGCCGACCAGCTACCCCCCAAGCTGCGCCGCAACCCGCTGGCCTTCGACGCGCCCCAACTGTTCACCGCGCCCAAAGTCCTGCCCAACAGGCTGGCGAACAAGGCCACCTTCATGGCGCTGTCCGAAGCGTGGTACCGCAAGGCCCCCAAGTGCCGTCGCGGCGAGATCCAGAACCTGACCAGCTTCTACCACCCACTGGACATGATCGGCGAATGGAACCGGGCCTACGGTCCACGAGGGTTTTTGCAGTACCAGTTCGTGGTGCCCTTCGGCGCCGAGGACACCTTCCGGCGCATCGTGGAACAGATCGTGCGCTCGGGTCACGTGTCGTTCCTCAACGTGCTCAAGCGCTTCGGTGAGGCCAGCCCGGCGCCGCTGTCGTTCCCCCATCCCGGCTGGACGATCACCGTGGACTTCCCGATCCGCCGGGGCCTGGCCGAATTCTGCGATCGGCTTGACCTGCAGGTACTCGGCGCCGGCGGCCGGCTGTACCTGGCCAAGGAATCACGTACCTCCCCGGCCGCGCTACACCGCATGTACCCGCGGATCGACGAGTGGCGCAAGCTACGGGCCACCGCCGACCCGGCGGGCGTTTTCGCTTCCGACCTGTCCAGGAGACTCGAGCTGTGATCGACGCTGTCGGCAACCCCCAATCCTTGCTGATGCTGGGCGGCACCTCCGAAATCGCGCTGGCCACTGCAGCCCGCTACGCCGCCCGCCGCCCGTTGCGCGTGGTGCTGGCCGGGCGGCCGTCGCCGCGCCTGGACAAGGCCGCCGCACGGCTGGACCGCCTTGGCGCCACGGTGGCCACGCTGCCCTTCGACGCCGCGGACACTGACGCGCATCCGGCCACGATCGAGAAGGCGTTCGCTGACGGCGACATCGACCTGACCCTCGTGGCGTTCGGGCTGCTCGGTGACCAGGAGCAAGCGTGGACCGACCACGCCACTGCGGTAGAACTCGCCCAGGTCAACTACGTGGGCGCGGTGTCGGTCGGGGTGTTGCTGGCCGATGCGCTCACACGGCAAGGGCATGGCACGCTGGTCGCGCTGTCCTCAGCCGCCGCTGAGCGGCCCCGGCGCTCGAACTTCTGCTACGGCTCCACCAAGGCGGGCATGGACGCCTTCTACACCGGACTCACCGAAGCGCTGCGCCCGTCCGGGGTCAAGGTGTGCGTGATCCGGCCCGGTTTCGTGCACACCAAGATGACCGCGGGCCTGAAACCCGCCCCGCTGTCGGTCACCCCCGAGCAGGTCGCTGAGGTGATCATGGATGCGGTGGCGCAGGGCCACGAGCAAGCCTGGGCTCCCGCGCCCCTGCGCTACATCATGTCGGCCCTGCGCCACGTCCCCCGCCCGATCTTCCGCCACCTACCGATCTGATCTTGTGGCATTGTCGTGAACTCGACGCCAGCGATATTTTTGGCCCCTTGAAACGTCGGTAGCGTCGAGTTCACGACAGACGGCGGCGGCGGGAACGGCGAATGATGGCGTCCTGGATGTGGGCGGCCATGCGGTCGGGGGTGCGAAGGACGTCGGAAGCGGTGAAGCGGAGCACCGACCAACCAGCGGCGTCCAGTGCGTTGAGGCGCCGCGCATCCGACGCTTGCTGCCATGCCTCGAGGTGACCCCGGCCGTCGTATTCCATCGCCAGCTGCAGCTCCGGGTACGCCATGTCCAGGCGAGCGATGAACTCGCCGGATCCGTCGAATACCCGGTATTGGAGTTCCGGACGTGGCAGTCCGCGCAGGACCAGGACCAGCCGGGAACGGGTCTCCATGGGTGACTCAGCCCGCGGATCGGACAGACCGATCACGCCCGGCACCCGACGGCGCCAGCGTGCCCTCGGGTAGCGGTCATGGATCTGGAAGACCGCACCCGGAGCGAACCGCTCAATCCTGGCCAGCGCGTCCATCGCCACCACCGACTCCACCGTGGGCAGCCATCGCGCGAGATCCCACGCGGTACGCAGCGCGGTCGTGATCGGGAGGCCGCCGACGTCGGTGATCTCGTCATCGGCAAGCAAGTCACGGTGGACGGTGAGACCCGGCTGCTCCCGCAGATCACGCCCCGGAATGGTCAACTCGGCGTTCGCTTCCGCCGGAGCACAGCGCGCGCCGAGTAGTTCCGCGGCGGAGTAACCCGACAGCACGCCCCATTCCGGAGCGAGCAGAGCTGCCGCCTGCGATCTGGCCGCGAGATCAGCTGGCGCGCTCGCCGGCAGGTAGATGTCGTGAAACAGGCGGCGGTACCGGTTGCCGCGGAGCACGCGCTCAGTAACCAGCCCCCGCTGCATCGCCCACGACCCGCGAAACGGCAACGACCCCAAGCTCAGCTCGTCGATCACGGACCACACCCTGCCCGCTGCCCCCGACAATCCGGCAGTGCCGTGAACTCGACAAGACCGACGGGTAGAGGCACCTCGAACGTCGGTGGCGTCGAGTCACGGCACGCAGGCACCAGAACGGGCACGCAGGCACCAGAACGGGCGCTCAGGCACCAGAACGGGCACGCGGGCACGCAGGCGCTCAGAAAACTGGGCACCGGCGGCTCAGAATGGGTAGGGCGCGATGTCGCCGCGGACGGTGATCCAGCGGGTTTCGGTGAACGCGTCGATGTTGGCGGTGGCACCGCCGAAGCGGGCACCGGTGCCGGAAGCCGACACGCCGCCGAAAGGCGCGTGCGGCTCGTCGTTGATGGTCTGGTCGTTGACGTGCACGGTGCCGGTCGGGATCCGCTCAGCCAGCGCGAGGCCGCGAGCGACATCGGCGGTCAAGATGCCCAGCGACAGGCCGTACTCGCTGTCTGACGCCAGTTTCACCGCATCGTCGACGGTCGTAAACGGCGTGACCGTCGCCACCGGTCCGAACACCTCCTGCTCGTAGGCGGGGATGGATGGCCCGGCATCGGCCAGGACCGTGGGGCGGTAGAACAGATCCTGGTAAGTCCCGCCCGCGACCAGCCGGGCGCCCGCCGCCATGCTGCTGGTCACCAGCTCGTGCACCCGATCCCGCTGGTGGACGTCAATCAGCGGCCCCAGCGCGACGTGCTCGGTCGCCGGGTTGCCGACCGGCAGCGCGTCGGCCTTGGCAGCCAGCCGCGCCACGTATTCCGGGTACAGCGAATCGTGGACCAGGTGCCGGCCGATGGTCATGCAGACCTGCCCCTGGTAGAAAAATGCGCCGAATGCGGCCGCGCTGATGGCCTGGTCCAGATCAGCGTCGTCCAGCACGATCAGCGCAGAGTTGCCGCCCAGTTCCAGATGAGCCCGCTTGAGGTGGCGCCCGGCCAGCTCACCAACGCGACGGCCGCCACTGGTTGATCCGGTGAATGAGATGACCCGGACGTGGGGATCCTCGACAACTGCGGCGCCGATGTCCGCGCCACCGGGCAGCACATGCAGCACACCCGGGGGTAGCCCGGCTTCGGTGAACGACGCGGCCAGAACGACCCCTCCAGACACCGCGGTGCGCGGATCCGGCTTGAGCAGCACCGCATTGCCCAGCGCCAGCGCCGGCGCCACCGACCGCATCGCCAGCGCCAGCGGGGCGTTGAACGGCGCGATCACCCCCACCACCCCGGCGGGCACCCGGCGCACCATGCTCCACCGCGGCGCTGCGCTGGGCAGCAACTCACCCAGTGGACGCGACGGCAACGCGGCGGCTTCGTAACAGTTTTGCGCGGCGTGGTCGAGCTCGACGTAGGCCTTGCCAGGGATGCCACCGGTCTCCCGGACGATCCAGTCCCGCAGCTCGCCGGCATGCCGGTGCAAAGCATCACCGGCGCGCCGCAACACCGCTGCGCGCTCAGGAAACGGCGTCACGGCCCACTCGCGCTGGGCGGTGGCTGCCTGCGCTGCCGAGGTGGTGACTTCTTCGGGCCCCGCCAGACCGATGCGGCCCAACTCCGTGCCGGTCGCTGGTTCCACTACGGCGGCATCACCGCGGGCGGGGACCTGCCACGTTCCGGTGAAGATCCGGCTGTGCCAGCTATGTCCGTCGAGGAAACTCACGTGTACCTCTGTGGGTCGTATCGTCAGATTGCGCGGTCAGTTCAGTATGGGCGACCACCGCCGATCCAGGCGGCGCGGCTGCCTGCGCCCACCGAAAACGGCGCTAGATTTCTCAACAAACCGGCGCGTGCTGACGCGCAAAAACTATGTGAAGAAGTGACATTTGCGGTCATTTGCTATTAGCGTGGGGGTCGGGCGGTTGGCAGCAGGCACCAACGCGCGCATGGCCGGCCGGGGGCAGAACGCAAGTCTCTACTGACTGCGGAGATGTATGAGCGCTGATCGATCACACCGGCTGGACGATGATTCCACGCCACCCGCCGAACCACTGAGCTCGGTAGCCGGTAACCAACCGTTTTCGATGATCGTAGACCAGCGTGATCCCAAAGTAGTGGTCCTCACTGTGATCGGTGAGATAGACATGCTTACCGAATCGCCGCTCGACGAGCATCTCGGTTGGCTTCTTTCCCTGCAGCCGGAACGCTTGATCATCGACCTGAGCCACGTGTCGTTCCTGGGCGCCGGGACCCTCTCGGTATTGATCAATGCCAGGCGTACCTCCGCCCGGCAAGGCACCACACTGCAGTTGAGAGTCCCGGACCTGCCGGTTCCAGCTCGAGCGCTGGAATTAACCGGGCTGGACTGCCTGCTGGAAATCGTGCCACCGGCTACCGGCAGCGACGAAACCCACAGTGAGGGCACGACCGTTTCACCTCCCCCGGAGTCGCCGCTCGGGGTGGGACCAGGACAAGACGAGTACGTGCATCTGTTTCCACTGCACCACCGCTACGCGGAGCTGGCACCCGATCGGGCCGAACGGCACCAGGTGCGCGAGGCTCTGATCAATGGTTACCTTCCGCTGGCCGAACACATCGCCCGCCGCTTCACTGGCCGCGGTGAGCCGCTGGATGACTTGATCCAGGTAGCCACCGTAGGACTGATCAACGCTGTGGACCGCTTCGAACCCAGCCGCGGCTCCCACTTCCTGTCCTTTGCGGTACCGACGATCACCGGCGAACTGCGGCGGTACTTTCGCGACCACGGTTGGTCCACCCGCGTACCGCGCCGAGTGAAGGACCTCTACCTGGCCGTCCGGAGCGCGCTGGTGGACCTGTCGCAACGGCTGGGCCGGTCACCCCGCCCTAGCGAGATAGCCGATCATTTGGGGATCCCGACCGAGAAAGTGATCGAAGCGCTACACGCGGGAGAGGCGTATCGAAGCTCATCATTGGACGAGATGCTCAGCTTCGGTGACACCGCCGCAACACACCAAAAGGTCGTCGGTGAATTGGATGCCGAGATGTGGCGTATCGATGATCGGGAGGCGCTACGCCCCTTGCTCGCCGAGCTCGCTCCCCGGGAACGCACCATCCTCGCACTGCGCTTTTTTCACGAACTCACGCAGGCTCAGATCGCCGAGCAAGTCGGAATTTCGCAGATGCACGTCTCCCGGGTGCTCCGCCAAACACTGGCCTTTCTCCAGTCACGCATGAGCGAGAGCACTACGTGCATTGATCATTAACATTTTCGGTCACAATCGAGTAACAAAAATCACATTCCAATAACAAAGGACCGGATTATGTGCCGTCGGCGCCCCAGCGGGTAGCCGTAATTGTGGCGTCATCAACGATCAACGATGGCGCGCCGATTCGGACAATCAGGGAAGACGTGATGAACACGAAACGACGCGCAGCAACCAGGATGGGTCTCGTCGCTATCGCCGCTTCGTCGGCGCTGGTACTCGGCGCATGTGGCGGAGGCGGCAACGAGACCCCCGCACAAGGCCAGCACGGGGCACCCGCTCAGAGCCAGGGCGCTCCCGGCGGGGCTTCCAACGTGAGTACCTGCGTGACCAGCGACAAAGTCACGAGCACTCCGCAGGACTTCGCCGGTAAGCCGGTCACGATTACCGGAACGGTGGGTCAAGTCGTCAGCCAGCACGCCTTCACCGTGACCCCCAGCAGTACCAACAGCATCACCGGCAACATGAATCGCGGTAACGCCCAGCCGGTGCTCTCCGTCAACAAGGAGACCACAGCGCTGAGCCCCGGGGCTCCTGTGCAGGTCGAGGGCACGCTGCAGCCCACCTTCGACCCCAACCAGGCAGCGACCTACACCGGTGGCAACCTTGGCCAGGGTGATTTCACCGCCTACAACGGCAAGCCCTATGTTCAGGCCGGGTTCGCTGGACCCATCAGCTCGAACCTGACCCAGCAGAGCAGCAGCGGCGTCCTCAAGAGCGGCAATTGCGGTGCTGTCAGCGATGTCCTGAGCAACATGCAGACCTACAACGGCCAGCAGATCACGGTTACCGGGACGGTGGCCCAGGTCCTCGGTCCGCATGCCCTCATCGTTGCGCCTACCGGCAACAACTCTGGGAACACCGGCAACAACGCGCAGACGCTGCTTGCCGTCGCCAAGGACACCGGGACGCTCACCACCGGATCACCCGTGGAGCTGACCGGCACGTTGCAGCCTGCCTTCGACATCAACCAGGCGACAGCGTTCGCCGGCAGCAATATCGACCCGGCGGCAATGACGGCCTACAACGGTAAGCCGTACGCCCAGGCTGTGTACGTCGGACCCGTGAGCGCCAACTTGGCCGGCAACCAGAACGGGAGCTAACGCTCACAACTTCCCGCTACTGAGCCAGCGCCGGGAACATGTGGCGGACCAGCCGGAGCACCAGCTGTTCCAACAGGTACGCCAAGCTGGCGGCCAGCACGTTGATAAGCAACTCTTCCACGGCGGCCAGGTTAGGAACTGGCGATGGCGATGAGGCAAGGCGCAGCGGACTGGTCGGCGACCTCCGGGTGAACGGCAAGTTGACAGTACTCGCCAGACCACGTACTGCACCGAAGTAAGCAGCGGGTGCGCGCCGGACCGGGCAACAGCCCGGTCCGGCGAAGCATCTTCACCAGCTACAGCTGCCAGGAAATCCGCCTGGAACGCATGAGGGCCCGGGAGTGAGCCAGCCATGACCAAAGTAGCCGGCCGGCATGCCGCGCAGCGGGTGAGCAAGCGCCAGGACGTGCGGATTACGTTGCCGGGCTTGGGCACGATCGACCTCGGGCCGCCTGACCAGCTCGCCTACCTCGCCGGAATCGGCGCACTGGCCGCACTGGAAATCATCGAATGGCCACTGGCGTGCATTATCGCTGCCGGGCACATACTGGCCGATCAGCGGCGCAGCGCCACCCTGCACGCATTCGGCGAGGCTCTTGAACAAGCCTAGAGCGCAAATCCTCTGCCCGATATGGAGTCTATCGGGGGTACCCATCCACCACCTGCTACCTCCCTATGGCGCCATATCGCGGTAGCAGGGAATATCAGAGATAGACTGCGGCGATCAGGGTGAGGACCAGGCCGGCACCGAGTACCTGGAGAACGCGGTCCCCAAGAGCAATGTCCTCCGGTTCGCCGCCATTGCCACCGTCGACGTCAACGGCATAACGCAGCACCGCGATCACGAAAGGCACCAGCGAGATCACCGGCCAGCGTGAGTGGTTAGCCTGGCTGAGCTGGAACGCCCAGAGACCGTAAGTCATGATCACACCGGTGGCGGACAGGGTCCACACGAACCTCAGGTACGACGACGTGTAGCGCTCCAACGACTTACGGATCTTCGCGCCGGTGCGCTCGGCGAGCCGGATCTCCGCGTACCGCTTGCCAGCCACCATGAACAGCGACCCGAACGCGGTGGTCAGCAAGAACCACTGCGACAGCGCGATCTGCGCCGCAGCGCCACCGGCGATAGCCCGCAGCAGGAAGCCTGACGCGACGATGGAGATGTCCACTACCGGCTGGTGCTTGAGCCACCAGCAGTAGGACAGCTGCACCGCAATGTAGATCACGGTCACGATCGCCAGGTCGGTGGAAGCGATAAATGACGTCACCAGCGCGGCCGCGAACAGCACACCGGCCACCGCCAACGCCAGCCTGGGTGCCACCACCCCGGCAGCGATCGGCCGGTTGCGCTTGGTCGGGTGCGCTCGGTCTGCTTCAAGGTCCTGCACATCGTTGACCAGGTACACGCCAGAGGCGGCCAGGGAGAACGCGACAAAGGCGATTCCCACCGCGATGAGCGCCTGCAGGTGGAACAGCACACCGCCAGCAAAGGGCGCGGCCAGCACCAGTACGTTCTTCACCCACTGCCGGGGCCGCATCGCACGGACCAACCCGGCGACAGCGTTGAGCGGACCGGCGACGGTCTGGTTCTGCCCCGGTGCGGTCGTGGTCATCGCTCCACCCCCTCGCCGGTAGCGGTACCTGCACCGCGCACCCGACCACGGAGCCGCCGCCGCATCCCCGCGCCGACCACCGCCCCCAGGGCAGAACCCATCAGCACGTCGGTCGGGTAGTGCACCCCCAGCACCAACCTGCTGATCAGCATAGGCGGCACCAGCGCGGGAGTGAGCCGGCGGCGCAGCAGCCCGCCGTAGAGGATCGCAGCCGCGGTCGTCGAGGCAGCGTGCGACGACGGGAAGGACAGCTGGCTGGGGGTACCCGCCAGCACCACCACTGTGGGATCCGTGGGGCGCTGCCGGCGCACCACCCGCTTGACCGCGATCGATGCGCCGTGCGCGGCAGCGACCGCAGCCGCAGAGGCCAACCAGTCCCGCCGGCGCCGCCGGTCGATGAGCGCACCCAGCGCGCCCAACGCCAACCAGCCCAGCGCGTGCTCGCCGAAATGCGACAGCCCGCGGGCGGCTGTGACCACCTGGGGCACTGCAATCCGGCGCTGCACCGCGGACAGCAGGGCGATTTCCCGCTGCTGTGGATCAGCTTTCGAAATAAGCCCCGAAATAAACCAGTGTGGCAACATCACGCGTCGAATACTCGCTTCCAGCCGGTGCGGTCAGTGAGTTGCGCAGCCGCGGCGCGATAGCGCTTGCGCAGCGCCGGGAATTCCGCGGCGAGCTGCCGGTGCAGGGCCATCGAGCGGGCCAGCATCGAGCGGAACGCCTGCGGGTCGCGCTTGCGGTAGGTGACGCCACGACCATCAGCAGTCGAGACGGTCACCCCGTCCAGTGCGGACAGCACGAACCAGCGAGCGTCCTGGCGGGACAGGGCCAGTTGCGGGCGCTGCTGGGCGCGTGGATCGATCGGTCGCAGCTGGTGCGCCAACCGCTTGAGCAGGGTAGCGCCGATCATGACCGGATTGGTGGGTGGGTTGAGCATGCGTTGCAGGGCAAGCCGGCCGGCGGCGGGCAGCGGCAACTCCTGGGAATCCACCACCTGCCCGTCGGTGAACTCGGCGCACCGGGCCCGGACCTCACCCAGCACGGTGGGTAGCTTGTCGAACAGCGCCTGCGGACCGGCCATGAAGTCCCGGATCGCCATCTCTTGGAGCGCCAGCGTGGAGTACTCCATCGCCAGGGCGTGCTTCAAGGCGTGCTTGAGACTGTCGGCAAGCAGCGCCGTGGGTCGAGTCTCGGTGCCGTGCAATGCCGCGCCGACGAGCCGGTTGCGCAGGTGGAAGTAGGCCTGCCAGTCGGTGGCGTCGTCCTTGTCGGCGAAGGACATGTGCCAGATCCCGACACCGGGGACGGTCGCGGTGGGGTAGCCAGCTGCCCGGGCTCGCAACCCGTACTCGACGTCGTCCCATTTGATGAACAGCGGCAGTGGCAGGCCGACATGTTCGGCGACGGTGCGCGGGATCAGGCACATCCACCAGGCGTTGTAGTCGACGTCGGTGCGCCGGTGCATCCAGGCGGTCTCGCGTAGCGAGTGTTGCGCGAAGTCGTGGTCGTACTCGGTGCCTGGTGCTTTGTTCCAGCGCATCCGTCGGCGGTCGACGACCTCGCCCCAGGCGTGCAGCCGAGACCGGGCCTGGGATTGCAGCATCTGGCCGCCGACCAGCATCGGGCTCCTGGCGAAGCGGGAAAATGCCACCGCGCGCAGGATCGAGTCCGGTTCTAGGACGATGTCGTCGTCCATGTACAGGATCTGCTCGCAGTCGGTGTTCTCCAGCGCCTCGTACATCACCCGCGCGTAGCCACCCGAACCGCCGATGTTGGCCTGATCGATGATCCGCAGCCGATCACCGAGCACGGCCTGTGCTGATGTGAAGCCGTCCTGGTCGCGGACCTTGTTGACACCCTGGTCGGGGATCACCACTGCGGTCACGACCGAGCGCACCAGCTCGTCTTCACCGATTGCCCGCAGGGTGGCCACGCAGTCGGTAGGGCGGTTGAACGTGGGCATCCCGATGGTCACCGCGGCGCGGCCGGGCGCGGCCACCGGAGCGTGCCAGCCCCCGGAGTGGAGCACCAACTCCGAGTCCTCAGTGCTGATGTCGAACCAGTACCAGCCGCCGTCCTCGAACGGCGTCAGGTCCAGCTCGACGTCCAGCTCTCGACGACCACCCTCAATAAGGTGGCCGTGCACGTGGATCTGGGTCGCATCGGCCTTCGACCGGTAGATGTCGATGCGTCCTGCGCCTTCGAGGTCCAGCCGCAGCCGCAGCGTGCGCAGCGTGCTCCAGCGGCGCCAGTAACTGGCGGGAAACGCGTTGAAGTACGCCGCGAACGAGACCTCGGTCTGCGCCGGGACCTGCGCGCTGGTACGGGACAGCGCGCGCACCCGGCGAGCGTTGGGGCTGGCGAGGGTGACTTCGACGTCCACGTCATGCGGGTTGGCATCGCCAGCAGGAGGCCACACCCGCCGGGCAGCCGCCAGCCGCTCGTCGAGGTAGAGCGCACGGACCGCCATGGGGTCGGCCCGGCGAGGAAAGATCACTCGCTGGAGCAGGGTCGAGAATGAGTCGGCCGGTGCGCTGGTGCCCGTGTGGTCCGGGCTACAGACGGTGCTGCTCGGCATGAACTCCCCAGTTCCGGCGAGATAGCGGTGTCGGCGTCGCCAGAGGGTAACGCTAGGCGGCAACCCGACATCGGGCGGCCACCCGCTGGCCGCATACCGGCAGCTGCAACCCGCTGCGCTGGACTCGGCCGCTGGCGCTCCCACCCTACGACGGCGCCGATGGCACCGGCGATCCTGACCGGACATTGACCGGAAAACAAACCGACGACACAGGCTACTGCGCGTCCGTCAACGATGCAGTGAGCAGTGAATGCACAGTCTGTTAACGGCGTGCGCATGACCTACCCACTGCCGATAGTTTATCGCCCGGCTTTGTTCCCAACCTGATTACCGACTCCAGGGGCTGCCGCATGCGTGAATACACCACTGACCAACCGCACAGCGTGTCCGGCCAGCAACGGATGGTTGTCCAGCGCGCATTTTTCGCGGGCGCGCTCCCGGAGATACCCGACGACCTTTACTGCCGATGCACGAAGGGCATCGTCGAACGGCGACGGCAGCGCGCCACTATCCAGCCGCACGCTCAACTGTCCACAAACACATTTTTTGGCCGCTTTCCGGCCAGCTATTGGCAGCGGTGGACTGATGTGGCCGAGGTCGAGTTCACCGTGATCGCGCGCGGCGCCGGGCGGATTTCTCTGCGAGCGTCGGACATGGCCGGCGAGCCACGCACTGTCGCTACCGCTGTGATCGACGCAGCGAACAACGAGAAGATCCGCCTGGTGGCGCGCGTCGACCGGTACGTCGACGGCGGAGCGTTGTGGTGGGAAGCAGCCACCGACTCCACCGAGCTGGCGCTCGAGTCCGGCCACTGGTCAGTGACCGGACCGGAACGGATCCGCCGGACTGCTGTGGTGATATGCACCTACAACCGCGCCGATGACTGCCTGCGTACCCTCGACACGCTGGCCCGCGACAGGCTCGCCCTGGCCATGGTGCACACGGTGTATGTCGTCGATCAGGGAAACGACACGGTGGAGTCCCGATCGGATTTCGACGCAATCCAGCGCGCCCTCGGCTCGACGCTGTGTTATATCCGGCAATCCAATCTGGGTGGGGCCGGAGGCTTCACCCGCGGGCTATACGAGATTATGGGAAGCGGCCAGGTCACCCAGTCCCATGTCCTGTTCATGGATGACGACATCCTCCTGGAACCCGATATCATCATCCGTCTTACTAGTTTTGCCAATTGCACGGTCACGCCCACCATTGTCGGCGGGCAGATGCTTTACCTGCTGCATCCGCACCAGTTGCACGCCGGTGCGGAAGGCACTGACCTGCCGATCCTGCGCGCTGGGCTGCCCGTTCCCGACGCATTCGTGCAGGCAGATCTGCTCACCAGGCGCCAGGAAATCCGGGTGGACGCGGAATATAATGCATGGTGGGCCTGCCTGATCCCCTCCGAGGTCGTGGCCGCCATCGGTTACCCGCTGCCGCTGTTTTTCCAGTGGGACGATATCGAGTACGGGCTGCGCGCCGGCGCGCGTGGCTACCCGACGGTGACCTTGCCCGGGGCCGGGGTGTGGCACGCGGACTTTCATTGGAAGGACTGGGACGACTGGCCACGGTACTTCAGCTTCCGTAACGCCCTGATCGTCCACGCGCTGTACGGTCCACCGGCGAGGATGGCCACGGCACGGTTCTTGCTTCGCGAATTGCTGACCTACCTAACCTCGATGCGCTACGGGCTGGCCGCCACCCTGATCATGGCGGTGGAAGATTTCCTTGCCGGACCCGGTGTCTTGCGTGACGGCGGCGTGGAGGCGTTGGCCACTGTGCGCAAGCTCCGCGCCGAGTTCCCGGAGACGACCCGCCATCCCGCTTCCGGCACTCCGGGGATCGCCGCGACCGCGATGCCGGTGACCCCGGCCGCACCAACCCCGTCGAAGCCGCTGCTGGTGCTCGCCAAACGGCTGATCTGGCAGCTTCTCCGGCTGCCCCGGCGCAGTGCCGCGATCAGTGCCCGCGACTCCCACTGGTGGCACGTCTCGCTGTTCCAGACGGCGGTGGTCACCGATCCCTCGCAGGAGGGTGTCCGGGTCCGCCGGCTAGATCAGGCGTTGCTGTGCAAGCTGGCTGTCGAGGGAACGCGGGTACTCGCGCATTTCGTGCGAGAGCAGCCACGGGTGCGGCGCACATATCGGGCCGCCATGCCGACACTGACCAGTAGACAGAACTGGAAAAAGCTCTTCGACACTGTGAAATCCGAAACGGTTATCGATTCCTCCGAGCCCGTACTCGACGCTCGCTGACCTAGCGTCGCGCACCAAGATAGAGACAACAAATGCCTTCACTGACCCGGGTGAGCAGCGCGGTGGACGCTACGCCTGCTCGCCCGCGGCAGAGAACGCCAGAATGGATGATCGGGCTGGGCGTGGTGGCGGCCACCGTGGTGATCTGCGTGATCCCGCAGTGGCGCGGCACTTTCTTCTACTACGTGGGCGACCAGCATGAGATGTTCCTCCCACTGTGGCATCATTTTGGCGAACAGTTGCGCAGCGGCCACTGGCCGACAATGGAACCCGACGGCTGGATGGGTGGAAACCACGCCGCCGAAGCACTGACTGGGATTTGGAACCCGATCAACCTTGCAATCTTTGTCGGGATATCCTTTTTTAACAATTTGTCACTGGCGGCGTTCACGTTCATGGTCGGGATTCTCGGCTTGCTGGCACTCGGCACATTCATCCTCGCTCGCGAGTATGGCGCACACCGCGTGCCGTCAGCGGTTGTATCCGTGGCACTCCCAGTGTCGGGATTCACCCTTTGGTACGATGCATCTGGATGGCCAGACGGCCTCACGGCATTTACTTGGGTAACGTATTTTTGGTGGGCAACTCGCCGACATTCGCGCGGATTGCTGAGCCCCTTTGTGCCGTTCATCTTCGGATACCTTGCGATGACCACCGGTTATCCGTACGCAGCACTTGGTCTCGTCATTGTCCTGATCGCGATCGCGGTCGAGCTCACACTACAGCGCGAGTACGTCCGCATGGTGCACCTGACAGTCCTCGGGTTGTGTGTCGGCGCGGTCGCACTTCTGGTCTTTCTTCCGCTGCTCAGCACCAGCGGCGTAACATTTCGTCAACAGTGGGCCGGCGTCGCCAACAACACGTTCATGGTGCCGAGTATTGAAGATTTAGCGGCAAGTAGTTCACCCACCTACCTGCCACCAATCTTGAACTGGGGCGGGCAGCTACAGGTCATTCCTTCGACTTACTTCGCGTGGTTTATCATCCCGCTACTTCCTTGGATCCGATGGAACTCACTGAAAGGCCAGCCGCGGCACCTGATCAGCTTGTTCGTGGCGGGAGTGGTGTTCCTTGGCCTCACTCTGGGACCATCCAACATCTGGCTTTTCCGGTGGCCGTTGCGCATGGTCGAGTACTTGTATCTCAGCGCCAGCGTGCTGTTCGCGATCGCACTTTCGGCTGGCTTGGCAACAGATCGAGTGCAGCAACGAGCCACTGCGACCGCAGCGATCGTTCTCGCGAGCACTTACCTCGCCTGGGCCGTCCAGCCACAGCTGGACAGCTTGATTCAGCTGGCTGGCCTCGCGCTGGTAGCAGTCCTGTTCACGGCATGTTTGACCGCTTATCTTCGTAGCGGACTGCGAGCACTGGGCATCGTTCTTTTCGCCGGAACAGGCTTGGTCGTCACGTTACAAACGAGTGTGTTTCCACTGACACCTTCCGGACAGGTACCTGTCTATCCCCTGTACGACGTTGCCCGGCTCAAAGCCAACACGTCAAATTATCACGGCACCGTTCTGCAACTTGCGTCAATGAGTGGCGTCACCACGGACGAGAGGCAACCGGGCGAAATTATGTTCGGCAACCTTCCGCGTGCGGCTGGGCTCGTCACCGTCGGGTCCTACACCGGTCTAGGTTTCGCCAAGTTCGCCGACACCTTGTGCATGGACTACCGCGGTGCCACCTGCGCCGAGGCGTTCGCCCGCCTGTGGCAGCCGGCCGATCACGGCACGGATGTGGCGCTGATCGATGCGATGCGGGTGTCGACGCTTGTTCTCCAGCGCTCGCTGCTCCCGGATGTCGTGGACCGCACTCCCCCTCCCGGGTGGCGGGTCACCAGCACCAACGGCGTCCGGACCGTCTGGGAGCGCGATCATCCGCTTCTCAACGACCGTCGTGTCTCGTGGTCCTCCCCCGGAGTCTCGATCCTTAACGATTCCTCGGGACCGCAACGCGAGGTCGTTCGTTACCGCTGCACCGAACAGGCGGGGCGATTACTGTTCGCGCGCTTGGACTGGCCAGGCTACGTCGCACGCCTCGACAACCACCCCATTGAGGTGATGAACGGACCCGCGGGTCTTGTCGCCATCAATGTTCCGCCCGGTGAGCACGTCCTAACTCTTCAGTTCAATACCCCAGGGCTGCGGCTTGGGTTTATCGCACTTGCCATGGCCACCGCGGTCATGATTCTTTACACCTTGGTCTGGCGTCTACGTCGTGAAGCCGGCCCACGATCGCAATGGGACATTGCGCAAATATCTGCGAATCTGGAATGAGATCACAGGGAAATTTGGGCGGCCACGCGGGTGGGCGAAACCCCGGCGTCGCTACGCTGCCGGCGGGGGCCGACGCGATGAGGACGGAGATTCCACCACAGTGCGCAAGCGCATCCGTGCTGCGATACGAGCCCGCCTGGTGCGGGTGGTCGACGAGGTCGTCACCACGCACCGGCGTGAGCTGGAAGCCAGCCTTACGGCACACCAGCAAGCTTGCGAAAGCGCGCTGGCTGCGCGCCGTGACGAGATCCTCACCGCGCTCACCAGGGAGAGCGACCGGGTGATCAAGGCCATGCATGACGTGGAGTTCCGGTCCCGGCGCGACCTGTGGGCAGCCGGCGAGCGGGAGGCCGCCGAGTCCAGCGCGCGCTTCGCTCGGGAGGTGATGCCGACGGCAGCGGTGTTCGACGAGCCGATCGCGACATTGCAGCATGCGTTATCGCTGGCCCCGACCGATGGCATGGCGCTGGAATTCGGCGTCTACGAGGGCCGCACCCTGCGGGTGATCGCCGGCGCTCGGCGCAACCAGCAGGTCTTCGGCTTCGACTCTTTTCAAGGACTACCAGAGGACTGGCGGTCGGGCTTACCCGCAGGCACTTTCGCCACCGACGATGTGCCCGTTGTTCCGGGTGCCGAATTGGTGGTTGGCTTGTTTGCCGACACGCTGCCCGATTTCCTTGCCGATCATCCAGATCCGGTGTCGTTCCTGCATGTGGACGCCGACCTGTACTCCTCTGCGGTCACCATCTTCAAGCACGTGGGCCCGCGGCTGCGGCCGGGCAGCGTGATCGTGTTCGATGAGTACTTCAACTACCCGGGCTGGCAGCGGCACGAACACCGTGCCTGGCAGGAGTTCGTGGCAGCTTCTGCCGTCGGATTCGAGTATGCCGCCTACACCGGTAACAACGAGCAGGTTGCCGTCGTCATCACCAAGGTCACACCCTGATCAGACCCCGATCAGGCTTCGGAGGAATGCGCGCTGGCCGGCCCGGGACCTGAGCCAGGGTGGCCAGCCTGGTGGAAAACGCGGTCCCAGGATTCCACCGAGGTCAGCGTGGGGATCGCCGCGCGGTAGCGCTGCGCGGCGACAGCCCATTCCGCGATCAACCGCCGGTGCAGGGTGATGGTGCGAGCCAGCAGCGTACGGAACTGCTGGGGGTCGCGCTTGCGGAAGGCGACCCCGCTGCCGTCTGCATTGGACACGGTCGCGGAGTCGACCATGCCGAGCAGGAACCACCGTGCGTTACTGGCCGGCACGTTGATCTGGGGACGCTCCCGGGTCTGCGGTTTCGGCGCCCGCAGGTGCCGGTAAACCGTGTAGACCGCACGCTTGGCGATGGCGGCCGGGCGCACGGGCGGCTCGAGCAACCGCTCGATGCGGACCGGATCGAACAACGGCATCGGCAGTTGCTGGGCTGAAGAAAAAATTCGCGCGTCGTCGTAGCCTTGGCGCAGTCTTTGCACCGCGGGCAGCGCTTCGCGCAGGGAGTGGAACAGACCGGCCGGCCCGTCGAGGAAGTCCTCTATCGACTTGTGACGCAGCGCCACGGTCGAGTACTCCATGGCCATCAAGTGTTTGAAGGTGGTGCGGAAGCCCTCGTGCACGATGGACGGGCGGACGTCGTACGGGCTGTGCAATGCCATGGTGATCAGCCGGTTGCGCAGGTGGAAGTAGGCCGTCCAGTCGGTGGTGTCGTCCTTGTCCGTCCAGGGCATGTGCCAGATCGCGCAACCCGGCAGGGTGACGGTGGGAAAGCCGCATTCGCCGGCCCGCAACCCGTACTCCGCGTCGTCCCACTTGATGAACAGAGGTAAAGGAAGCCCGGTGCGTTCGATCACCTCGCGCGGGAAAAGACACATCCACCAGGCGTTGTAGGTGGAGTGGATGCGGGCATGCAGCAAGCGCTGCTGCCGCAGGGTCAGTTCGGCGAAGTCGTGGCCAGCCACTGACCCCGGTGCCGGGCGCCAGAAGCTCGCCTTCAGGTCCACGATCTCGCCCATGGCGTGCAGCTGGCTACGTACCTGCAAGTTGAGCATCTGCGCGCCGACAATCACCGGGGAGGATGTGGCGCTGGCGAAGGCATGCGCCCGCAGGATGCTGTCCGGCTCCAGCCGCACGTCGTCATCCATCAACATCACGTGCTCCACGCCGGGGGTGCGCAGGGCCTCGAGCATGCCCCGGGTGAACCCGCCGGAACCGCCGAGGTTGTCCTGGTCGATCACGACCAGGCGCTCACCCAGCCGCCCCGCAGCATCGGCGAACCGCCGGTGATCACGCACCTTGACGCTGCCTTGATCGACGACGAAGACCTTCGCGAGCACGTCGAGCACCGCCTGGTCTTCGGCCAGCGCGGCCAGCGCGGCCACGCAGTCCGCCGGCCGGTTGAATGTCGTGATGGCCACCGCCAGAGGCCGGACTGGCAACGGCTTGTCGACGATCCACGCGGCATCGCTGATAGTCATCGATTGACGCTCGGTGACCACGTCGAACCAGACCCAACCGCCGTCCTCGAACGGTGCCAATGACTCCCGGAATTCGAGGTCGACTGTGCCATCTGGGCCGCCGGCGCCGGTGTCGAGCTGCTTGCCTTCCAGGTGCACGACGTCACCGTTGGACTTGGAGCGGTACAGGTCCACCCGGCCGGCGCCGCGAATGGTCAGCCGCAGCGCCACTTCCTCCACTCGGGTCCAGCGCTTCCAGTAGCTGGCCGGGAAGGCGTTGAAGTAGGTGGCAAAGGACAGCTGGCACCCAGGAGGCACCGTCACCGCCGACCGGGAGAGCACCTCTGCGGTGTGCCCGTGCCGGGTCTCTGCCTCGTCGAGGTAGAGCGGGCGCACCGCCGGGGGATCGTCAGGCCGGGGCATGATCACGCGGTGCAGCACGCGTTGCGGCACCACCGCTGCAGCGCTCGGCCCGAGCTGCAGGGAGCTGACGTCGGACAGCTTGCTGTCCGCCGCGTTGTTGCGTGCGGATTCGAGCCGGGCGGCACGGTCGATCGCCGTGGGAGCCTCAGCCGGCGCTGCTTCGCTGGTAGTCACCGTGACCCCTTTCCCGCACTGCGCCCCTGTCGACCGCATCCTTGCACGATCGGACGCAGGGCAGCGCACTGAGGGCCACCATGGATGGGCTAGCCCGTTACTCCGTTGAGTCCAGCTCGGGCACCGCAGCGTCACCGGTGCTCAACGCCAGTTGGGTGAGCTCCCAGAGCACGTGGTAGGTCGTCGTCTGGGCTTCCTGGATGCGGTGCACCGACGACGAGGGCATGACGAACAGGTAATCGATGGTGCCCGCTTCGGCCATCTTCCCGCCGTCGTAGCCGGCCAGCCCGATGGTGAGCATCCCGCGGCGGTTGGCTTCAGCGAATCCTCGCAGCACGTTTTCCGATCCACCGCTGGTGGACAGGCCCAGCGCGATGTCCCCGGCGCGGCCGTTGGCGGCCAGTGATCGCGCGAAGACCACGTCGAACGACACGTCGTTGGCCAGCGCGGTGAGGACCGCGACATCCGTGGTCAGGGCCGCTGACGGCAATGGCTGGGCGCCCGGACCGGGGTCGGCGAACAGCTCGGCGATGGCCTGGGCGTCGGTGCTGCTACCGCCGTTGCCGAAAGTGAACAGCCGGCCCCCCGCGGCAAAGGACTGGGTCATCGCGCCAGCACACTCGATGAGCTGATCGCGATAGCGTTCCAGCACGTCGGCGCGCAGCCGGGTGATTTCCGCGGTTTTCTCGGTGGTTGACCGGCTCACCTGAGCCAGCACCGCATCGACATCGGTGGCGCCGGAGTACAGGAACGGATACAGCGACTCGAACCCGGTCATGGTTCACCCCACCACCCGGGGCGAGAGCACCCCGGGCTGCTCGAAGAAGACGTGCACCAGCTCCCACAGCACGTGGTAGGCGGTGACATGGATTTCCTTGACCACTCGTGGATCATCGGAGCGCGCCACCAGAACATGGTCTAACCGCGGAATTCTAGCGATCTTGCCGCCCTGGTCACTCTGGCCGCCGACCAGCGCCACAGTAAGCAGGCCCGCGTCACGAGCGACTTCCAGCGCCCGAGCCACGTTGGCGCACTGGCCGTCGGCGGAGATGCCCAGCGCGATGTCGTCGGCCATGCCCAGCAGCCGTAGCTGGGCCGCAAAGCTGTCCTCGACGCCTGCGAGGCGGGCGATCCCGCTCCACGTCGCGGCATCATTAGCCAGCGACACTGCAGGCAGCGCGCGTTTCCCCACAATCACCGGGTGCACGAACTCCACGACAATGTGCGCGGCGTCAGCCGCCGCAGAGCCGTTGCCGAAGCACAGCAGCCTGCCGCCACGGTGAAAGCGCAACGCCATGTCATAGCAGGCTCTGGCCACCGCTTCCGCGTCCTGACCTAGTGCCTTGGTTGGTTCTATCCGACGGGCGAAGGCCCGATCCACCTGGGCACCCGTCAACGTAGCGATCATGCCCGTCCGCCTCTCTGCGGGATGCGACGGATTTCTTACGATAGCCCTAGTTATTACCATAGTTGTAGTACTTTGTCCGGCATGGCGCCGCGCTCGAGCTCGACTGCCGAAACTTGGTCCGAGGAAATGGGGACCGAGAAAGCTGGGGCTGAGAAACCTGGGCCTGAGAAACCTGGGACTGGAAAAACTGGGCCAGCGCAAACCTGCTCTCGGGACCGCAGCAGGGCACACGGCGCGCTGGCCAGCGCCAGCCGGACCCGGATCTTGAACCTGCTGCGCAGCAGCCCGACTCCGCTGGACGTGGAGCACATCGCCATCCGCAGCGCCCTGCACCCCAACACGGTCCGCTTCCACCTCAGGGTGCTCGTCGACGCGGGTCTGGCCTGCTGCCGCACCGATCCCCAGGGCGGTGCCGGGCGTCCCCGGCTTGTCTACACCGCAGCGACAGCTGGCTGCGGCAGCGAGCAACCGGATGGCTTCCAGCTGCTGGCCGACATCCTCGCCAGTTACCTCGCAGCGAGCAGCACCACACCCGCGCAACAGGCAGAGAAGGCAGGGCAAGCGTTCGCGCGCCGCCAGGGCCCGCCAGCCTCCCTCATCGCTGACCCATCCGCTGAGGAGTCAGTCCGTCATGTGATCGCATTGTTCACCGAACTGGGCTTCGAGCCGGAACTGCATCCTCACGGCCAGGATTTGCAGCTTCGGCTGCGGGCTTGCCCCTTCCACGCTCTGGCCAGCAAGTACCCAGAAGTCGTGTGCGCCATGCACCTAGGTTTGCTGCGGGGCACCCTGGCGCAGCTCAAGGCTCCGGTCACCGCCCGCCGGATACGGCCGTTCGTCGAACCGCACCTGTGCATTGCGCACCTAAGCCCACGCCCCTAGCCCGCTGCCCCTTGTACCGGCAGTCTGGATGCAGACTGCTGTTTTCGGGCCCTGTTTGACAGCAGTCTGCATCCAGACTGCGGATTGGGCGCCCGCGCTAGCCGGCCTTGGCGAACTGCTCGACGATGGTCCGGCAGAACGCGGGGAGGTCGTCGGGCCGGCGGCTGGAGATGAGGTTGCCGTCGATGACGACTTCCTCGTCAACGACGGTGCCCCCGGCGTTGCGGATGTCGGTACGAATACTCGGGTAGCTGGTCAGGGTGCGACCGCGGACGACACCGGCTTCGACGAGCGTCCACGGTGCATGACAGATCGCGGCAACCGGCTTGCCCGAATCGACGAAGTCCCGAACGAAGGACACCGCCGCCTGGTCCTGCCGCAACGTGTCCGGGTTCACCGCGCCACCGGGCAGGATCAGCGCGTCGTAGTCATCGACCGAGACTTCTGAGACCACCCGGTCCACGTCGAATTTGTCAGCCGGCTCGATGTCATGGCTGGTGGCCTGGATGCTGCCGGGCTCCAGCGACACCAACTCGGTGATCGCGCCGGCATCGGTGACCGCCTGCCTTGGTTGCACCAGCTCTACTTGCTCCACGCCCCGGGCTGCCAGAATGGCCACCCGCCGGCCAGTCAAGCTATCCGCCATGACGTCGGCGTACCCGCGCGGGAAGCGCGGCAAACCTGGAAGGCTGCCGCACCAGCTCACCAGTCGCCGCTGCTGCCCGAATTATCCGTGGCCCCGCCAGCGTCACCGCCGAAGTCACTGTCCTGCCCGACGACCCAATCGCCCTGATCGGCCGTGTCGTAGGCGTCACGCTCGCGGTCGCGCATCATCTCGTCCTGGCGGAATTGCTGCTGTTCGCCTTGCATCTTGCCCAACTCGTAGCCGAGTAATCCGCCACCCACCGCACCAATTGCGCCGGCCGCTCCTGCTCCCATTCCCGACCGGTAGGGCGAACCGTAGGAAGGGCCGTAGTCGGGGTAGGGACCCATCGGTGGTGGACCTCCCGTTGCCGGTCCAGGCATTGGTCGCCCGAAACCGGATCGCCCCCGCCGGCGGAGCAAGACAATGACGGCAACGATTGCGCCGAGCACCAGGATGATGGGCA
Organism: Actinomycetota bacterium; assembly: GCA_021324675.1. Taxonomy (GTDB): domain Bacteria; phylum Actinomycetota; class Actinomycetes; order Mycobacteriales; family Pseudonocardiaceae. The sequence goes on from JAJPIR010000111.1 coordinate 66,681, forward strand.
GCAAACCGATACCTACCGAGTGCCTCCCGACCGGTTGCGCTGGTGCGCGACCTCGATGGGCCGCAGCGAGGCTGGTCCGTAGATTATCCAACGCCGCAGTAACCGCCGCAGTATAATCCTGGCTGTTGTGCATGGTGGTAACAAACGCGCGGTTGGCGTTGGATTCAGCTGCCAGCGCGGCATTCTGTGAGATGCCAGCTTGAGCACCGATTTGGATTGTCTCGTGCCGGGACTGCGTGTTGATGCCCACCACGATCGGGAAAGTCGAGCTGACTTTGTTCCTCACGTCAGTGTCAAATGTTGACTTGCTCGCCGCGTCTTGCGTGGTAGCCCAGATGTACACGCCAACGGGAAGCGTGGCCGCGTCGTTCTGTACCACCGTCGCGTTCAATACGTGGGCATCGTCCTGGATCTGAACCGTGCTCGCCCAGGCGGGCGCCCCGACGGTGAGCACCGTGACGAGCGCCGCGACCGGCACGGTGAGGCGAACAGCGTGCTTGCGCATACCCACTTCGGCCCTTCTGCGTTTGTCAGCGCGTTTGTCAGCTCTGCCCATGTGCCCGGACAGTGGCACCCACGACCGGCCGCGCCGGTGAGCCCCGTGGGTTAGCAACGTATCGACGGGTACCACCATGCCAGTTGCATTACGATAAGGTAACAATCAGTGGCCAAGGACCTCACCTGGCGAGGTCTCAGCCACCTGAACGCCAATGTGGTCGGTGATTTCAGGGTGTTCCATCGCTATCGGTGACAGCTCAAGGCACCATACCTCCCTGGACATCGTCGGGGCTGCAGAGGCGGTGGGGCTTTCTACGGCCGGCACTCACGGGGCGCAGCCGGACCCGGGCCCAGTATTGCGGATCGGCATAGTTGATCGGCAAGCTCGGGCGGGACCTGTTGTCGCCAGGGCAAACGGGCTGCCGTCACGTTCGGTTAGTAAAGCTGTAGCCAGCGCGTGCCCATGGTCGGCAACCGGATACTCCTGGTGGAATAGAACAGAGGCGCCGCATTGGACTTAACCGGCGACGAGCTCGAATATATGCGTAGGCAAACACCGACCGTAACGTCAGTACCTCGTGTTGCCGGCGCGCAACGTTCGTAGTACGAGTGAACAAGTGACGGTTCATCGTGTGACCGGTTAGGCGTAAGCCGACTCGCACGATCTTGAACTAGGGTGCGGATTCGCCGTAGACGCCGTCACGGGGCGAGAACCGCTTCAGGGCTGCATTGTCCTGGAGCGAATGGATGCATCGATCATCACCTGGGACACACCATCCGTCCGGGGTGATGGAGTGATGAGGAGGGGCGAATGAGGGTTTCAGATATCTTCTCACGTGGCGGCGGCTGTGGCGGTGGTTGCGGCGGCGGCTGTGGTTATGGCGGCTACGGCGACTATAACGAGCACGCCTACTACCATGGCCACTTCGGCCACTACGACTACGGAAGCTATGGGTATCACAACCATGGCGGGTATCACGGAGGCCACGGCCACCGCTACCGCGACGGTCTGCTGGGAATCAGCATCAATCTCTGAGAAGCCGCGCCAATAGCGGAGGTGGCCTTGTTCTGCATCGAATGGGGCCACCACCCGCCCGTTGCAGGTATCATTTCACGATTAACGTGCCGCTCATGTATTCATGAAATCTACAATAGTAAGGATAACTGCCTGACCTCCTCGGCGCGGTGATCTCGCCTTGCTCCCCCATGGCGATACTGCCGGTGTCGAACGATTTGTCCTTCGCGGTTACGGTATGCGCGGCCGGGTCCTGGTTGATCACCGTAACCCGAGTTCCCGGGGCAACCGTCAAGACCACCGGCTGGTAGGCGAATTTCTCGATCACGATGGTGTTGGGCGGGCCGGACGGTGTTACCGCACCGCCGCTGCCACCCGGCCGGCTCATGCCGCCACAACCCCCGGCAAGCCCGAGCAGCGCCACCAGCACAGCCAGTAGCAGCACCGGCCGGCAAGCCCGGAGGGCAGAGTGCCTGTTCATAACCAGCTCACCGCACCGCCAAGCTGTCGGGCTTGAGCGCGGTGCTGATGCCGATGAAGGTGTCCGGGACCGGGTACTCACCGAGGATGAAGTTCAGGATCGCGGCATGCATCGTTTCGACCGGTTGGATGGTCGCCGCCGTCATGATCGCAGTGTTGTCGGACAGGTTCGCGGTGGCGGCGGTGTAGGTCTGCGCTGCGACGTTTTCCAGGTTCAGCGCGAACTTGGCCACCTCGGGAACCGATTTTGCCGCGGTCAGCGCCGCCATCTGCTGTTGGGTGATCGACAGGGGTGCATCACTGATGGCCGGTTTCCCAGCTCTGGACAGTGCCGAGTTCCAGGCCTGCGCGTGGTCGGAGTGCTGTTTCATCGCGGTCTGCACGAACGTGGCCACCGCAGGGGGCACCGCGCCGAGTTCTCCGGTGCCGACCTTCCTCAGTACTTCCTCGTAAGCGCTCACCGCCAGATTCTCCAGCGCCGCGGCCACCGCCACCACTTTGAGATCCCCGGGGTAGGTCTCCTGCGGTGGGGGCGGAGGCGCCGCCGTGCGGGAGGGCGCCGGTGTAGCCGGCGAACCGCTTGAGCACGCGGCGGCCGCACCGAGCGCGACCGCACCAGCGGCGCCGAGGAAGAAGCTTCGCCGGGTGGACGGCTGGCGCACGACGGCGCCGAGGTTGGCGGCCAGCTCGTCGAGGGCCTTGCACAGGGGCGGGAAAGTCGATTCATGCAGGTCTTCCAGTTGGCGGGTCAACTGGTGCACTTCCCGCTCGCTGATCGCCATCGCGGCGCCGTCGGCGTGCTTTGCACGGTCAGCAAGGTTGCTCATCGCACCGCTCCTTCCTCGACCGGAGCGGCCATCGCGGTGGAATGGAACGCGTCGGGGAAACCCACGCTGCCTGCGGTGGACGGCAGCTCCGCGATCTGCGGTGGGCGCGCGACGAGCTGCGGCTGGTTGGCTTTGAGCAGTGCCTGCACCGTCAGCAGGACCGCCTTGTGCATGGATTCCACTCCGGCCACGCTGGCGAACAGCTGCCGCAGTTCCGCTGTGCTGACCAGCCCGACGTCCTTGGCGTAGGTCTGCGCGGCCACATCCTCCAGGGTGATCGCCAGGCCGACTGCGTCTTCCGGTGTCTTGATGGTGGGTAAAGCCTGCCTGACCACCTCCGCGTACTTCGGATCCGGACCGGTCTGAGGCTTGCCGCCCAGCCGCCGGGCTGCGGCGTTGAACGCTGCCGCATGCTCGGTGTGCTGCATCATCGTTCGCTCGGTGAACATCTTGACTTCCGGCTTCGCCTGCGGGCCGCCGATAAAGGGCAACGTCAACGCCATCTGATAGGTCTGCACCGCCAGGTTTTCCAGGCTGGCCGCGGTTTGCAGCGCAGCGACGTCGTCGCCGGGCGCTACCCTCGCTGCCCCGGTGGCTGCTGCCGCGGCGTGGCCGTGTTGCGGGAACTGCCAGAATCGGTTTGTGGTGGGCACGAAAGCCTCCAAGCCTGTGGTGGGTGCGGCCATCACGCGGTGTTGCATTTTCGACCGGTTCGCGTACCCACCCCGCCGCGGCACGGTCACGATGTGGTCACAGTCATCCCCCGCGCGGCGGTGCCGCCGCAGGAGGTCTAAAACCACCTTTCGAGGATCAGCGCGAGGCCGTCCTCGGAATTACCGGCCGTGATCTCGTCAGCAGCCTCCAGCACCGTGGGATGTGCGTTGGCCATCGCTACTCCATGGCCTGCCCACCGCAGCATCGGCAGGTCGTTGGGCATGTCGCCGACAGCCAGCACATCTGCCGCGGAGATGCCGAGTTCGCCGGCCAGCCGGGCCAGCCCCGTGCCCTTCGTGACGCCGGGTGCGGACAGCTCGATCAAGCCGTAGCCAGTGGAGTACGTGACATCCAGCGCGGTGCCGAGGAGGTCACGGACAGCGGCGGCCATCACCTCGCTGCTGGCCTGTTCCTGGCGGACCAGCAGCTTGATCGCCGGCCGGCCGAGGATCAGGTCGCGCGGCGCGGTCTCGGAATCCGCGCCGGGCCACGGGTGGGTGTAGCCCGGCTCCGCGAGGAAGTGATCGACACCGTTGGTCGTAGCACTCTCAGCCGGTAGCTCGACGGCGAGCTTGGCGCCCGGTAACGCGGTGGCCACCACGTCGGCCGCATCGCGCAGCTGCAGCGGATCCAGCGTCACCGCGTAGTTGACCCGGTCGTTCGCCGAGTCGTAATGCACCGCGCCGTTGGCGCAGACCGCCATCCCGGCATGCCCGAGTTGCTCGACGATCGGTGGGATCCACCGCGGCGGTCGCCCGGTGACCAACACGAACGGAACTCCGGCTGCCACCACCCGATGCACCGCTGCCCGGGTACGCGCAGAGATCTCATCGGTCGGATCCAGCAGGGTGCCGTCAACGTCCGAGGCGATCAACCGCGGCCTGCGCATACCTCGACATTACGTGGCCGCCGGCCGGCCCTCTGACATTACGTGGCCGCCGGCCGGCCCTCTGACATTACGTGGCCGCCGGCCGGCCCTCTGACATTACGTGGCCGCCGGCCGGCCCTCGGGTGCCGCGCATTCATGAGGGATGACCGCGCATTCATGAGGGGCCGCACGCTCATCTGTAATGCTGGGTGAACTGGCTGGCGCACTCCTCGATACGGTTGGGATTACCGGCCGACTGCTCGAGGCACTGGCGGTAAGTGCGGCCGGCTGGTGTGTTCAGTGCGGATACCCAAAACGCGATGAGCACGATGGCCAAAAGCAGTCCGATGGCGCCCAGCACGATGCCTGCCACGGAGAAGCCGCCGTTGGTCGCCTCCCCCCGTCTGACCCGGCCCCGGCCGAGCACACCAAAGATCACCGCCGCGATACCCAGGACGATTCCCCCGAGGACCGTCCAGGACAGCAACAGCGCAAACAAGCCGAGCACAAAAGCGGCTACCCCGAAACCATTGCGGGGTTGCGCCAGCGGACTTCCCGGCGCGTTCATCCGGCTCACCTCACCTCGTTGGTGCACTCGTCCGCCATCATCACACCGATTGGCGCCCGAGACCGCCCTTGGCGTCCCCGGATCGCGTTGGGCACACACCACCACCAGAGACCGCGTTCTGGAT
>JAJPIR010000087.1 GCA_021324675.1 Actinomycetota bacterium
CACCAGCACCGACCGTTCCTCACCGGACAACACCACAGGATCAAGCTTTGGACTTGGCACCGCCAAAGCCTACCCAGTGACTACGAACTAACGACTCACGACACTAGCACGCCGACCTTACGACCTACGGCACGCCGCAGCCTCACTCTGGCTCAACAACGGCGTGCCTGCCACCGAGGTCGCCCGACGGCTCGGCCATGACGTGGCGGTGCTGCTGAAGATCTACGCCAACTGCATCGATGGACAGGAAGGGGAGATCAATGACCGGATCACCGCCGCTCTCGCGGCCGGTTACGACCGTGAGACACTGCCCGCGGCGCCGGCCGTGGACGCTGCGGCCCAGCCAAACCCGCGGACCAGACGCGGACCAGAGCCGGCACGGTAGGCTCTGGTCCCGGCAAGTCCGCAGGTCAGCCCTCGTAGCTCAGGGGATAGAGCATCGGTTTCCTAAACCGTGTGTCGCAGGTTCGAATCCTGCCGGGGGCACCACCAGCTACCAAGCAAAGTGGCCGCTGACCAGGATAGACGCTCAAAGAAAAAGATCTTCTTGTCTGCCGTTGTCTGCCACCGTTACGCCCCGTCTGCCGTCATCTGCGAAACCATCGCGAAACAGAAATCCGTGGCAAGGTCAACGTAGGGCACCCGTAGCTGCGGCCACGCAGGACCCGCTGGTTGCCGCTTGCGGCGTAGCACCGGCTCGTGCATGGGACTACCTCCCGTTCCAGCGCGACTTCTCCACGCTCAAATTTCGTGCGACCAGTGACCAGGCCCCGATCCTTACAGTGAGATCGGGGGTCCTGGTCGAGGCGAGCAGTCCGTGACCCGTAGGTCCCTTCTTGCCGGTATAGCAACGTAGTCTGCTCATCGGCTCACTCCAGCGGACAAAACGATGTATTGATGGGACCCATGGTGCCGATCAGGCGTTGTTTGCAACCGCGAACACAAGATTGAGAATTCCGACCGGAACAAAAATGATGCCCCACCACTTGAGACTCTTGAAGCATGCACCGGAAAGCCAATCGTCGTTCTTCTGATAGATACCCGCGCTGACCGCTGCCCATGCAATGACGAATCCGAGAGTAGCCGCCCACTGTGCCATAGCTCGGAAATTTCCATGGACTAGTATTGATAATCCCGTCAACCCTAGAGCAAGAAAGAAGATGGCCGTTGCAAATCGTGTAGCCTGAACGACGGACACCAAGCCCTCTGCTACGTTACCCTTTAGTTCTGCGACATCAACCGCGAACCCGCTTGCCACCCTCGGGAGCTTGCGGAAGCGGACTGATGCCAAGCGCCGACATATCTTCATCACAAACTCGGGAAGCACCATGAGTACATTCAGGGGTTTCCGGGTGTACCCATTCTCGTAAAGCAAGGCATGACCTGCCGGTCGTACTCTCAACACACCCACACCGATCGATGGACGGTCGACCAAGTTCCCCTCTTTGTCAACTTGCTGCCATCTCCTTATTTTTGTATCAACCTGGTGTCCATATTTGTAACTGGCCCGCCAATTGTGGTATCGACACCTGTACCACTCCCCTGGTACCCAACTTTCGCACGGGCGCCGCCTGCTTGTCACCGGATACAAACATCGTACCGGCCAAGTAGTTCCGCGCAGCACCCAAAGAACAACCGAAAGGGCGGCTGCGTATACCGGAAATATCCCTCCGATCCACAAAGGCCACGGTATACCCGAGGCAGAATTGAGACGCTCCGCGATCCATTGAAAAGTCGATGGCAGTAGAGACAGGTAATCATTCATCATGGGCCCGCACACATCCCCGGTCTCGTAGAGCGGCGTCCCCGACTGTTCACCGCTCCTACTGCCGCAGTCTCTTATGACTGGCAATCGATCGCAGCCGCCGGTCGAGTGTTTCTAGCGAATATAAAATCGCTTGCTTCTTTCACTTGCAGCTGGTAGCTGATTGCCGCTGTCGTCATGGATTTGGCCCCTACTCGGCGAACGCGTCTTCGACCACCTTGTTGATCTTTATGCGGTCACCCTCGATGCACTTGGCGTAGACCTTGAGCAGCACATCCACTGAGTGGCCAGCGCGTTGAGCAACCTCGGGCGCCGGGACACCTCGGTTGAGCCACAACGACACGGCAGCGTGCCGCAAGTCATACGGCCGCCGAGCCAACGGCGAGGCCACCTGCGATGGGGCTAATGCGTAGCTTCGCGCTTCATCCCACACCCGGAAGTAAGTCGAAGACGACACGACGCCCCCATTCGGTGAACGAAACAGCCGCCCATCGGGCCCAGTACCAAAGTGCTCCACGTGCTCCCGCAGCATGCCCACCAGCACCGGCGGTATCTGTACTAAGCGGACCTCCTTCCGACCACGATGCTTGAGGCCCCGCCGGTCGTGCACCTCGCCGGAGTCGGTCCACCGCTTGCCCGCCGCCGGCCGCGACTCGCCGAGCGCCAGCTCTCCCCAGCCCTGCGTCGGTAACGCGCAGTCCTGTACCCGAAGAGCCAAGCCTTCAGCTGGCCGCGCTGCTGCGTAGTAGCCCACCGCGAAGAAGGCGGCTAAGTGTGCGCCCCGGTCTCGGTTGCGCCGCCCGACGTAAGTCACCGCCGTCAGCAATTGCCTGACCTGTGCTGGGTTAGCGACCACACGCGGATCTACTTCCTCGACCATCTTCGGAGCGGTTCGCTTGACTTTGGCCATGGGATGGTCCGGCAACATCTCGCGCTCCACCGCATAGGACAGCATGTTGAACAACACCGCCCGCTTCCGGCGGTACACCGTGGCCGCCGCGCTCTTGCCGTCCAACCTTGTCGCCACGGCGTCCAACACGTCTCGCATCGCCCCAACGTCGGTCAGGTCGTACAGTGGACGCGAGTGCCGGATGAGCCAGTCAACGACCTCTCGATCGTCAGGCGACAATTCCTCGTTACGCGTTGTCGGTGGCAGCAACGTGGACGTCAGCGTCCGCCGAATATCGGCCGCCTCTGGTCTCCCAGTAGCGTCACGAACAAACCCGGTGCCCGCTGTGGCTAGCGCATCCACCGTGCTGGTGCGCGTCTTTGCCGCCGCATCCGGCCACTTCATGTCCAGGTAGGACTGCGCGAACTCAACAAAGGATAGTGAGTTTCGCCGTTTCAACTCAGTCGTGGGCAACCCGGACTCGACATCGAATGGCTCACCTTCCCGAGCCGCTTGCATCAGCTCCGAGCGCCGGTTGTTCGCAAGCGCCTTAGTGGAGTACCACTCCGAGTGCGACCTGCCCTCTGTTACCCACCGGACGCCGTAGGGACGGCCCTTCTTTTTCTTCTTGTCCTTCGATTTTGCCCAGTCCGCTATCTCCCAGAACCGCACCTTGAAGGTTGTGGTCATGCCGCGGTCCTCCGTAGCGCGTTAAGCCATTCGTTGAAATCAGCGACGGTGCAGCGCAGTTCCCCGTTCGGGAGAGCGAAGCAGCGAGGTCCCTTGCCGGTTTGGCGCCACTTGTAGAAGGTGTCGCGTGACACGGATCCACCGAGCGCCGCCAGGATCTCGGGAACCGTCATCAGCTGGGTCAGCTCCCGAACGTTGCTTGATGGCTTGTTGCTCATCGGTCTGCCTCTCCCCCAGCCGTCACGCTGCTTGTCGAATTGCCGAAACACTTGCGGTGCTGAGCGGAGGCGCGTTCGCGACCAACATGGCGCGGTCATATTCGGCGCGCCAGGTGATGCGTTCGGCGATGGCCTGCATGAGCAGGTGCGCCCGGGGTGGCACGTTGGGGTCGCCGGGGGCGAGCTTGCGCCAGATCAACCGGGACGTGTCTTGGGCCGGTTTGGTGATCCCAACCGCGGCAAGTGCCTGAGTCACGAACGCCCTGCGGTCGGCTTTGTGATCTGCCAGGGTCTTGAGGGACCATTTCCGGGATACGAGCACCCGGCGGCCGGGCAGGCCCAGGGTGGCCCGTCGGTGGGCCCGGCCCTTGCAATATCCGGGCACCGTCTGCGACGTAACACTCAAAGGTTGGATGCCATAAAGCAGCCACACCGCACACCGCGGCGAACACGGCGTCACCGACAGCTCGGCATGCAGCCGGTCGGCGTGGCGCTGTTTGGCCTCAGTGCCAGCTTCGACAATCTCAGCGACGCTTTTGACCAGATATTTGGTTAGGTAGCCGAGATGGCGGCCCGCGTCATCGGTGCCGCCAAGGATGCCCTTGGAGTGCACCTGTGGCCCGAAAGTGACGACGTGCGCTGGCTCGGTGAGCTGCTCTAGCGCCTCGGCCCACGAGGTCAACGGTTGACGGGTGTCGGGGTCGACGAACCGCTTGACGGTGGGCTGCCACACCGGGAGCTGGCCGCTGGTGTAGACAAGCTGGTCGTGGTGGGGCCACCAAACCTGGTGGTAAGTGGCTGCGGTGACTTGCCGGATCACCTCATGCGGAATTGACCCTCGCAACGCGGTGTGCAGGTGCGGTGCCATCCGCTTTTGCGGCTCGATAGTGGCGAAGTACTGCACATCCCAGCCGACAACGCGGCGCAGGTTTTACCACCAACGATCCACCAGCGAGGAAAAGTGCACCGCATCCCGGGCCGCCCGCCGATAGTCATAACTCTCCGGATCAACCGGAGTGCCGTCCTCACGGACCGATCCGTAACTGTCACAGGTCAATGTGACGAACATCGACGGCCGGTACCGCCCGGCGTATTCCCGGCCCACCGTGGTCTTGCTGACCCGCCGGGTGGGCAGGTTCGGCGCATCCTGCCGGCGACGGGTTGAGCGCTTGGCAGGACGCTTGGCTGGCAGGTCGGGCGCGGGCAGGCGGCCCCGAACGCCGAGTTGCCGAAGTTTGTCGTCGGCTTCCCGGATGGCTTCTCGGAGATCGTCGACCTCGCAGACTCGCCCAGCCGAGACCGCATCCCGATACTGGGAGATGAGGTCCGCCCGTACGGTCAGCTGTGCTTGTTGGTCTGCCGTGGGCGGATCAGCATCTAGGCGGGGTTCTTCGGCGAGGTGCCATCCTTCCCGGCACTGCGCCATCCGCAGTGCCCGGGCCTTGCGGGCACATGGCCCGCACACCGACTCCAGGGTGGACCCGCACGGCAACGGCACATACCGCAGCTCACCGGTATCCGGGTCACCGACTTCCATGGTGAACGGCCGCACGCACACCCCGTGCGCATCGGCCACTGCGGCCAAGACATCAGCGGTCAATGGTTGACGCATCCGTTCGATGCGACGCTGCCCGCTCGGCACTTCTGCAGGCGCCGTGATAGGGGTACTCATGCGGCACCCCCGTGTGTCGAGCCACCGGTGCCAGTGGGTTTGGTTGGGAAGGGCAGCACCGCCGTGTTGTGGCTAACGGGGCCGGTGACGAAGGTTTCGAGGTGCTTGATCGTGTCGTCGGGGACCCAGCCGGCCCGGATGCGCAACGGCTCGCGGAGGCCTTCGCCAAAGACGTAACCGACGCCAGCTTCGGTTTCGGTAATGCGGTTCGCCCAGGCGCCCCGCTCGTAGGCCTGGTCGCCGAGCACCATCCCGACGTGGGATTTGGCTGACACCCGCAGGCAAATCCGGCGCGGGAACAGTTCCCGTACGGGCACGGTGTCTTTGGTGGGTTCTTGGACATAGCCGCGCACGGTGAAGCCCAGCGCCCGGCCCTGAGTGGTCAACAGGGCCACCCGCTCGGTGATGGCCTCCCGAGTTTTGCGATCGGTGTATTTGGTCAACGCGCCGATCTCGTCAAACTCGACGAGTTCCAGCGGATGCTCAGCACTGATCGGGACTGAGCGCACCCGCCCGGCGAACTGGGCTTTGCGGGACTCCATCGTGGCGATCAGCTCATCGAGCACCGCCAGGGCCTCGGTGCCGGTGACGGCGTAGCGAGCAAAAATGCGCCGTCCGTAGGCCAGCTCCATGCCCTTGGGATCAATACCCGACACTCGCACCAGGCCGTCGCGGATGGCCGGGGCGATGGTCACCAGCGGGCACCACATCACCGAGTTCTTGCCCGCACCGGTCGCTCCGGCGACCAGGGTGTGACCCCCGGCCAGCAGCACGTGCCAGTCTTGACCGTACTCGGTGCGCCCCGACCACACCCGCCGCAGATCGACAGCGGTGCCCGGGACATCAGTCAGGGCCGTCAGGTCGAGGCAGGGCACTGGGTCGGCCAGTAGATTGCGGCGCTGAAAATCGATCGACACCACATTGGGAGTCAGCTCCCGTACTTGGCAGCGCGTCACCCCCCGGGCGCAGGCCAGCGCGCGGGTCGCCTCGTCGAAATCTTCCGGCTTCTGGCCGGGGACCAGCTGAACCCGCACCAGATCCCACGACGCGCCGGACCGCACCCCGACGACTTTCGGGAGTTCAATAGGCGCGACCGCACGCCGGTTATGTCCCAAGGCCCGCGCCAGCGGAGTGACCGCGAATACCACGGGCACTGTTTCGTGCTTGATACCGAGGCCGCAGGCGTGCAGCCAGTGGGGCAGCTTCGGGGCGTAGATCGTCCAGCGCAGCCACCAGGCCCGCAGGTGCCGACCTGCCCAGGCGTCAAACGAGGCTAGATCGGTCAGCCGCCACCCGAGAAGCACCGAGGCGACCACCGCTACGGTGATCACTAGGGATACTGCACCCCACCAGTGCCACCAGGCGCCCAGTGCGACCAGGGTCAGACTGGTCCGCCAATGAGTGAGCAATTGGCGCAGCGCCCACACCACAGCTTTGATCATCAGCCACAGCGCGAGGAAGACCACCGCTGCGGCGGCCAAGGCCTCCGCCATCTTGATCAGTACCCGGCCGATCTTGGCCAGCACCCACGCTATGACGCCCAGCGCGCCGCCACCTGCAACAAACAGGGCGATCGCTTGCACGTCCATCACCGACCACCTCCGGCGCTCGCCGAGGTAATCGCGATGTCGTTTCGATTGTTGCTGTTGTCATTCCAACCGACCAGGGGACTTGCGCCCAGGCCGGTGGTTCTGCGTATCCTCACTACTGTTCACCTCTGACTCGGGTGGACAGCGCAGAAGCGGACAAGGTTGGTAGCCAGTGAATCCGCTTCTGCGCCTACGTCGGTCGTGTAATTGATGAAGGCGTGCGGCATTACCGCACCACCCTGATGCGTTGATTTTCTCGTATTCCTTGTTCAGCGCGGTCTCTCTTACCGCAACTGCTCAATTTTCTGGGACAACCTCCGTTGATGACGCGTCTTGTACCGTCAATTACTTAGCAGATCCGAGGCCTCTGATTCGGGCCTCGATCCCCTTAGCATGGACTCGTTCTCGCACGGCCCAATACAGGGCCTCACACTCGTGTCCGGGATCGGTTTTGGCGATCTGCTCATATACCGCCACTGAGTGCTGGTAATACGACAGCCACACAGACAGCGACGCCTTGCGGCATGGACGAGCACGGACCAGTTCCTCGTGAGCCTGCATCAAGGTGTGGGGTACTCCACGGTTTGCCGTAGTGGTTGCGGTCATCCGTCTTCCTCCTCGCTGACGGGCCGCTGTACGGAAATCTGAGCTTTGATCTTCATTGCGAACTGGCGTTGCTCGTCGGCCATAGCCAGTGCCTCGTGGTGGTGGCCTCGATCGATCTCCGCGACCTCGGCGTAGTACGCCGCTGCGCGCTGGTGGTACGCCAGCCACTCCGATAGCGGCGCCTTCTGTCGCGGCCGGCCACTGGCCACTACGTGTTGCGCGTCCGCCAGCGTCTGCGGCGTATTCACTTGCACCGGTGGTCCAGCGTCATCGCCTAGGGAACTCACGCCGCAACCACTTTCCCGGACGGGCCGGAAGCCACCACCGACTTCCCTGCTGGGGCCGGTGGGTTCGTACTAGTGACTGCCGCCGGTGCCGTCATGCCGGTTGCGCGAATTACCCATGTGATCCACTTGGCCTGGCCAGACGCCTCGGCGCGTGGCGCCACCGTCATGCCCTCCAGTACCACCGGCCGAAAGGGCACACCCGGCACGGACGAGGGCGGTACCGGTTGATGCGCACACGCGAATTCCACCGTCACCGACTTCTCTCGATCCTTTTCCGCCGCCGGATCAGCAAAGGTGCCTCGAAACAGCGGCAAACCACTCACCTCATCCACCCGCGCTCGTACCGGGCGGTTACGCGCCCGATCCTCCGTAGACTGGTATTCCGTCACAGCCTGAATCTCCCCCACCAAGTACAAACCCTCCGGAAACCATTC
>JAJPIR010000121.1 GCA_021324675.1 Actinomycetota bacterium
AGCTGTACGGGCCGCGAAGTTGATCGGAAGGTTGTGACTCAAGGCCTCTGACCTGCGGTTTTTTGTCGGGGTGGCGGGATTTGAACCCACGGCCTCTTCGTCCCGAAGCAACAACCATAGGGTTCTGACCAGCGCATTTCCGCGGGTACGCGCTGTTTAGGCATCCGCCAGGATCCACCGAAGTCCGTGGTGGTCCGCGGTGATTGTCACGCAGTTCGTCACGCAGTCGCACACACGATGATCATGACCGTAGACGGGCGAGGTGCCCTGTGAACGCCACCCCAACCTGGTCCACATGATGGCCTGCCGCCCCTGCGGTATCCGTCGATCAGTCCCCGACTACCTAGTTCATTCACAGCGCCCATGATTTATTGGGCAACAGCCGACACGACAACTACTCCACTACGACCGGCGATCATGGCCGCATGATCACCGGGCCGTCGCCTCGGAGGCTACGAATCCGTCGCGGGGCAGCGCGGGATCAGGTTGCGGTGCAAGATCGCATGCACCTGATTTTTCAACCGGGTACGTTGGCGCACCAGCTGCGCTCGACGCAGCACCTGACGGCGCAACGCGCTGGTCTGGGCATCCGGCAACCACAACGAGGGCAGGTAATCCGGCTGGCAACTGCATTCGCCGAGCTCACCCTCGCCGTCTGATTCGACGCAATCGACAGTGGCGTTTGCGTCCTCCTCGCCAAAGCAACAGCGCCCCTGCCTATACCTGGCGTGACAGCTAGTTCGCGCGCTGGCTGGGCCTGTGGATCTTCCCCGTCGACTAGCACTACGCCTGGCGAAGAACAAAGCCCGCCAGTTCACGGATCGTCGGCTCGATTGGCCAGCGCGTGCGGAGAAGCCAGCTCCGGAGCTGATCACCGTCCAGCACCCATCGCCGGAACAGAGATATCCATGACCACCACCGTCCCACCCCAGCCGGAACTCAGGGCTCACCAGCGAGTATCAGATCGCAGCATGATCGAACCGCGCACCGCAAGCCTGCAAGTCACGCCCAAATTCCATATTCGGGTCCCACAGGCTCGATTGGCGCCACATGTGATCGGTTCCGGCTCTGAATCCAGCGCGTTGCCGCTCATTCGCAGTTGATCAGACCCGCCCGGCCGCGCGGTGATGGGGTAGGCGAGCAGCCGAGGTGCCGATGCCGGTGGGGCCGTGCGGGACAGCGGGACGCCGATCGAAGCGGCCGGTTGCGGTGTGCCAGGCGTATGAGCCGGCTGTTGCGTCCTTGAGCGCCTGGACATATTTGGTGACTCGGCGTGGCAACGGCTCGGGTAGGTCTTCCTCCTCCATTGCGCGTGTCAAGTCCGGACCGACTGTGTTCTCCAAGGTGCGGACGCGGGCAGTGAGCAGCTGGTTCAGCAGGCCGCAGGCGTGTTCAAGGCCGCAGTCGAGGGCCTTGCGCAGCACCTCGACACCGTTGTTGCTGATGCTGCCCTCGGCGACTTCCCTGTCGTAGGAGACGATGTCATTGTGCAGGCTGACAATGTCAGCGAAAGCGCGCAAGGCGCTTTGGAACGGTCGCATACGGTAGACCTTCTCGGGGATCTCGCCCAGTCCGTGCTCCATGAGGGTGCTGGTCATGGGCAGGCCACCGAATTCCCGGCGGGCGTAGATGTACTCGATCGGGTCGGCGACGCCATCTTGCCCATCCTGTTCGAGGTGATCCAGCTCCCACAACACACCATGCAAAAACCGCTCGATGTCGCATACGAATCGACGACGCCAGTCAGGCGTCATGGGGGGCGCGGTCTTGGGCCACAGGTCGGCGAACGCCCGCTCCACTGGGTTTTCGGGCACCAGGTACGGGCGGGGAAGCCCGTCGATGGGCAGGAAGTCCAGCAGGCGGTGAATCTGGCACCGGGCGGCCTGGCGGTCGTTGTTCTGCTGGAACAGTGGAAGGAATAGGTCATCGACGAACCACAAGGTCACGTGCCAATCGGTCACCAGGTTTAGTTCGTCCAGTCCTACGTCAGGATGAGTCATCGCCGTCCAGAGGCAGAAATCCGCTTCGTCGAACTTCTGCTGGCTCCACCGGTCCGGCCATGCGGAGTACGCGTCGTCAAGCAGGCCCATCTGCTGAGCCCACTGCTTCACATGTATGCGGCCCTGGTCGAGATACGGGTTGGTGCGTGCGGTAAACGGCATGTAGAAGGCAGGCTGCGACAGGAGATGATCCATGCCGAGAATTCTTTAGGGTATTGAGCGCCACGACGCAAGCGGAGACGGCAGCAAGTCGACGTGCTGCTGCGGTCACACCACAGCGTGTTTGAACCTGATCATGACCATTCCTGGAGTCGGACGCCGGGTGGCCGAGGTGATGATTGCCGAGGTGGGTCTGGACATGACTGTGTTCCCACCACCGGGCATCTGGCGTCGTGGGCGGGGATCTGCCCGGGCAACAACTCTCAGGCGGCAAACGCCGAGCTGGGCTCACCCTGTGGGTGCCGAACGGAATCTGTCGTTGTGGCCGCTTCGATCAGTTCGAACAGCACGCTCGATCACCGGCCTGCGGTGAAGCCGATCACGACGCTGATCACAGACGTACTGCCACGCGCCATGCAGGGATTCACCGCGGGAGCGCCGTCGTCTCACGTCGGCCCTCATTAACGGTCAGCGCACTGACCTGCTAGTTCCTGGAACTTACCGGGTGGATCAGCCTTGCTGGCTTCGCATCACGGTCGTCACCTGGCCTCGGTACCCGAAGCCGCGACCGGCACACGACCATCACCGTGAACCGCCGAGAGAGCCTCAACGGCAGGGATGCACACCTGAAAAAGGATCCGATAGTCACGCAGTCCGTCACCCAAGGCCAACGTGACTCGATCGCGCACAGTCTCCAACCAGCGGTCTTAGTGTCGGGGTGGTGGGATTTGAACCCACGGCCTCTTCGTCCCGAATCCGGATCAGTTCTGTTGTTTAACACTGTTGAATGTTGTTGTCGCTGGTTGCCACGAGCCCTAATGATGGTTGAACACGGTTGAACGTGGATCAGGGTGTTGCTTGCGCTTCCGTTTTGCTTCCGCTACGAGATCAACTGCACTCGGGAGCAGTGTGGACCCCTCGCTCCCGCAGCGGTGCCTGACCGTCTATCAGCGTCCATGACCTGCTGATGCTTGTGCAGGGAGTGTGGAGTAGTGGGCGGTTGTCCGCCGTCGTGCTGTCAGATCAAGCTGTCAGACCGCTAGTCCCGGCCCCCTCTTGCGTGGACCATCGGAACCAAAAACCTATCCTCCGTGCCGCTGACTTCGTGATCTTCCAGGTCAGCAGGTGTGTTGGTATCCACGCGGATCTCTAGCAATGCCAGTAATAACAGCGCGGTGGATGTCAGCTTCTGCCGTGGGGCTCAACGTGCTGGCGCGAACCGGCCGGTGACCTCTACCGTGTCAATCCGGATCAGTTCTGCTGGTTTAACACGGTTGAACAGTGTTGGTGCTGGTCGCTACATGGCCGGATGATGGGCATAGACCGTTGAACGTGGACCAGTGGTGTTGCTTGCGCTTCCGTTTCGCTACCATTACAAGATTAACGTGTCTGCGAGCTATATCTAGACCGGAACCGGA
Organism: Actinomycetota bacterium; assembly: GCA_021324675.1. Classification (GTDB taxonomy): domain Bacteria; phylum Actinomycetota; class Actinomycetes; order Mycobacteriales; family Pseudonocardiaceae. The sequence goes on from JAJPIR010000121.1 coordinate 3,578, forward strand.
TAGGTACACCTACAGGCCTGCTCGTTGCGTGTGTGGGACTAGGTCGAATGGGCGCGAACCGCATGCAACTGTAACCCTTGGTTTGATCGTGAGCTTGCTGGATCCGTAGCTCCACCGGCCAATGACCGCTCGGGCATCTGAGTCTTGCCCTGCACCGAGAATTAGGCGAAGCTCGGAGGAGATGGTCAGTGTCTTTTGACGCAGCAGCGTGAAGGAGTGACTAATGGCAGATGACACACTGAACCAAACAGCGGACGCTTCAGACGAACAGCAAAACCCGGAGGTGACTGAGACCACTGACACCCGAAAGCCATCATCGGTCCGCAGCGAGGGTGAGCAGCAAGTTGTCTTCGTACAGCCCCCGTCGTACCAGTAGTAGCGAGCGGCAGGCTGACCATCGCGTCAGGGGACCGGTTTTCGTCGTATTTACGCATTAGAGAAGTAGCGATAGGCAGTTTCCATACCGGTTGGCCGGGTGATAGGTTCAGTCACCGCGCCTGTGCCGTGGCATAAGTCGCCCACATGTGTGACCTGCGGTTTTGGCGGCCTTCCGTGATCATGACATGATCACCGGTCGTGTTGTTTCGGCTGTTGTCTCTGACCACGACCAGGGGCTGTTCGGTTGGCTTGGTCTGCTCGCCCGCAGCGCGGCGGCCAAGAATGTCGAGATTCTCATCTTGCGCCAGGAAGTCGCGACCCTTCGCCGCCAGGTGACCAGGCCTCGCCTGGTCACCGGGCCGGACCGGGCCATCCTGGCCGCTTTGGCCCGGTTGCTGCCCCGCCCGCTGCGGACCTCTCGGATCGTCACGCCGGCCACACTGCTGGCCTGGCACCGCCGGCTGATCACCAGACGGTGGACCTACCCTCAGCGGTCAGGCCGCCCACCGGTCACCGACGACATCCAAGCTTTGGTGCTGCGTCTGGCACGAAAGAATCCTTCCTGGGGCTACCGCAGAATCCGCGGCGAACTCGTCGGTCTCGGGCATCGCGTCGATACCGCCACGATTCGGCGGAGCCTGGCCGCCGCGCGGCTCGGCCCGGCACCCCGCCGGGCCGACACCGGGTGGCGGACCTTCCTGCGCGCTTAGGCCACTGGCCTGTTGGCCACTGACTTTTTCACCCTCGACACCGTCGCGCTGCGCCGCCTTTACGTTCTGTTGGTGATGGAAGTCCACACCCGCAGGGTCCATCTCCTGGGCGTCACCGCCCATCCCACAGCGGCCTGGACCACTCAGGCCGCTCGCAACCTGCTGATGGACCTCGGTAACCGCATCGGCACCTTCCGCTTGGTGATCCGCGACCGGGACGGCAAATTCACCGCCACCTTTGATGCCGTGTTCGCCTCCGAAGCCATCACCGTGGTCAAGATCCCTCCGCGCACGCCCCAAGCGAACTGCTACGCGAAACGGTTCGTGGGCAGCGTCCGCGCGCAATACACCGACCGACTGCTGATCTACCACGAGCGACACGCCCGAGTTGTTCTCCACCGGTATGTGCGCCATTTCACTGACCACCGCCCGCATCAGAGCCTGGATCACCCACCAACCCGCGACCTCGCTACGCCGATTCCTCGCAACACCCCAATCCGACGCCACCAAGTCCTCGGCGGACTGATCAATGAGTACCAACGCGCAGCCTGCGCCGATCAGAAAACACCCGGTCAAACCTCAATCGAGTTTTGGCACGCCACAGGCAGTACCAGCGCACCGCCCACAAGATCTCTTCCTTCGGGAAGTGCCGTCCGGAAAAGATGCTCACAGACCTCGGGTCCTGCCATACCGGGCATCATCGTCCCGAGTTTGCAACAGCACCATATATGCCACAAATTCTTACCGCGCTGTTCGGTTGATCGGTGATAAATGGCTGTGGAGGAAGGCTACCTGGTCGTCGATCATCACTTCAAACCAGTCACCGAGGTAGGCATCGAAATGCCGGATCGGATAACGACGCAACTGTCCATGGGGAGCTCGTGCGGCCATCGCAGCGGCTCGCTCCGGGGAAGCGGCGGTGTCATGCTCGGCCACACACACCAACAACGGCATAGCCAGGCCCGTAGCATGGACCCCGGGCCGGTAACATAGCAGTGGCAGCAACCCTCGTGCCGCCACCTCATTGCGCCACTCCGGCGCGTGAGCAGCTAATACATCTATTATCGACTTGTCGTACGGGTTGGTGAACACTGCAACCTGGCCAGGCTTAGCAAAAACCGGGATTAAATGTGGAGGCCGGCCTAGTAGCCCACGGACCACATCCTTGACCGCTGCCCCGACGAGTTGCAGCGTGACTCTCATTGAGCGTTGTTCGGATCTGCGAAACTCTATGCCAATGAAAGGGATCTGGGAGATTACCGCGACGATCCGTGGATCACCCGCAGCGACGACGATCACATGACCGCCACTAAGCGACGTGCCCCACAGCACCACCCGATCGGGATCGACACTTGGATGGGCACGCGCAAAACTGATCGCGGCCCGGTAGTCGTCCAGCTGGTGGTTAATATCAATTAACTGACGCGGCTGTCCCCCGCTTACGCCAAAATGCGCGTAGTCGAACACCAGCACCGCCATCCCCGCCTCAGCGAACCGCTCAGCGTAGGCGAGTAGCCCCAGGTTTCTGGTTCCGGTGAACCCGTGGCCCATCACCACGCATGGCACTGGAGCAACCGCCCCAGCCGGCCGGTAAAAGTACGCTTTGCATATTACCCCGCCGGAGTCAAAGACGACGTCAACCCGTTCGGTCATGGTAGGCAACCTTTGTGCTTGGCTTTCAGCGAGCAAGCTGATCACTTCTGAATCTGCATCGTTCTCACCGAATCCGACTCAATACCTCGAACCGTAACCGGACCGCTGACCAGCTGCCAGAGACCAACGACCCTATTTTCGTGCTTAATGACGCAGTCAAGGCCGTGGCCGTGTCTGGTCCGTCTGTCTCACGGGAGGCAGTGAGGCGTTATGGCTGGAGCTCCTCGACCGCGTTGGGTATGTCTTCGGGACAGTTTTGGTCAGAGCCAGTTCCACGGCGCTCATCCTGACATCGCCCGAGTCTGGACAGCGGGCGCCGCGGAGGTCGTGAAGCAGTCGTCAATCATTATGAGGCAACGGCCGCAGTCGATAGTTTCGACACCGGAATGTATGAGCGCGGATGGACACAGTAACTGCTTTTCTTGCTCGGGTAGCGATGATAACGCCCGTGTACATGGGCATTCCGAGGTTGAGCCGGCATGTACCAGAGCCAGCCCCCAAGCCACCCGGAGGAAATGAAAAGGGACGCCGTCGGCCAGGATGCATACCCCACCATGACTCAGGGCATATTTGAGCAGTTACTCAGCTGCGGCCGGCCCGGGCATTGTAGGAGGCACGCTGTTAGTGGACTGCTGTCATGCCGGCGTGGATGAAGAGCAGACGACCTCAGCGTGTACTACTCCGGGGACGGCTTGAGCGAGCACCAGAGCGACGTGGTGATCGACCGGATCGGCGAATTGGTCGGTGATGGTTACCGTGCCGTGGTCGGCGTGCACTGTCCACCGGTCTGGGTTGCCGTATGCTCGCAGCCGCTTGCGGACATCCGCTGCGATCAGGGCATCAGCCCGGGTGATGGTGCGTACCAAATCCCGGCGAGTGATGATGCCCACGAGCCGATCCTCATCAACCACCGGGATGCTGCGCAGTCTCCGGTCGATCATCATGGCCGCGAGTTCCGCCGCGTCGGTGTATGGGTCGGTGGTCAGTGGTGGGCTGCTCATTACCTCGCCGACGGTCATCGGTGGTGGTGGTCCGGCCTTGCTGCCGTGCCATACGCCGCGGCGCGGATCCGGTGGGATCCGCCCGCGCACCACATCAGCTTCAGTAAGCACTCCAACCAAACGATCATCGTCATCGACAACGGGCAGTAACGTCACCCCGTGTCCGGCCAGGACGATCGCAGCGTCCTTCACGAGCGTCTGGGGGGTCGTGGTCAGTACCGACCTGGTCATGACGTCAGCAACACGCATTTCCGATTGCCTCCTTCGGTTGTTTACTGCGAGGTTCGACGGCTCCAGCCTGGACCGGTTCGTTCCCAGTCCAGGTCCCACCAAGCGGCATTAATCCGGCCCAGCACGTGGCACACCGCCCACCACAGCAATCCCAACAGCACCCAGCCGCTGGCGAGCAGGGCAATTCCGTAGGCCACGGCGTCAGCGGTCATGGACCAGGCTGTCGCCGGTGGGTCGACGCGGTTGCCCTGCTGATCTATCCAAATCGACATCCGGTCCCCGGCATGGCGGTCGGCACTGACCCACAAGGGTGCGGTGTGTTGCTGGCCGTTGGGCGGTTGCCAGCGCGCCAGGGCGGTCGTATCGCCCGGGACACCCTGTTCGGGTGAGTCCGCGGGCGGCAGTGCCGCGTCGGTAAGCAGGACAGCGGTTACTGGGGTCTGTTGTGCGGTTTTCGTCGCTGCTTCAGTCTGTGCCCGCTGATAGACATTTATCGCGAAGACGGTGGCTATTAGCACGGTCAGCAGCGCCAGCACCGCTAGGGCCGCAGTCAGCCCGGCTTCGACACGGTCGGTGCTGCGGCACAGTGGCGATCGAGTAAACCCATGCCGACGCACCAGCCGGGTCAGCGGCCCGGGAACACGAACGGTGCTCATGGCGGCCTCCCTGGTCGGTGTCCTGCTAGCACAATGCGCGTCATCACACGCCATCGGCAGGGTCGTTAGTCACCGACCAAGGGTTCGCGCGTCCTCACCGCAGGGACCGCAGGAATCTATGGGGGTCCTACGGCGGCTGCCTACTGTCCCCACCATGAGCACAGATCCCCGAACCAACGGACCTTTCGTCGCGGTCCGGGAAACCCACATCGGGGTGGTGTTCCTCGTCGGGGGGCTGGCCTACAAGCTCAAAAAGCCCGTGCACACCACGTTTTTGGATTTCAGCGCCCGGCAACGGCGGCTAGAGGCCTGCCGGCGGGAGGTTGAACTCAACCGGCGGCTGGCACCGGATGTGTATCTCGGCGTGGCCGAGGTGACGGGCGTCGACGGCCGGCCTTGCGACCATCTCGTGGTCATGCGCCGGATGCCCGAGGAGCGCCGGCTGGCCACCCTGCTCGCCGCCGGGGCGCCGGTGGACGACGCGGTACGGCAGCTGGCCAGGATGCTGGCCGCCTTCCATGCCGATGCCTACCGCAGCCCCGAGATCACCGCCGAGGCTGGGCGTGATGCGCTCCAGGCCCGGTGGGTCGACCACTTCGCCGAACTGCGGCGCTTCCACAAGACTGTCTTGGATGACGCGTTGATGGTCGAGATCGAGCGGTTGGCCTTGGGCTTCCTTGCTGGCCGAGAGCCACTGTTGGCCACCCGGCAGCGCGTCGGGCGCATCGTGGACGGTCACGGCGATCTGCTGACCGCTGACATCTTTTGTTTGGACGATGGCCCGCGGATGTTGGATTGCCTGGAATTCGATGACCGGCTGCGTTACCTTGACGGGCTTGATGACGCTGCTTTCCTGGCCATGGATCTGGAATACCGCGGTGCAGCGGAACTCGCTGCTCGGTTCCTGGACTGGTACGCCGAGTTTGCCGGCGATCCAGCCCCACCGGCACTGCGCCACCACTACATCGCTTACCGGGCGCTAATCCGGGCGAGAGTGGCCTGTTTGCGCAGCGAGCAGGACGACGGCCCGGTGCAGGCGTCCTCTCGGGAAGAGGCCCGCCGCTACGCCGCGATTGCAGCACGCCACCTGCGCGCTGGCCAGGTGCGGCTAGTTCTCGTCGGCGGCTTGCCCGGCACCGGGAAGACCACGGTGAGCAATGCGCTGGCGGGGCAACTGGGCATGGTGGTGTTGTCTAGTGATCGGGTCCGCAAAGAATTGCACGGAATCACGCCAGACCAGTCGGCTGCGGCGCCCTATTACCAGGGCCTGTACTCCCCGGCAGCGACCGAGCGCACCTACACCGAATTGCTCGCCCGCGCAGCGCATTGCCTTGCCCAGGGTGAGTCGGTCGTGCTGGATGCCTCCTGGACCAGCGCACTCCGGCGCGCTGCGGCCGCGGAGCTGGCCGACAGCGCGCACGCAGCCCTTGTCGCGCTGGAATGCACCGCAGCGCCCGAGGTCAGTGCCCAGCGACTGCGCCAACGGATTGGGTCATTGTCTGATGCCGGCGAGGCGGTCAGCCGCGAGATGGCAGCGCACGCCGACCCCTGGCCGCAAGCATGCCCCATCCCTACCGGTGGATCCTTGGCCGCCGCCGTCGCCGCAGCTGTCGAGCAGGTGACCAATCAGGCCGGAGCGAACCCTGGTGCGGTGGTGGCCAACCTGCCACTGTGAATTGCACCCGCAGTTGGTGCTCATTGATCGGGGAGCGCGCTATCGAGACTCTCGACCGGGAAACCTGCCTGGGCCTGCTGGCGACGGTGAGCATCGGCCGGGTCGGATGGGCGATGCCGCAGGGTCGCGCCATGATGCTGCCGGTGAACTTCGTCCTAGACAGCGACACTGACGGGGAAAGCATCGTCTTCAGTACTAGTAAAGGCGACAAGCTCGACGCGGTCCGCGAAGGTCGAGTGATCACTTTCGAAGTTGATGACGTGGAGCCGGCCGTGCAGGTGGGGTGGAGCGTCCTGGTTATGGGCCGTGCTGAGGTGATCACCGATCCGGCGCAAGTGCACCGCGTTGAACAGCTTCATCTGGCTCCGTGGGTCTGCCTACCGGATCGCGTGTTCGTCCGTATCCCGATAACCGAGGTCACTGGCCGGCGCCTGCCTCTACATCCAGGAAAGATCACTGTCATTCGTCAGGCTGACCGTGAGCTTTAGCTGCCGGTATCGACACAGCCAGGAGGCGGACCAGTTCGCTTGGTGTCACCACGCCGAGCAGCGCTCCGCCGGCGGTCACGACCGGCACCCCTTCGAGCCTGAAGTTGCTGATCAGCTCGGCGGCTTGGCGCACACTGGTATGGGGTGCACGGTCGGGATGCCGGGGTCAATGACGTCTCGCACCTGGCAGCGACGCATCTGGCAGGGCCCGCCGGAAGGCCACCACATCGCCAAGGTGTGTTGGGAGACAACCGCGACAACCCGGGTGCCGTCACAGACGACGGCCACTGGGCTGTCGAGGATGTGCAGGCGTTGCCACACTTCGACCACCGGATCATGCCCATTGACCACCGGCACGTCACTGACCATCACCGCACTGACCGGGAGGGCGGCAAGATCCTGTGCTGACTTCGGCCGGGTGATCACCGGCTGCGCCGCGCTCGACATCGGGGTCACAGGATTGCGGCCGCAAAGCCGGACAGCTCGGAGGTTTCGACGCAGTCCTGATGGGCCGCTGGACGGACCACGGTGACCGGGCAAGCCGCGTGCAGCACGCAGCTTAGGCTCACCGAGCCAAGCACCATGCGCCGGAAGCTCCCTCGTCCCCGGCTGCCTACCACGAGCAGCGGGCTGCTGACCGCGGCCGCGGCAGACACCAGCACGCGCGCCGGGCTTCCACCCTCGGCCAGGATCTCAACGTCCACAGCGCCGTCGGCGCTCATCCGGTCGCCGAGGGCTTCGGTGACCAGCCTGCGGGTGTGCTGAAGCATGCTTTGCTGTATTTCCTCCACGGTGCAGCTGACCGGCAACCCGGAAGTCAGCGACCACACCTCCGGAAGCTCGAAAGCGGACACGACGAGCAACCCGGTGCCTCGGCGCGCGGCCTCCTCGAAGGCGAAATACAGCGCCCTCAGACTCGTCGGTGACCCGTCAACGCCGACGACGACGGGGCCCTTGGTGCTATTCGACTCGCTCACTGCACTTCTCCTTGTGCCGCTACCGGCGTTGATCACTGGCTCAGGTGCACCGGCTGGTGGGTGATTTGCTCAATGTCGCCGGCTGCGGCGTTTAGAAGCTGGTGACCCAAGTCCGACAGCGCGCGAGCCACGGCCAGCTCGTCTCCAATCTCGGGCACGTCGCGATCCGCGGGATTGAGCCGGGCCAGCCCGAGACCTACCAGGCCGGTCTCGTCACGGTTATGCAGCCGCGCCAACGCGCGAGTCCGGCCTTCATGTTCGTCGATATGGATATCGACGGTCCAATGCTTGCTTGCGATCATGTCCCGCTCCTGATTTCACCGCAGTGACCTCGTTGCAAGCCAACGTGTCACCGGATGCGCCGGCGGCGAAGGGCCCCAGGTCGGGGACTGATGAGGACGAAAGTCGTCGCGTTAGTTCTGCTGCTGCGGCGGCAGCGCTCCCTGCTCTCGCATCTCCGCCCCGAACACGGCGATCTGCGTGCGCCGCTGCATCTGCAGCTTGGCCAAAAGCCGCGATACGTGGTTTTTGACGGTCTTTTCCGCCAAGAACAGCCGGGCGCCGATCTCCCGGTTAGACAAGCCATCAGCGATCAGCGCCAACACCGCGCGCTCGCGATCAGACAGTGCTTCCCAGCGTGGGTCAGTGGTCGGTGGTCCCTCGCGCAATCGGGTCAGCACCGTGGCGGTGACCGCCGGGTCGAGCAGTGACTGTCCCTGGGCCACCCGATGCACCGCATCGACCAGGTCTGTGCCACGGATTTGTTTGAGTACATACCCTGCCGCACCCGCCATGATCGCAGCGAACAGTGCTTCGTCGTCGTCGTAGGAAGTCAGGATCAGGCACGCGACCGAGGGCAGCGACGACCGGATTTCCCGGCAGACCTCGATACCGCTCCCGTCGGGTAACTGGGCGTCGAGCACTGCTACGTCCGGCCGCACTGCGGGAATGCGGCGCAGGGCCTCATCAACTCGCCCGGCTTCTCCGACAACTTCGATACGACCGCTGTCTTCGAGCAGGTCGCGCAGCCCACGCCGCACCACTTCGTGATCATCAAGCAGGAACACCCGCACGGTGGCGCCCTTTTCTTCGTCCTGATCCACGCCGTTCATGGTGCACGGTAACCGCACCCAGAGCTACTACTAACTCCCACTCTCGCAGCATCAGCGAGCGCCATGTTTCCGCCAGTCGCCGCCTGCCCGCCGGCGTCGCCAAAGAGGCAAGAAGACCTATTTTTCCAGGACCTGTGGTCCTAGAGGTTGCGCACCAGGGGGACCAACGTCGGCAGCGAAGCCGTTGTGTCGCAGGAGGTGGTCCCTATGTGGAAGTTCCTGCCGCATCCGCGGTCGGCCACGCCTCGAAAAACTGCTGTCCCGCGTGGCGCCAGCCACTAACCATTGGCTGGGGCACGTGGTTGCCTCACCTCGACGGACAAGGAGCCGAAATGGACACTGTCAGCGCGCCGGGCTCTGTGGTCGTTGGGGTCGACGGTTCTCAGGCAGCGTTGGATGCCGTTCGCTGGGCGGCGGCCGAGGCTCGAAATGCGCAGTGCTCTCTTTCTCTGGTGCACACCGTGGACTGGCCACTGGTCAGCTTTCCGGTGCCGGCCAGTTTGCGGGCTGACTGGACACAACAAATGCTTGAGCAGGGCCGCCAATGGCTACGGGACGCTCAAAAAGCAGCTGAGTTTGTCGCACCGGGGGTTCAGACGCAGCTGCATCTGTTCACTGGTGATCCTCGGGCTACGTTACTGGCCGAAGCGCAACATGCGCGCGAGCTCGTCGTCGGATCTCGGGGATTAGGTGGCTTCTCGAGGATGTTGCTGGGCTCAACCAGCGCTGCGGTGGTCCAGCATGCCTCGTGTCCCGTTGTTGTCGTCGTCCACGGGCAAGGTGATACCGCTGGTCCGGTTGTCGTCGGCTTGGACGGATCAACAGCGAGCGAACATGCATTGGGATACGCATTCCAGGCGGCCGCGCGTGCTGGTGCGGCCCTGTGCGCCGTGCACGCTTGGCAGGATCTCGGCGCGCTGCATTCCCCGATCGCCCCGGCCGAAGCCCTGCCCGTCGAGGAGATCCAGGCCGTCGGTTATCGCATGCTAGCGGAGCAACTCGCGAGCTGGCAGGAGAAGTATCCCCAGGTTGTGGTCGAGCGTCAGGTGGTACATGAACCACCTGCTGCGGCGCTCGTCGAGCTAGAACGCCAAGCTCGGATGATCGTCGTCGGCTCCCGCGGTCGTGGCGGGTTCTCCCGGCTACTTCTCGGCTCAGTAAGCCAACAGGTGGCGCGCTACGCGACTTGCCCAGTTGTGGTATGCCGCGGCAACCCGTACGGCTGATACGCATTCCCGGCTGGGACCCCTGGCACCACTGAAGGTGACTTTTGACGCTGTTGCCTTCCCGGCTTCGTCGATAGACACGACTCTCAAGAAGCAATCCGCACCAAAGAAACCGACTCATGTTCGAGGTGCGCATCCACGGTCGTGGGCTCAAAATGCAATCGAGCCTCTGACGCCGACCACTTGCGGCATCAAGCCAAGCAATAATCGACCATGTATTCCTGCACGGGCAAACTCCTCACCACCATTACACGCGTCAGCGGATCGCGCAATGCAAAAAGCAAGTACAGGCAGCGCTCCTTAAGAGCCAGCAGTTCACTTACGTGCGCACTCAACATCGCCGGATCGAGGTGATCGATGGGACTGCCAAACCGGCGACCGCCACGTGGGCCAGGGGCTTGGGGGCCTGACGTGGTCAGACCTCTGCCCCACAGGGCACTGACGCTGAGGCTGACAATTTGCGCGCCTGGCCGCCCGGCAATCGGGCACTCAAGTCGGTGACGACGTCCCGTCCTGCCGAGATCGTTAACAGATCAGTCAACTCCTTGAACCCACCGAACAAGTCATCCAGCGCAACGCCAGCGGCGGTCACATCGCGGTCATCGAGTACCGATCCGGCGCGGAGGCGGTAAATGGCCTCAGTGATCGCCTCGGTGGCCTCGTCAATCAAGAGTACTGGCTGGGCCGCGTTGTGGTCCCAATACGTCTCGTCGAAACCTGGTGCACTTTGTCCGGTGTAAACGCCAACACGCTTCGTCATCGCTGACATCCTTTCCGTGAGTTCAGGATCGGGTCAGCAGCCTGTTCCCAATAGCGTCGACCTACCAGGGTCGAAAGTCCCACCCCACGGCACGAAGGTCACCTCACCACCGCAGCAGGAGGACTTTTGGGCTCTTTGAACCCGCTGTCTAATGCGCCACCGGGAAGGCTGCGGCAGCCTGGAACCATCTCGGCGTGCCAGCGCAGAACAAACATCTTGGCAGGGAGAAGTGAGATGCGTATTGGTGTGCTTACCGGAGGCGGGGATTGCCCCGGGCTCAACGCCGTGATCCGTGCGGTGGTCCGCAAAGGGATCGAAATCTATGGCCATGACATCGTTGGATTCCGGGAGGGCTGGCGGGGCCCGATGCTGGGGTTGATTCACCCGCTCGGGCTGGCCGACGTGGAACATATCCTTCCGCTGGGCGGCACCATCTTGGGCACCTCGCGCACGAACCCTTACCGCGATGGCGGCCCTGAGCAAGTCAGGCAGACGCTCGCCGAGCATGGCGTGGACGCGCTGATCGCCATCGGTGGTGAGGACACGCTCGGAGTGGCCCAGAGGTTGCACGAAGACGGTCTGTTCGTGGTGGGCGTGCCCAAGACCATCGACAACGACCTGAGCGTCACTGACTACACGGTCGGATTCGATACCGCGGTGCATATCGCGACCGAAGCGATCGACCGGCTGCACACCACCGCTGAGTCACACCACCGGGTCGCGATTGTTGAGGTGATGGGGCGCCACGCGGGATGGATTGCGCTGCATTCCGGGATGGCCGGCGGGGCCAACGTAATCCTCATGCCGGAGCGGCCGTTTTCCGTATCTTGGGTATGCCAATGGGTCACCCGGTGCTTGGACCGGGTGTCCGCCGCGATCGTCGTGGTCGCCGAGGGCGCGATACCGGAGGGAGGCGCTGAGGTACTCGCGGCCGCCGAAGTAGACGCCTTCGGTCACCGAAGGCTGGGCGGGGTAGGCATCTGGCTGGCCGGCGAGATAGCCCGCCGTACCGGCGCCGAGGCCCGGGCGGTGGTGCTGGGCCACATTCAACGTGGTGGTACCCCCACCGCCTATGATCGGGTCTTGGCCACCCGGTTGGGTGTGCATGCCATTGATGCGGTGCACGAGGGCGATAGCGGTGTCATGGTGGCGTTGCGCGGCACCGAGATCGTCCGGGTCAAACTGGCTGACGCCACCGCAGCCGTGAAAACGGTGCCGCAGCACCGCCACACGGAAGCCGAGGTTTTCTTTGGCTGATGGCGACCAGCTAGGTGATGCCACCTGAGTCAGGTGCTGGTTAGGCCGTGACGCCAGGGGGGTGCGAAGCAGGTCCCCGCGCTTGCCGTACCGCCGTCTGGGTAGTGCCCGGCTGGGTACGCTGGAATGTGTCCGCGCCGACCAGGATTGATTTCCAATCCTCGCCAACGGTGGTCTCAGTAGCCAGTAGCCACAGCGCGAGGATGTGCTCTTCGCCATTGACCACCTGGTACTGACCCGACCACGTCGTAACAGAGTGGCTATTGCGGTCAGCATTGCGCCACAAAACGGCCCAGCCGATTGCCGCCGAACCACAGACTCCAGCGGCCGGTTCGGCCCACCCGACAAGAGGGTAACGACCTGCGGCATCACCTACCGCCGTCCAATATTGCCCTGTCACACTACCGTCATCGGTAACGTTGAGATCCATTTGAGAGCCCAGTTCATTATACCAAATGCCGGTAATGCTCATAATTCCTCCACATCTTGCTAACCGACCATATGATCATTGCTCAGCTGGCCTTACATACGGCGCTTCCGCGGCGACCAGCGCACAGGCAATGTCTTGAGCCCATGCGTCGATCGCCCTCCAGTCCCGGAAGTCACCGTATCGACAACCCAGCACCCGGAAAATTACCCGTCCCATGCGTGAGAGCTGGCTAGGCACGACGACCCCAGAGAACAGACGGTGGTCACGCGGATTGATGATGTCGCGGAAATTGGTGATTACCTTCTGCTTCTCTTTCATAGCAAATCGGCGCAAGGGGCGGGGCAGAGCACCCGGCATACCGACACTGAACAACCACACCGGCAGGCCAGCGAGCACGTCGCGGTTACGGCGGACAAACCGGGTGGCCGGTGGGAGCCACTGCTGATCATGGATTGCACTGCCGAGCACCACAGCGTCATACCGGTCCACGTCGCGCACCCGATCCAAGGGCTGCGTCTCCACGCGGTTTCCAGCTTTGTCCAGCATGGTCGCGATTCGCTGCGCAATATCCCGAGTGGAGCCGTGTTCACTCGCATATCCGACGAGTACGATCATGGCGCCACCTCGTTCATGGAGGTCGACCGGTTCCAGACTCGGGCCATCATGTCCCTTATTCAAAGGGCCGATAGCCGCTTCAAGCGGAGTCGTCGGTCCCGTAATCGCGTCAGTCCCTCGACTGCGCTGCGTAACCACCCTGCCTAGGACCTGCAGTCGGCGTCTGCTGCTGCGACACCGGTAGCACTCCCTGACGTTTGGCCTTCTGGCCAGGGCCGTTGGTCTGTGGTAGTAGCCCCGTGTCGGGCGCAAACTAATAACCAGAAGATTTCGCACCCCCGTTAAGAAGCAATTATGGAAACCACGACTTCCCTCCCCTCCTGGTTGGTCCACCCGATAGCCCGGCGTCGTATGGAGCATCTGGCGCGCATACGCAAAGCGCACAACCAGCTGCTCGCCTGGCGAGTCCAAGATAGTCTGGCCGATATCGGGCTGATCCATCAGGACTACAGCATCGCTGGCGGGCGTGTGGTACACCTTCCCGAGGTGATCACGGCGTCGGCCTGGCCCCCGGTGAACGTAGTCATCCGCATGCTGCCTGGCCAAAAGGCCGAGGAGTACACAGAATATGTTGAAGCGATCGCGGAACACCTTGGCGTAGCCCACGTCAATGTGGTCAAGCTTGAGCATCCGCTGATTCGACTGGAGCTGTCAACATGTTAACAGTCATCATCATGATAATTGCTGTCATCATTTTGCTGGTGATCGCCGAGATACCCTATATTACGTACCGTCGACATCCGGCGGAAAACCAGCTAATAGACTACTCGAAATACGACTATTATTACTACATTAGCGCTCATCAATAGGACCCACCGGAGCAGGACTCCCGGGACCGAACCACGCAACTATCAGTCACTGGTGTGGCGGCAGGAAAGTGTCGCTCTCGTAGGAGTGCATGACGGCGGTGACGTGCATCCCAGCGTGGGCGATCGGTGCACCGACCGGATTGAGGGTAGCGAGCGTCGGTAGGCTCCAAATCAGATCACCGACGACCGGCTTCACCAGCTTGCCCGAGCGAAAGTCGCTGTATCCGAAGTGGTAGGCAGCGGTCATCACCAGCGATGCCAGTAGCGCCAGCGCGCCGATCCCGGCCGTGCCGGGGAGGTGGCGCCGCAGACGGCTTCCTGCGGTGGCAGCGAAGACAGCAAGGATCGGGAACGCCGACAACAACAAGCCGTCGACCCCTCCGTACACGACCCCACGCCACAACACCGCTCCGACCAATGGAAGACCTCCAGGCTTGGCCGTCGCGGGCTCGGTGCGGATCATGATGACTGCTACAACGATGGCGCAGACCATGCCGAGGACGGTGGCGAGTGGCCAGCGGCGCCGGATCATCGCCGTGATGGGCTGCCCGGTGAACCGAGCCCAGAAGAGGAAAAACATCACGACGCTCGCTGCGTAAATGCCGTAGTAGAGATCACGCGGCAGGTCCAGCACGTCAGCGAAGACGAAGGGGATCGCAAAGGCGATCACGAGTCCTGCCGCGAGCCAACGTAGTTGCTGCCACGCAGACTGCGTCCAGACGCCACCGTGCGACGTATCCACCTCGGTCATAGCGCAACAATCCTCTGCAGTGACCAGGCGAGCTAGGGTCGAACGACTCGGTTACGACAAAGACTCTGGTGACAACAGCCTCAAGCCAGCAACCTTGGCAGGGCGGATGGAAGACAGCCCCTGCCGCATGACCGGCGATACCTGTTGCAGCGTGCCGACGCAGTCGGAGGCTGCATCGGGACTAGGCAATCGACGGCCTGCTAATCCGCTCCTGACCTGGATACCGGACGAGTGGATCGGTGTCATAGGTCCCCGAACCTCGGGACCTTCGACCCATCCCGATGCTCCCTTTCACATGGGATTCTCGATGAGCTGGGAAACCAGCGACCACGCCCGAGGGCGCATGAGGTTCGAGTGGCTGCTCAGCCGCCGCCACCGTCGTAAGACGGTAGTGCGTCCCCGGGCAGGCCTATGTCCAATGTTGTCCGCTGCTTGCGCTACAGCGGACATCCCCGTCTTCCGCTATCAAAGTGGCTAAGTGGCGCTGTGATTTAGCTCGGTGACGAATGAAAACCGTGTCATGCAGGCAGACCTCGGCATCCTGCCCCGTGTCCGCGGTATCTGTGTCAGCGATACTTGCCACTGGGGGTGCCAGCGTCGCGCTGCACTCGTGGAAACAACGTCCCAGCAGGACTGAGATCAGCTCAATCCATCATGGTCTGGACAGCGGGTTGGCAGGTCCCGTGGACGGCGCCGTTAACGAGTTCTTGATGGAAACCTCACCTACAGTTAGCCACCCGTCTCATGCCGCTAGCTCACCGCGGGGTGACCTCCCCGCCTTCAGCCAATCTCTGCACATCCTCGATGCTTGCTTGGATAAATTGTAGGGTCGAAAGTTCCGAGCATGGGAAAGAGCCGAAGGGCGGCACGGCGTCACCAAAACAGCCCTGCGTCGTGGAGCCGCACGGCAGTAAATACCATATTCTGCAGCGTCGTGTAAAAGCGAACCAAGTTTGCTTTAGGGCTAGGATGATGATCCTTCTGTATAATCGTAACCATACGAGCAATCTCGGCGTTTTCGATGTATGCGCTAGATTCGACCGGTGCAATGAATTAATCTCGTAGCCTTGCTTATTCAACCGCGCTCGGATACCCAGCGCTGAACTCAATGTAAATAAGCGGATGAACCAGGCGCTGTCAGCCCACGTCATGGCAGTGCATCTAGGTAGGGCTAAACGGCCCTGCCCGCGTGGTCTTTAGTCTCTGTCCACGGGGGTGATTAGCTTCCATGATTAAACCATGCAGCGGATCATGGTGGGCATAGACGGGTCGGCGGCGTCGAAGGCGGCGCTGCGCTGGGCGGCGGAAATGGCCGGGCGTGTCGGGGCACGCCTGGAGGTGATCCGAGCGTGGCACTATCCGCCGCCGTATCACGAGTGGGACGCGCGGCCGTCAAGTTACGGTTTCCTTCCCCTGTTGCCTGACCGCGATCGGGCCGAACAGTTGGCCCGCGATGAGCTGACCGCCACCACAGCCGAAGTGCTTGGTGCGCACCCCACGGTTAAGTTTGATGAGCGGGTGATCAACGGGCATGCCGGTCATGTGCTGATCGAGGCGTCAACCGATGCAGCGCTGCTGGTGGTAGGCCAACACGGGCACAACCGGCTGCAGGCATTCGTGCTGGGATCTGTCGCTCGGGTATGCACCGAGCAGGCACGCTGCCCAGTTGTGGTGATCCCGGCCGAAGCTCGTGAGCCGAGTAGTCGACAACTGATTCAACCTGCTACCACGGCCACCAATGGAACAAGCAAGATCGTTGGCCATCCGATCGTGGTCGGCGTGGACGGGTCAGCATGGTCACTGCACGCCGTCCGGTGGGCCGCCGAGGAAGCAGCTTTGCGGCGGGTGCCGCTGCGCTTAGTGCACAGTGTTCCCTTGTCCGCAATTCGCCGCGGCGGCAACTTTGAGGCTCTGGAAGACGAGGGGCGCCGGTATGTGACCCAAGCCCAGGGCGGGGTACGCCAGATTTACCCCGAGGTCACCGTGGATGTTGAGGTACACACTGGTGATCCGGTGCCGGTGTTAGTTGACCTCTCGCGGCAGGCCCGACTGCTGGTAGTGGGTTCGCGTGGACTGGGCAAGTTTAGTGACCTGTTAGCGGGCTCTACCGCGGTTGCTCTGGCCAGGCATGGGCACTGCCCGCTCGCGGTCATCCACGGCCCAATAGGGGAGCAGGCGGCAGCCCGCCAGGGACCGGTGGTAGTCGGCGTGGACGGATCACCCACTAGCGAAGCGGCGGTCGCTTTGGCTTTCGAGGAAGCCTCATTGCGCAATCTCGACTTGGTGGCCGTGCACACCTGGATCGATTTTTCGTCGGATTATTCTTACGCATACGCGCGGCAATTCATCACCGACTGGGAAGAGATCGAAACCGAGGAACGCGAGCTGCTAGCGCAACGACTGGCCGGGTGGCAGGAAAAGTACCCGGACGTCACAGTGAAGCGGGTCGTCACCGCTGACCGGCCGGTGCGTCATCTGCTGGAGCAGGCGTCGCACGCCCCACTGCTAGTCGTCGGTAGCCGAGGTCGCGGCGCGATTTCCGGTGCGTTGCTGGGCACGACGAGCCAGGCACTGATCTACCACAGCCCCTGCCCGCTTCTGATTGCGCGTCCGACCTCCGCGCCCTAATCGGCGCCGCAGACGGGTGGACATGGCCGCGTTCGGATCGACTCTCTTCCGCGCTTGTTGTCGTGCTTGGCGCCGTGTCGCCGGCCGGTCGTGATGGGCATCTGGGGACGCGCCATACGACCACCACGGTGGCGGTTGTTGTTCGACGTTGCGTTAGCACTGGTGGGTGTAGGGATCGCGGTGTGGCGTTTAGCGCCGACGTTGGCGCACGTCCCCGACCTGGGGGCCCGCCTGGCTGGTCTCGGAAGGGGTTGGCTGGTGCTGGCCCTGCTGCTGGCGGTGGCCTCGCTGGCGGACTATGGGGAACTACACCGCCGGCTGCTGATAGCAGGTGGCGCCCGCATCTCGGGCGCCACGGTCCAGGCGATCACGTTCATCGGTAATGCGGTCACGCAGGCCGTGCCGTCTGGAGGCTCGCTGGCCGGTGGCGGGTACTCGGTGGCAGTACTGCAGCGGCGTGGGGTTGACGCCGCACTGTCGGTGTGGACGGTCGCGATGGGGATCCTGCTGACATCTACAACCATGGCGGTGATGGCACCGCTGTGTTTAGCCGCGGGCCAATTCCTCAGCGTGCCCGCCGCAGTGGCACTGTCGGGGACTATCGCCGCGCTGTGCTGGGCAGGGTGGAGCGTGATGCGGCGTCCCCCCATAGTTGATGCGATAGCTCGCGGCGTATTAGCAGCAGCCGGCCAGATGCCTGTGCTACGACACACCGACTGGCCCGCTCAGCAATCGACACGGGTCAACCAATTCGCCCAACGCATCGGGCACCTACGGCCACGCCCAGTGCAGTGGGTGACGTTTGTCGCTGCGGCAGTGGCCACGTGGATGCTCGACTACCTGGCGCTGGCCGCGTGCGCGGCCGCTACCGGCAGCGCAATCCCTTGGGCCGCGGTCGCGGTCGGCTATCTGATTGTGCAGATCAGCATCGGGCTGGAATTGACTCCCGGCGGTACCGGACCCGCGGAAGCGGGCCTGCTCGCCGCCCTGGTATCGGGAGGCATCCCTGCGGGCTCTGCGGCGATCGTGGTGATGGTGTATCGCGTCCTAACCTTGCTGGTACTCGCAATGTTGGGCTGGGCCGTGTTTGTTAGCGTTGCCCTGCACCGGGCGCATCGACGGGCGGGATCAACCAACGGCACCCATAACCGCAGTCACTGACCGTCCGTATCCCGGGGACGTTCGAGCTGTGCGCTTCAACTGAATATTCCGGGACGTACGTCCCGGGCAGGCGACTTCTTGCGACCCTGCTGGTTGCGGTGATTGCGGCGGAGGCTGGAAACCATCGCCACAAAGCCAGGCGCGTCCGCAGGAGGCGAGCATGGACACCGCTCACGAACTCGATGCCATCATTGCCGGAGTCGATGGATCACCAGCGGCGCTGCAAGCCGTCCGCTGGGCAGCGACCGAAGCGCGCAACTTACGCTGCCCCCTTCGCCTGGTACATACCCTTCAGTGGCCACTTGTCGGCTACCCGATACCGCCTGGGTTGAGAGCTGACTGGACCAACGAGATCCACAAGCAGGGCTGTGAATGGCTGCGGCAGGCTGAAAAGGCGGCCAAACTCACCGCCCCGGAACTACCGGTGCAGGTGCACTTGCTCGCCGGCGACCCCAGACAATGCCTGCTCACCGAAGCAGAAAGCGCCCGGGAACTCGTGGTGGGATCGCGTGGATTAGGTGGCTTCACCGGCATGATGCTGGGGTCGACCAGCGCCGCAGTGGTTCAACACGCCCCCTGCCCGGTCGTGGTGGTGCACGGACCGGGAATTGCCAACGGCCCGGTCGTTGTCGGCCTGGACGGCTCGGCGGTCAGCGAACAGGCATTGGGGTATGCCTTCGAGGCTGCCTCACACGCCGGGGTCCGGTTGGTGGCCGCGCACGCTTGGGGCGATCTCGGTGAGTCCGAATCGTGGCTTGTCAGGGTCGCCGGGATGACCTTTGACGACATCGAGGCGGTAGGGCATCAGATGCTCGCTGAACAGCTCGCACCCTGGCAGGACAAATACCCCGGTGTGTCCGTTGAACCTCGGGTCATCCACCGGCAGTTCCCCGATGTCGCACTGATCGAGCTGGGAGGTCAGGCACGGATGGTTGTCGTAGGCTCCCATGGCCGTGGTAGGTTCACCCGGCTTCTGCTCGGCTCGGTAAGCCACGCGGTAGCACAGCACGCCACCTGCCCGGTCGCTGTATGTAGACGGGGATCAAAGACGGCAGGCAAGTGACCCGTAATTTGACCAACCGGCTTGTCAGCCACCAGGTCCACGGGAAATGCGTTTGGCTTGCTCTCGATTCCCATTACCGCCAGCTCCTCGGCCGCAACGACCCGGGCATCGGGCCGGGAAAAACGACGCTGACGTGTTCGTCGGGGCCCAGCGCACCCGGTACGGCGGTTGACCATCCCCAGACAGCAACTCCTCGATGCGTCCTGGAATGCTATGCCGATTCACCGTGGCGGTCCCAACGATGAGCCGGTCACCCGGCTTCGCCTGCATGGTCTTTCCCACCCCAGCAGCCAACCTGTCCGTGCTGCTCAGCCAGGCGAGGCCGGATGTCATTCATAGGGTCGCAAAAAAGATGGGTCAGGCCCTGCCCGTCATCGCACAACACGCAATGGCGAAGAGAAAATCTGAAAACGTGGACGTGCCATGGGAACCGCTAGTCAGCTTAAGCTGGTACGGGGATTGCTCCCTGGAGTGACTAGCTTTCGGTGGTTATCAGCGTGCCTGGTTGCATAGTGATCTGCTGGCGGGGGCGGCGGTAGCCGCGTATCTGATTCCTCAGGTGATGGCTTATGCGGAGATCGCGGGCCTATCCGCAGTGACCGGTTTGGTCGCCGTGAGCGGCGCGCTGGCCAGTTACGCGGTATTGGGATCATCCCGGCAACTTTCGGTCGGTCCCGAGTCGACCACGGCGTTGATGACTGCCGCAACAGTGGCACCGCTGGCGGGTGGAGACCCGATCCGCTATGCCGCTTTGGCGTCGGGTCTTGCCGTTGTGGTGGGTGTGCTCTGCTTGCTCGGTCGATTGGCGCGGGCAGGAGCGTTGGCGGATTTACTGTCCAAACCGGTGCTTATCGGCTACCTCACTGGAATTGCCATCCTAATGATCATCAGCCAGTTGCACCAACTCACGGGGATTCCTATTCACGGCAATTCAGTGCTCTCCGAAATCACGTCATTCGTCACCGGGCTCAATCGGTTGCACGTTCCTACGGCGACAATGTCGGTGTTGTTGCTGGTGGTGTTGCTCCTCGGCCAACGACTGCGGCCTAACTGGCCGATACTGCTGATCAGCATGCTCGCAGCCACCGGCGCGGTTGCGGTGTTTTCCTTGCAGCGTTACGGCATCGTGGTGATCGGTCAGGCGGCTACCGGGATGCCCGCACTGGCAGCCCCACGTCTGTCAACCGCGGACCTGCCAGCTTTGGCGCTGCCCGCGCTGGGGATTGCGGTCGTCGCCTACTCCGACAACATGCTCACCGCTCGCGCTTTCGTCAGCCGCCGGTCGCAAACCGTGGACGCCAACGCGGAGCTAATCGCTTTGGGCATGGCGAACATGGTCGCCGGGCTGCTCCGTGGGTTTCCGGTCAGCAGCAGCGGCAGCCGCACCGCAATCGGCGCTGCCCAGGGCAGCCGCACCCAGCTGCACTCGCTGGTCGCGGTGGTCCTCGCAGCGGGCGACACCGTACTGGCCGGCTTTCCGGCGGCGGCTCTGGGCGCCGTCGTGGTCTACGCCGCACTACAGTTGATCGACCTACCGGCATTTACCAGGATCGCCCGCTTCCGGCATTCCGAATTTGATACTCGCCCTGACCGCCAGCTGCGGCGTGCTGGTGTTGGGTGTCCTTTATGGAGTTCTGGTCGCCGTCGGGCTGTCCATCATGGAATTGCTGCGCCGGCGGCCCGACCACATGACGGTATCCTCGGTTATGCGCCTGGTGTGCCAGGCATGCATGACATTGATGACTACGCTGACGCTCGGCAAGTGCCCGGCTTAATCGTCTACCGGTATGACGCACCACTGTGCTTCGCCAACGCTGAGGACTTCCGGCGTCGGGCATTGGCGGCGGCTGTCTCTGCTCCGTCCCCACTGCGGTGGTTTTTGCTCAACGCCGAAGCCAATGTCGAGGTGGATAGCACAGCAATTGATGCGCTGAAAGCACTTTACGCTGAGCTGTGCCGCGAAGACGTGGTGTTTGCGATGGCTCGGGTCAAACAAGACCTGCGTGACCAGCTTGCTAAAACTGATTTCATTCGTACCGTCGGAGAAAACAGAATCTTCATGACGTTACCTACCGCAGTCATGGCCTACCGGAACTGGCACCAGCAGCACTTCGGCTCATTCCCCGACGGGCCGCAACCATAGCCCCAACCCGAAGCAGCACTCTGGCTACAGACTGCGCTCGTGGGGCTTGACCATCCGGCGGATTGACCTGCCACAGGTGGCTGAACCTGACGTACCAGTGATGACCCCACCGCCGGGGGCAAAAAGGCGGCAGTAATCGCGACGCTGCGACGGCAATCTGGGCGCCACTGAACGCATCATTTGGGGTAACCGATAAGAAACGTGTCACCAGCTGCAAACGCGGGTGATCTTGCTCGTCAATCGGCGCCGGCGGAGAGCTGGTGCAGGCCGCGGCCGGCGGCGCGCAGCTCGCGCAGGTCCGGGATGTAGTTGTAGAGGGTGCCGGGGTTGACGCCAAGCAGCTTCGCGATGGCGGTGACGCTGGCCTCGGGTTGGGCAGCAGGTCACGGGCGGCGCGGATGATCTCGGGTGTGACGACAGTGGGGCGGCCGCCGACGCGGCCGTGGGCGCAGGCGGCGGCCAGGCCCTCGTGGGTGCCGGAGACGATCAACTCGCGGATGAACTCGGCCAGGGCGGCGAAGACGTGGAAGACCTTCCGCCCGCCCGGGGTCGTGGTGTCGAGGTTCTCGTGCAGGGAGGTGAACCCGACGCCGCGGCGGCGCAGGTCGCCGATGGTGGCGATGAGATCCGGCAAGGAGCGGGAGAGCCGATCCAGTGACGGCACGACGAGGGTGTCACCGGCGTGCATGAAGTCCAGACACGTGACGAGCTGGGCTGGTCGGTGTCGCGACCGGACTGCTTCTCGGCGAAGATGCGTCGGCAGCCGGCGGCCTTCAGCGCGTCGAATTGGCGTTCGAGCTTCTGCCCGCCGGTGGAGACGCGGGCGTAGCCGATGCGGATGTTGGTGAGCACCGCCGGTTCAGCGGCGAGCAGTTCGGGGGGTTCAAGCGCACCGGTCATGCTTTCAGAAAACGGTGTCCAGCTTGTTGTTGAACACCTGGTTTTTGAACGACTTTTTGAAGGCAACCCAGACGCATTTGAGGACCTTGCAGCGATCTTCAACAAACGATGGTTTGTTGAAGACCAGCCAGCGCCGTCATGCGGTGTTGGCTAGGGTTATACCGGTGCGCCGGGAAGTCGGGTCGGCAGTAGGTAGATCCGACTTCGATGAAGGGTGCTTCCATGGCTGCTTCGCCGCGCCGTTCTGTGCCGTTGTTCCCCCGGGGTTCCTGGGCTGAGACCCGGCGGATCGCTGACATCCTGCGCCGGGAGACGATCGGCGGGGCGCTGCTGTTGGCCGGGGCGTTGCTCGGCATGATCTGGGCGAACACCCCGTGGTCGGCGACGTATGAGGCGGTGCGTGACTACCCCGTCGGCCCGGCGGTACTGCATCTTGATCTTAGCCTGGGAACATGGGCGGCTGATGGTTTGTTGGCGATCTTCTTCTTCGTCGCGGGGTTGGAGCTCAAGCGGGAGTTCGTCGCCGGTGATCTGCGCGACCCCCGGCGCGCCGCGGTGCCGGTCGCCGCGGCCCTCGGCGGGGTGCTAGTCCCGGCTGGGCTGTACCTCCTGGTGGCTGCGCGTGCCGGCGGTGACGCCGGCCAGGGCTGGGCGATCCCGACTGCCACCGATATCGCCTTCGCCTTGGCCGTGCTCGCGGTGATCGGACGCAACCTGCCTACCGCGCTGCGCACGTTCCTGCTCACCTTGGCCGTGGTTGATGACCTGCTCGCGATCATCTTCATCGCGGTGTTCTACACCGCCCACTTGTCGGTGCTGCCCCTGCTGGGTGCCCTGGTTCCGCTTGTCGTGTTCGCGGTGCTGGTGCAGCGCCGGATCCGCTCCTGGTGGCTGCTGCTGCCGCTGGCCGTCGCCACCTGGGTGTTGGTTCATGCCTCCGGCGTGCACGCCACCGTCGCCGGTGTCCTGTTGGCGTTCACCGTGCCGGTCGTGCGCAGCGACAAGGCCGGTGGTCCGATTGCCGGCCCCGGCCTGGCCGAGCACTTCGAGCACCGCTTCCGACCCCTCTCCGCCGGCGTCGCCGTGCCGATCTTCGCGTTCCTGTCCGCCGGGGTGACCATCCGCGGGCTCGATGGACTCGCTGCCTCATTGACCGACCGAGTGGCCCTGGGCATCATCGTTGGCCTGGTCGTCGGCAAGCCCATCGGCATTACCGGTGCCACCTGGCTGGTGGCTCGCTTCACCCGCGCCGACCTCGATGAGGATCTGAGCTGGACCGACGTTGTCGGGTTGGCGATGCTCGGCGGCATCGGCTTCACTGTCTCCCTACTCATCGGGGAACTCGCGTTCGAGCTCGGCACCGAACGCGACGACCACGTCAACGTCGCCGTGCTCGCCGGCTCGCTCGCCGCCGCCCTGCTGGCCGCGGTCGTCCTGCGCCTGCGCGATCGGGCTTACCGCCGCATCCGTGAGGTCGAAGCCGTCGACCGCGACCACGACGGCATCCCGGACGTCTACGCGGCCGACGCGCCCACACAGCAGCCGTGACTACGAGCCGAGCGCTGAGGCGGGGACACCGAGCGCGAGACGGCGGCTCATGTCGAGCTTGACCTCCCCGTACGGGGCCACGTGCGTCCAGAACAACGGCGTCAGGCCGCGCCGGTCGATGTCGGTCAACTGCGCTGTCCACTCCTCGTCGGCGAGCACGTCCTGCACCATGAGGGTCTTGACGGGTAGACCAGGGCGGCCTGCAATACCTGCAGGCACAGCACCGACAACTCCTGCTCGTCGCGGCGGTTGGTGGCGATGTCGCCACCCTTGCCGAAGAAGATCACGCTGTTGGCCCGGTTCCACGACTCGACGACGTTGAGCCCCTCGTTGATCTCGCGCTGCAGGTCCCGGTCCCTCAGGTAGCGGGCCACGAAAATGGTGCGCTGAGCCCGGCCGAGCTCGATCATCGCCTGGTAGGTGGGGTGGATCGCGTTGACCCGGGTGAACCGGCGCAGGATCGCCTCGGTCGAGGCGGTGCCGACCCGGATCACCGTCACATACTTGATCATCAGGTCGTACTGCTCGGCGATGATGTCCCAGCGGATCGGCCGGGTGAGCGCCGGCGCCAGCCGCCGATAGGCGTCCCCCTCGCCGGCGGCCGACCGGTACAGCCGGACCTTGTTGATCCGCTTGATCCGGGGCAGCAGGTCGAAGCCGAGCATCCGAGTGATGCCGAAGCCGACCTCGGACTGGCCGTGGGAGTCGACGTAGTTGCCCTCCACCTCCATCGTGGTGCCGTGCCGCATGCCTTCCTCGATCATCGCGGCGACCTCGGACGCCGAGCAGTTGATTAGCTGCTAGTGGATGGCCATGCTCTTGCGTTCGACGTGCCAGTAGATCAGCACGCCGCGGCCGCCGTAGCGGGAGTGCCACTCGGTAAACAGGTTCTGGTCGAACGCCCCGAAGTACGTCGAATCGCTGGCCACGGCGGTGGAGCCGGCGCCCCAAACCGTGTGCGCCCGGACGGCGAACGTGGCGTTGGCGATCTCCACCGCGATCATGCGAGCCACCTCGGCGGTCAGGTACCGGCGGCACACGTAGCGGATGTCGTCCTCGCCGTGGCCGTGCCGACCGCTGCCGGCGATCGCCCGGATGCCGGTGTTGGTGCCATAGGCGTAGATGGCCAAAAGCAGCCGCTCCGCGAGGACCTCCGGGGCCAGATCACCACGCCCGGCGGCCGCGGTCACGCCGGCGAGGCAGCCGGTACGCAGCACCGCCTCCTTGAGCATGTCGATCAGCGGGACGGTGCCCCACCGGGTGCGGATCTCCGCTTTGAGTCGACGCAGGTTGCGCGGCTCCGGCGCGGCGTCCAGGTCAGTCAGCCTGATCGGGCCGTTCTTGCCCCGCTCGGCGATCTCCAGCCAGCCGAGCTTGGGCAGCACGGTATCCAGCGCGGCCAGCTCGTCGCGCATTTCGGCGCGTAGCTGGTTAATGAACGCGGTCGGATCCAGCGGCCTGCGTAACGCGGCGTAGTGCGCGGCGCGATGGGTCTCGAAGTCATGCGGCAGGTCCTCGTCGGGGTTGCACCACCGGTCGGCGCCAACGACCCAGATCTCCTCGCAGCGCAGCCGTTCCCGCAGTGCCTGAAAGGTGCAGATCTCGTACACCGCACGCACCGCGCGGCGGACGCCCTTGCCGGTGTCGGTGAAGACCAGCGGGGTCCAGTCGCCGAGCAGACCCTTGTGCGTCGGCACGCTTTCGCCGGCCGGGTAGTAAGTCAGCCGGGCGTCGGCGCGCCGTTTGATCAGGTCAAGCGCGTCAAGCTCCGGGCGGTGAGTGGCGTTGTTAGAGCGGAACTCGAGCACGTCGAGCAGCTCGATCAGGCCGCGGCGGTAGTGGTTGGAGTACGAGGCTTTCAGCGTGGTCTGTACGGTGCGCCGGTACAGCGGACCCTTGGTCTCGAACTCGTGCACCAGCTCGCGCAGCGCCTGCTCACCGCCGGCCACCGCTGAATAGACCACCTGGCGTACCGGGTCGTCCGGCCGGTCCAGGGATGCCTCGGCGATGGCGACAGGATGTTCTCCTTGCCGGTGACCCGCTTGAACACGTTGACCAGTTCCTCGGTGACCTTCTTGTCCGCCCGGAGGCCGATCCGGTGCACCGTGCAGATCAACAGCTCGACGAGGGTGTCGGTGATCTCCCGCAGCCGGGTGTGTAGCAGCGCGGCGAGCAGGGTCAGCATCAACGGCTCGGGGTGGTCGCGCAGGTGCGACGGTGACTCTACAGCGGCCCGGGCCCGCCAAGCCGCGATCACGCGCGGGACGACCTCGGCGAACAACCGCCCGGCAGTCCAATCGCGCGGACCGCGCGCAGCTTGCGGATCTCGGTGAGCATCGAGTCCAAGGACACGTTGCCCGGCACCGACTTGATCAGCGCCAGCACCGAGTCCTCGCCGGTGTCGTCGTCCGGTACATCAACGGCGACCAGGGCGCGCAACCGACCGGTGATGTCGACCGGCAGCCGGGCCACGATCCGGGCGGTCAGGGTCTGCTCGGCCTGGTGCAGCGCCGAGCGCACGATCCGGTCGATCCGCCCGGCCGCTGGCGGCTCGATCCGCGCGGCCCGGCACTGCACCAGCAGTTCGTCACGCACCAGCTCCGGACGCCGCTCTGCCTCGCACACGTTGACGGCCAGCCACTCGGTCAGCTTGTCCCCGTCGGCTACCGAGCACTCCCGGAAGCCCAGGTGCGCCCGGATCTGCGCCCGGTGGTACTCGATGGTGCGGCCGGTCCACTCGTACAAGCCCAGCTCGACCGGCTCCACCCCGACCTGGCGGGCAACGAATGCCACCGCCTCGTGAGCGAGCTCGCCGCAGCCGCGTGGGAATCGGCCGGCCCGCGTGTAGAACTTCAACAGCAGCGCGAACCCCAGCCGCGTCGGCCCGCGCTTGCCGGCGATCAGCTCCTGCTCGTCATCCAGCAGCGTCCAGTGCTCGACAAGCTCATCGAGATCCAGGGATCGGGCCACGGGCGGACATCATCACGTAGCGCAGCACACACCCGCAGCCCCGAACCGTCTCCCGCACGTTGAACCGCAAGATCACCCGCGTTTGCGGCTGGTGACACGTTCCTTACCGGTTACCCATTTGGTACCAAGCGTGGCTCGTCGGCCTACGACCGCGCCAACTCCCGGACCAGATTAGCGTCGCACGCTGACTCCTGGCTCGGTTCAGGTAAGTCTGTCTCGCTGACGCCGACCGGGACGCTGAGCAGCACCACTTCGGTGCCGTGATCGCTTTCGTAGCCACCGCGATGGATGGTGGCGATGTCCACCAAGCGGGTCATCCGATCAATACCGCGGCCCAAATGCTCAGTGTCATCGGGGCTGTGGCGCCATCGGCCACGGTCACGGACGGCTACCCGGGCCTGACGGGATCGGCCCCCGTTGAGGGTGCTGATCGTCATGGTGATCTTGACCACACCTGGTGTGCCGGCCGGGTAGGCGTGTTCGACCGCGTTGCTCACCGCCTCGGCAGCGGCATGTTCGATGGCGACGAGCTGCTCATCGGGCCAGTTCGCCAGCTCTAGCCAATGCCGCAGATACGCTCTCGCGAGCCAGGCGCTAACTGGTCTCGCCGGCAGGCTGACCACGCCCCAGAGACGGTTATGGTCTGTGGCCGCGTCCGTCTTACCGCCTGATGGTGGCTTGCGATTGTGCTCGGGCGCGGACACAGCCTTTAGTGCATCGCACACAAATTGCGCGAACTAGGGTCGGCGGGCCCACGAAGGCGGGACATTCGGTCCTCATCGGCAAGAGGGCAGTCAGGCGGAGTCGTGGCGTGACACGACAGTGCTCAACGCGTCGCGTCTGCTGCGGTTCGGCCGCTCCGCTGTTGAAACGCCGACGCCATGGGGTGTCTCAGCAGATCGACCAGTTGGCTATATATCTCAAAGAATTGGTTAGATCATAGCTGCAAATGACCTGGAATAGGTGAGATGCGCAGCTGCCTTAATGGGCGAGGTGCTTAGCAAACGACGCTGTGCTTGCGCCTCGATGCGCACACGACATGGAAGCCGTACCGGAGGTTGATCAGCTGGCTTCTGGGTTGAGCGATAAGCGGTGTCCTGCGAGGTGGCGCAGCGGGATGGCGATGGTGTGGGCGGTAGGGATGGAAGCCCAGGCAGCTGGCTGGTGTTTGGCAAGTTCATCCAGCCGGGAGGGATTGGTTACTTCGTAGGCTTGGCCGATGCCGACGACGCTCCAGCCGGTGGCGGTGTCTGGATCGACCTCGTCAGCTTGGAAGGCGATGACGTGCCGATCGACGGCGAGCTTGGTTCCGTTTAGTGCACGAAAGACGATTTCTTCGCCGTCGAGTAAATACATAACGGGTTGAACGGCGGGCAGGGCGGCATCAGTAAACACGACCCGCCCGACAACTCCTTTGGCTATCAGGCAAAGGCACGCGTTGCGATCGAGTTCTGTCAACTCGGCGGTCTGCTCTGCGGGGTTCACTCCCAGCTCCAGATTCCCACAACGCTGACGGTCTGCAGGAGGGTTTATCCCGTGTCGGCTGAGACTAGGGTAAGACGTCGTTGTTCGCCATTCGAAGCGGTAGGTCACCAGACGGGTTGTGAAGTGTCATCTGATGGGGATGGACCATGACAGCCAGGTTCCCGACGGGTCACCACAAGTGATCTTCAAGACGCCACCGTAACGTTCGGCGCGCTGGCGCAGGTGGGCCAGGCCGCTGTGGCGCGTGGTGGGGTCGATGCCAACACCGTTGTCGCGGACGTCCAGGGTGAGCCGGTCGGCGCTGGTGGTGATGTCAACTTCGGAAGAGCGCGCCTGGGCATGGCGGGCGATGTTGGTCAATGCCTCCCGCAGCACAGCAAGCAGGTCTTCGATGATGTCATCGGCCAGGGCATCTTCAAGCAGGCCGGTGAAGCGCACGGCCGGCTCGAATCCCAGCGCCTGGGCCGCGTCAGTGATCACGTCGAGTATTCGCGCCCGGACGTTGCCAGCCCGGTGTTCGGGTGTTCGGTGCAGTTGGAAGATGGTGGTGCGAATTTGGCTGATGGTGTTATCCAGGTCGGTGATGGTGTCTTGGATTCGGGATCGGGTCCGACCTGCCTGGAGGCCACTGGCCACGCTTTGCAAGGACAATCCTGCGGCGAACAGCTGCTGGATGACGTGATCGTGCAGATCAGCCGCAATGCGGTCACGTTCGTCGAGCATGGCCGCGCGTTCCTGCTCGGTGCGAGCTTCGGCCAATTCGATCGCGACAGCCGCCTGGTTGGCAAAGCCGCTGGCCATCTCCAGCTCGCCCGCGGTGAATGCAGGCCGGCCACGCACCCGGGCCGCGCTAAGCACTCCGTGGGTGCGCCGCGATCCCAGCAATGGCACCACCAGCACCGGGCCGACGTCGAGCTCGCCTGAGGCCATTGACGCCAACCCAGCATCGTCGGGATGAGTCACCCGCAGCGGCTGCCCGGTGCGAAACACCCGCCCGGCAAGCGAGCCCTGTAAGGGCACGCGCCGGCCGCGTAGCTCTGGGGCACTCATACCGACAGCCACCTCGACGCGCAGATCATCCCTACCGTCGCCACCGCCGCCATCGGGCAAGACCACGGTGACCAGGTCGGCGCCGGCGATCTGACAACTGTGTTCGGCGATCAACTGCAAGGGCCGACCAAGATCCCCGACATCCGCCGACAATAACTGACGCGTGATCAGCGCCGAGGCCTGCAGCCATTGCCCCTGCGTGCGAGCGGCCTCATACAGCCGGGCGTTGTCGATCGCCGCTGCCGCAGTCGCGGCCAGCGCCTTGGTCAATTCCTCATCTTCGGCGCTGAACTGCCCCTTAGTGCTTTCGGACAGGTACAGGTTGCCGAAAACCTCGTTGCGAACCCGGATCGGCACTCCAAGAAAGCTGGTCATCGGCGGATGTCCCGGCGGGAACCCCGACGATCGCGGGTCATCAGCGATGCGGCGCAGCCGAATCGGGCGTGGATCCTCGATCAACGCCCCGAGCAGGCCCTTACCCTGCGGCAGGTGTCCAATCCGCTGTTCGGCCTGCGCTGGCATCCCCACATGGACGAACTCAGCCAGTCCCCCCTCTGGGGCGATCACTCCCAGCGCGGCATAGCGCGCACCGACCAGCTCGCGGGCCGCCTCGGCGATCCGGCGCAGTACCACTGGCAAGGCCAAATCACCGATGACTGCTTGGTTCGCCCGCAGCAGACCCCGCAGCCGGCCTTGGGTAGCCATGACTTCGTGGGCCCGTTCGACCAGCTGACCGAGCAGCTGGTCAAGCTCCAACCGCGGCAAATCCGGGAATGTCAGGGCCGTCCCAGCCACCGCGGTGCCCTCATCCGGATCCTTACCCGGGCCTTCGTCGTCTTCCTGTCTTAGCCCAGGCTGATCAAGGACCACAGCTGACCTCCTAACGGAGGAGGCCTATCGGCCGAGCGAATTGCCCCATGGTGCGGGCCACCCAAACTAGCGCTTGAAACCATTCCCGACATTGGCCCTCCCCGAGAGCGAACTCTCCTGAGAGCACACCTCAGCACTCGCAGCGGGTCTGCACTCCCGCCTCCCGAGCCGCACCGAAGCGAGCCCGCGCATTTCACCACTAGGCTGAGTTCTTCCTACCACCTGCCGGGGCAACGTACCAGTACGTGTGGTGCATGTGGCGAACTCCTCGGCGATGTACAACGTGATTAGGCCAAGTCCATATCTAGCGCATAACGCGAGGAGACCACATCGAGCAACTCGGCACGGATTGATTCGACACCGCTCCCCGCTACCCGGTATTCGATGTTCCTTAATTGGCCGGCAAGTCCCGGGTCCCGCAGGACATCGCGTACCCAGCGGGAAAAGTCTCCATGGCGCGCGTGGTGACGGATCACTGCTGGATCGCATTGTTTCATCGCAGTCACGAACTGCCGCAAGTTGGTGGCTACCACTCCAGTGTGGCCGTGGTCGGTGCGAAAATGAAATCCCCGTTCAACTGGCAGGTCGGCGTCAGTGTACTTGTGGTGGTGGCGGACGTGGTCTGTAGCCCGTGCAGCCAGGCACACTCTTATCGTGCGGCCGCCGTCGTGCACTGACGTCAGTAAAGCTTGTCCACGCTGCTCGTGGAGCAACCGCAGATGCCATCCCATGCTATTAATGGTTTGCGGGTTCAGTCCGTTAGGCTGATAGGTGGCCAGGCAATAACCCCAGTCATGGACGGCGCAGCTGAGACCTAGTGGCCGATGTGCCTCGTCAACGACAAACCAGTGCGGCAACCCCGTCTGTTCGCGGCGAGTGAGCAGCTGGTAATGCACATCGATCATGTAGGTGGTGACGTCGTATTTCGCCACCGACAAGTCGAGGACCACGCTGCGTTCATGTTCGATAATGCGCAGGAGCTCCTGCGGTGAGGGAAGCCTGCCGGTATCACCCACAAGCAAGGTATTGCGCAGCATCCCCAGCTCAGCGTGATCACCCTCAGGGTCGATCAACAGCACCGAGTAGCCAAGATTGATCATCTGTTCGGCGAGTAGTCCAGTGACGTAGGATTTACCAGAGCCAGAATCACCCGTGATTAAAATGGTGCTTTGCGAAGCCGGGATCGTCACCGTATGACCGTCTTCGGTGCTCGTGCCCAGCACCAACTGCCAACGGCGAGGATGAAAAATCTCGGTACCCTGTAGAATTGGCCCGCTCAAAAATTTGCCAATTCCCTGCCCGTCAGGTTCTGCAAGCACCAAGTCGGCGTGCTCCGCTAGCGCGGGAACTGCATTGGCCACCGCGATACCCAACTCGCAGGCGTGCAGCAACGTATGGTCATTCTCCGCGTCGCCGACCCCGATCGCGCTGTGCGGTGAAATCCCCAGCGCGGCAAATCCCGCTTGTACCCCCGTGCCCTTGGTGACACCACCAGGAAGCAACATCAACGATTCACGGTTCCACACCAATTGCACATCCAGCTGCAAGTCGTGCACGGCATCAAGCGCTAGGTGCGCGACAGACCCATCACAAGCCAGCAGGACCTGCCCAGACCGCACCAGCACACCCTGCTCGCGCAGCCGCTGAGTCAAGCCTGGCTCTACCGGGTCGGCCAGCGGTGTTGGCACACCATCAATGGCCAATACCCCACCGTTTTCAGCCACGACCGCATCGAACTCATCGACCAGCCCGGGCATCACCGCGTCAAGATCAGCCAGTATGCGACCGGTCACCAACACGATACGCGTGCCGGTGTCACGCGCCGCACGGATCGCGTTGAGCACGGCGTGGTCAGGCGGCCCGCCGGACGTGATGGCTCCATCAAGATCGACAGCCACCGCCCGGTAGTACCGCAGCACAAAATCCTCCCAATAACCGAATAACTAACACTGCCCTGCTGTGTCTAGGCGTGAGGACCTGTCCAGCCAGCGGCCCCAACCTCGCTACTGCCTGCGATGGTCAGCGTGCGTGAATGCCGCAAAGCCAGTTATTACCTCGGTGGAGCATCAACGCTCGGACCCCGCGCCGCCTCGGATACCTGATGGATGGCGCGGCGGTATCAACGAGGCCACGGGAGATACCCACAAAGGGTCAGCCTGTCTGGGCGCTGGCCAGCAAGACGGCGAGAACATCCCGGATTGACACCAGCCCCACCACAGTATCGCCTTCGTAAACAGCAATGTGACGCACCCATGCCTCAAGCATCATGTGGCCAACAGATGCGATACTGTCCCCAGG
This sequence comes from Actinomycetota bacterium, assembly GCA_021324675.1. GTDB lineage: Bacteria > Actinomycetota > Actinomycetes > Mycobacteriales > Pseudonocardiaceae. The sequence goes on from JAJPIR010000121.1 coordinate 36,423, forward strand.
CTGAGCGGTGACCAGGTCGGTGGTGGCGACGTCAATGGCCTGCTGAGCGTTGAAATCCGCACCGTCAACCAAGGCGTTGACCAGGTCGCGTTCCGAAATCAATCCCACGGGACCACCGGGTATCTGGACAAACACCACGCCGATCTCATCAGCAACCAGTTGTTGGGCAACCGAGCGCAAAGACTGCCCCGGATCCACTTCGCTCAGCCCCTCGACCATAATCTTGGCAACCGGGTCAGCGCTGGTAATTTTCGTCGTCATACTCATAGTGGCCTCTCTTCGGCAAACGGATCCGCGGGTATCTGGCCGCGCTATGGCGGTCCCGAGAATCTGGTGGTCTCTAGACACCCTCGACGATGCTCCCCGGCCGTTGGTCCTGGCAGGGCCATTCGTCCTGCCCAAAAGGGTCACAAGGCTAGCGATGTACACCCCGCACAGGTGGGCCCGTTAACTCGTCGATTTCCAGCCGCGCCCGTACTTGTTCACTCAGCGCACAAAAGCAGCCGGACGCGACGGGATGCCGCTTCTCGGGGTCATGGATCACCCAAAGCGCCTCAGGAAGCCCAGCAATGTCGCTATGGAAGCGGTTCCGGGCCACCGCCACCGCGGCCGCCGCAGATCTCCGCGGCTCGCAGCGGTGGCCTGCCTGCAGCACCGGTCCCCGGAGCGGCTCGGTGCCCGCAGGCGGTTGCTCGCCGCGCAGGCCAGGATGTCGCTACACCCACGGCTGCGAAAGACCTGCTTGGCGCCCGGCAAGGTGGCCTTACCTGCCGACAGCTTCATCACCGGGCGGCCAGCGTAGTCGACAAGCTTGTAGGCCGCGTCAAGGTAAGGCGCGTCAGCGGCAGTGCCAACCTTGCTGCCCACGGCCAAGGTAACGATCGGGGCACCCGCGGCGACGAGGTCGGCGATGCGGTACTCGTCTAGCCCACCGCTGGCGACGATACGTGCCCGGCGCAGGCCCGCGTCGTCGAGAATCTGGCGGCCCCGCCTGACGAGTTCAGCCAGGTCGCCGCTGTCGAGCCGGACACCGATGTCGCGGTCGGCGGGTAAGCCATGCAGGACATCAACTGCCCGGTGCACGCCTTGCTCAGTGTCGTAAATGTCCACCAGCAGAGTTACCCGACCGTGGGTAGTCCGGGCGAAAGTCGCGAAGGCGGCAGCCTCAGAAGGACACGCCTCCACCAAGGAGTGCGCCATGGTCCCGGTAGCGCGCAGCCCATACCCGTGGGCGGCAGCGACATTGCTCGTGGCCGCGAAGCCGACGATGGACCCAGCCCTGGCGGCGTGCATCCCAGCCTCGACGCCGTGAGCGCGGCGCAGCGAGAAGTCCACCACCGGCCGGCCGCGGGCAGCAAGCACACAGCGGCAGCTTTGGACGCCAGCGTCGTTTAATGACTGATCTGGTTGACCACCCAGGTCTCCACGAGCTGGGCCTGCGGAAGCGCGGCGCAGTCACTTCCACCAGCGGCTCACCCGCCAGCACGACTCGGCCTTCGGGCACCACCCAGACATCGCCGGTAAACCGCAAACCCCGCAGCCTGGCCAAGTCGGTAACCGGGCAACCCAAGACGGCTGCAAAAACCGCCAAGTCCTCCTCGTGGCACGTGGAAGCGTTCCAAGAAATCCAGCACGTCGGCCAGCCCGGCGGCGACAAGAAAACCCCACTGCTTGGGCAGCTTCCGAGTAAACAAACTGAAAGTCGCCGGCTCGGTCAGGCCCTCACGGAGATAGGCCAACGCCATCGTGACCTCATAAAAGTCCGTGACGGTAGCCGCTTCACGATCCATCACCAACAGCCCGCCGCTCGGGTTCGACCCATATCCCCACCCTCGTCACTGCCGCACAACTCAGGCCAGGGCCGACAAGACTCTCGACGTAGGCGAAAAGTCCCGCACTGGCCCCGGCAAATGCGGGACTTTTGCCTCCATTGCCGGTGGATGCGCCGGATTAGCGTGGGCTACTAACACGCGTCAAGCGCCGGTCGGCACGTCGTCTGGCGCGGCGTGGAAAGGGTGTTCCAGATGCCTCACATGTCTGAGTCACACGCACTCGAGCCCGCCCAGTGTTTTCGGCTGTTGCGGACAGTGTCGGTAGGGCGGCTAGCCTTTACTGATCACTCCCTGCCCGTGATCCATCCGGTGAATTTCACCGTCGACGGCAAGGATGTGATCATCCGCACCTCTGGGGGCGGGAAACTTGCCGCTGCTGTCAACGGCTTGATGGTGGCCTTTGAAGCCGATGAGGTTGATACCGCCACGCACAGCGGGTGGAGCGTTGTCGTGCTGGGCCATGCCTCGCTCGTGCGCGACATCGACCGGCTGGTTGCGCTCGCCCATCCTGACACCCGGCCGTGGGTCCGGGGTCGCAGTGACCATGTCATCAGCATCAAGGTCGAACGGATCACCGGTCGCCGGCTATGCCCACTGTGAAGGAGCGCCAGCGGCTACCCGCGGTAGGTGAGAAAGTCGATGGCAGCTTCCAAGGTGGACAGTTGGTCGTAGTTGTCTTCCTCGAAGCGGTGGCCGGTACGGTCTGACAGCCGTTCGACCAAGGCAAAATGATCGAATTCAGGGTGAATTCCTCTACGAGGTTTTCTTCGGGGCGGACCTTTATCACCGGCGCCGATGCTCTCGCGCAAATCCTGTCGTGGAAACGGGCTGATGAACTATTTGAGCTAGCGCACCTGGTGGAGGCGACTCGCCCTGGATTCCACCTCGGGGATGAGCACCTGTCTGGTCGAGCGGTGAGCCTGGTGGAGGTACCCGCTATGGCGATCTCCTCGACGGACTGTCGTGAGCGCGTCGCACGAAGGCTGCCGGTGTGGTATCTGGTGCCCGATGGAGTCGTCCAATACATCAAAAAGTGGAACCTTTACCGTGAAACAGAGCTTGGTCGGGCGCATCACGTCGCTGACGGCGGTGGGTAGACCAGGAGGCTACCGAATTGCCGACATAATTGAAGACCAGAACTTCGATCGCTGTTAGCCGTTGCCGAAGGTCCCGGGTGCCAGGGTCCGATGGCCTCTGTAGGAGATGGGATCAGCGCACTACCGTCCAAGCAAGTACCTGTCGCCAGCACCGATAATGGCTTGTTTTGGGAGGCGAAGGTGTCGCGTACAGTGAAATCGGGTCCGCCTCCAGATCCGTTGCCGAAGGCGCCACCACCGCAGCCGCTGCGGTGGCAGGAGTGGTTGGTGCTGGTGCTTAGCATCCTTGTCATCGCCGTACTGATCATCTTGACAAGTTTGTGGTCGAGGTCGGCAACTCCGTTGTCCTACACCGATTTCTTGGCCAAGGTGGACGGTGATCAGGTGGTGTCGGTGACGATTGATGATCGTGGATCGGTGTTCGGGACATTTCGCGATAAAAGCACTTTCACCAGTCAAATTCCGACAGCGCTGAACAACGCAGGACTTGAATCCCGGCTGGCGGCCAAGAACGTGCGGATCACCGCGGAGAAATCGTCGACTGACTGGGGTGGCGCGCTGCTGGTCTTCCTGCCGGTGCTGTTATTGATCGGCTTTTTCTTGTGGTCGGGGCGGCAGGCTCAGCGTTCGTTGGGCGGAGGTGTCTTGGGGTTCGGCAGGTCGAAAACCAAAATCATCGAGGAGCAACGGCCGACGACGCGGTTCGCCGATGTTGCCGGCTATGAGGGCGTGAAGCAGGAAGTCAGCGAGATCGTGGACTTCCTGCGCGATCCGGCTAAATACGCTGCAGCCGGCGCCAAGGGGCCACGCGGGGTGATCATGGTGGGGCCGCCGGGTACCGGCAAGACGCTGCTCGGGCGGGCGGTAGCCGGTGAGGCCAGTGTGCCCTTTTTGTCCGTGACCGGCTCAACCTTTGTCGAGATGTTCGTCGGAGTCGGTGCCTCTCGGGTCCGTGACCTGTTCAACCAAGCGCGCCAGCGGGCGCCGGCGATCATCTTCATCGACGAGATCGATGCGGTGGGCAGCAGGCGTGGCATGAGTGGCGTTGGCGGACACGAAGAGCGTGAGCAGACACTTAACCAGCTGCTGGCCGAGATGGACGGCTTTGACCAAAGCAGCGGCGTCGTGGTGCTCGCCGCCACGAACAGGCCCGAAACACTCGACCCGGCGTTGCTGCGACCAGGCCGGTTCGACCGTCAGGTCACGGTGCCGTTGCCCAACCAGAGCGAACGCGCCGCGATCCTTGCCGTGCACGCCGTAGGCAAGCACCTGGGCGCTGATGTGAACCTGGAGCGCATCGCCCGGGCGACCCCTGGTTTCTCCGGGGCCGACCTGGCCAACCTGCTCAACGAGGCGGCGATCTTTGCCATCCGCGCGCACCGAACCGTTATCACCCCTTGCGACCTGGGGGCGGCGCGCGACCGGGTCCTGCTGGGCCGGCGCGAAACGTCCAATGCGCTACTCCCTGAAGAGCGGCATGCCGTCGCGGTGCACGAGTCCGGGCACGCGCTACTGGCCGCGCTGTGCGATCACGCCGATCCGGTAGAGAAGGTGACCATCCTGCCGGCCGGCGTGGCACTGGGCGCAACTGAGCAGCTTCCCGAAGCCGAACGGCATCTCTACAGCGAAAGCTACCTCACCGACCAACTCACCGTTCGCCTCGGTGGCCGGGCGGCAGAACTGATCGTCTTTGGCGAGGGCTCGACCGGTGCGGCCAATGACCTGGTCAGCGCCACCCAACTGGCGACCAAAATGGTTAGCGAGTTTGGCCTGTCCCCGGTGCTCGGTCCGGTGGGCTACCAGCCGGCCCAATCACCATTCCTTCCCGGTGCGATCAGCCAGATCCCTCAAGGGCCGTACTCCGAACAGACCCAGCGCCAGATCGACCAAGAAGTCGCGCGGCTGCTCGGCGAGGCCGAAGATCGCGCGGTCGCTGTGCTCAAACGCCACCGTGCCGCCCTCGACCGCTTAGCCAGCGTGCTGATGGACCAGGAAACCGTCGACGGTAGTGCCGTATTGAACAGCTTGCGCGACGAGCAACCACCACCGGACACGGACAGGGGCGGTGACTTGATGCCCGTTGTATCCCTTACGAGAGGTGAGCAGTGACGTCTTGCCTGGGATGACCGTCTGTTATGCCGTCTTCGCGATTGCTCTGCGAGGTCGAATGAGCCACCTAATGAAGCCGTATTATGAAAGGAGCAGGAAATGGAACTGTCATTGTTTTTGGCCCGAGCTTGGGGGCTGTTTTCTGTTATCACCTCTGCAGGGTTGCTGCTCAATAAAGGGAGTTTCATCAGCATGATGGAACACCTTCAAACAGATAGCGTTGGTATGCTCCTTGCGGGCGTTATCGCACTTGGCATCGGAACCGCCCAAGTAGCGGGATTCAACTGCTGGACAGCCGACTACCGAGGCTTGATTACCTTGTTCGGATGGGTGTCATTGCTAAAGGGAGCTGTGATCATCTTCGTGCCCGGTTACATGGCACGATTCGCCCTAGCGTTTACCAAGGAGACCTGGTATACAGCTTCTCTGGTAGTTTTCTTTATCATGGGGGCATACTTGTGTTACGCGGGCTTTGCAAGACGAGGAGCCACCGAAGATCTGCCCGTACACCGTTAAGTTTCTTCTTCTAAGGCAACGGAGCCAGCGATGAACGAGCGAGCAGCAACATCTCCGGAGTCGCAAAGCGCTGTGAAGTTGTTGCGCGAGGCAGCCGAGACGCTGCGGCAGGCAGCCCGGGACGCGACGCCAGGACGATGGCGATGGGGTGATCCAGACGGAGGCGGTGGTGGGTTGGAACAGTACCGCTCAACTGTGCAACACCTTCCGATGTCTACCCCGCTTACCGCTATCAGGCGACAGAGGCCGTCGGTGAACCGGTGCATCCTCGGCTGCGGGATCCCCTAGAGGTTTTCGAGGACGCGCTGCAGCACACCGCTCCGCGCGTGTCAGCCAGCGGCCGCTGGGCCGCGCTGATCAGCCCGCTGCTTGCTGAGCCCTTCGCTACGTTGCTGCACTCACTGGCACAGCGTCTGGAGGAAACGATCGAAGCTGGCGGCTCAGCAGATGCCGAGCCCTACCGATCGGCGGTCGCTGCCGCGAAGATCATCGTCGAAGCGACGGCACATTAGATCAAGCGACAGATGGGCAAGCTAATTGATGGAACCTGACCCGCAACGGCACGTGGCGCGGTAGTTGCGCGCCACGTTGGTGATGTCCACGCAAGATCGCATTCGTATTCCTTCAACGACAGATTTGCTGCTGTCGCCTAATCGTGCCGTGAACTCGGCGCCGGCCACCTGGTCAAAACACAAAACGTGAGACTTCCACAGAATTGGCTGACAGGCCGTTGGTATAGACGCCAGCTCACGCGACGCAAGTCACGGGCAGTGGGGAATTCAGCCGGGGGGCATTGGTGGCCTGCGGTGGTAAAGGGTGGGGACCTTCGCCTCTGTGGTGGGGGTTGTTGGAAGTGCCATCGTGGTCGTATGGATACAGTCGTGAAGATCTGGCAGGGTGAGCTTTGCGGCAGCGTTGCTGATGGTGTTTACACGTTTTTGGGAGTTCCCTACGCGGCGCCGCCGTTTGGTGCGAATCGGCTCTTGCCGCCCCAGCCCGTTGAATCGTGGGATGGTGTGCGGGATGCGACCAGGTTCGGGGCAGAGCCACCTCAGGTGTCGCCCCCGTGGTCTGTCCTGGGTCGCGCCGGGACCGGTGAGGATTGTTTGAACCTCAATATATGGACGCCTGACCTGGCGGCCGGGTTGCCGGTGATGGTCTGGGTTCCGGGTGGCATGTTCGAGATCGGATCCAAGGCGTTGTACAACGGCAGTCATTTTGCCTGTGATGGGGTCGTCTGCGTGGTGATCAGCTACCGTGTCGGGGCCGAGGGATTCCTTTACTTGGCTGACGGGTACGCCAATCTGGGCCTGTTGGATCAGGTTGCGGCCCTGGAGTGGGTACGAGACAACATCACCGCTTTCGGTGGTGATCCCGCCAACGTGACCATCTTTGGTGAGTCGGCCGGTGCGATGAGCGTGGGCACCCTGCTGTCGATGCCTCGCGCCGAGGGGCTGTTCCGGCGCGCGATCGCGCAAAGCGGGGCCGCTCACCAGGTGCTAACGGCTGAGGCCGCGCAGCGGATCGGTCGGTATCTGGCCGAGAAACTGGGTGTTGCGCCAACTCAAAAGGCGATCGCCGCGGTCCCCGTCGAGCAACTCCTGGCGGCACAGGCGGAGCTGAAGGAAGAGTTGCTTACTCATCCGGACCCGCAGCGCTGGGGCCAAGAAGTGGTGACTAGCACGCTGCCGTGGCAGCCGGTCATCGACGGCCAGGTCATTCCCGGTCCCCCGATCAACCGGATCGCCGCCGGCGCCAGCGCGCAGGCCGATGTCATCGTCGGCACCAACACCGATGACTGGCGGCTGTTTTCCGTCTTCAGCGGCGCGATCGATCAGATCAGCAAGCAGGTCCTGACCGGGCCCGTCGGCGTTTACGGGCATCGGGCGCTGGCTGCCTACGGGTTACCGCTCGAGACGGCACTGGCCGCATATCGGGCCGCTTACCCGGACGCAACCGCTGGCGACCTGCTCACGGCGGTGCAGACCGACTGGTGGGTGCGCATTCCTGCTATCCGCCTGGCCGACGCCCACGTAAACGCCACCTCGGGCACCTACATGTATGAGTTCGCCTGGTCCTCACCGCAATTCAACGGACGCCTTGGTGCGGTCCACGCGCTGGAGATTCCCTTCATCTTCGACACCCTCGATAAAGACCTCCCGCTGCTCGGTCCGCTGCTGGGACCAAACCCGCCCCAGCAACTCGCCGACACCATGCACGCCGCGTGGGTCGGCTTTGCCACCAACGGTGACCCTGGCTGGCCGACATACGATCTGGGTCGCAGAGCCACCATGCGCTTCAACACGACCTCGCAGGTCGTTGACGATCCCCGAGCCTGGGAACGGGTCCTATGGGAAGGCATCCGTTAGCGTTGCCGGCACGATCCTGGAACCCGCCAATCGCGCTCGCCGCGGTTGTCAGCGTCGTAGCTGGTTACGCGTTGGGCATCCGGCCTCGCATGCTTCGCTGGGGCGCAACCGACGAAGAGGTGCAGCGGCCGTACCCCGGCGCTGATCTTGTGCCCGCTGGCAAGCGGGGCGCCACGATGGCGGCGACGATCAATGCGTCGCCTTGGGTGCTATGGCCGTGGCTAGTTCAGATGGGTTGCAATCGTGCCGGTTGGTACAGCTGGGACCGTCTCGACAACGGTGGCGTTCCCAGCGCCCGGCGGATCCACCCCGAGTGGCAGCACATCGCGGTGGGCGACCGCCTGGACGCGATTCCCAGTGGAAATGCCTGGTTCGAGGTTGCGGCGTTGGAACCGGGGACCTTTCTGGCTTTGCGGGCATCATTTGACTTGTACGGGCACCCGTTCGACCCGAATGGCTCGTGGCCGCGTTATTACACCGATTCCGTCTGGTGCTTCCTGTTGCAGGAGCTACCCGGTAAGCGCACGCGACTCGTGGTCAGCGGCTACGCGGCCGCACGCCCGAGGTCGTTGCAGGCGATCCTCAATTTTGTTTTTTGGGAACCAGCGCACTGGATCATGCAGACCCGGCAGTTCACGAACCTCCAGCGGCGCACCGAGGCCGGACAGCTCCCAAACCGTTTTCCTCATGATCTTCCCTAGCGCCACGAGCTGCACCGATAACGTTACTGGTAAATCCCTTCGCTTACACTGGCCCGCGTGACGCCCGCCAGCGCGGTGAAATGGCAGTCAGGCTCAGTCCTGAGAGAGGTCAGCTGAGCAGTTCCACGGTGCCCCGATCGCCGTCCACCCGGATGCGTTGGCCAGTCTGAATCTGGTTTGTTGCGCCATCAACTGAGACAACCGCCGGAATACCGTATTCACGTGCAACGAGTGACCCATGGGTCATCAACCCGCCGACCTCCATCACCATGGCCGCCGCGTTGAGGAACAACGGGGTCCATCCGGGATCGCAATAACGGCCCACCAATATTTCATTTTTCTCTAATAGCGCATCGTTCGGGTCGTGAACGACCCTGGCGCGGCCTTCCGCCACGCCACCCGAGACAGGCGTTCCCACAAGGGTGCCGTGAGGTAATCCTCCGGGCTCCCATACCTGTGCGCCGACTTCGCCCTCGCTGGTCATAACTCTTGGTGGGCGCATGGCGGCGTGATGCCGGAATGTCAGGCGACGCTTGACGATGTCAACCGCGAGCGGCACGGTGGGATCGCTCAGACCACTCATGAGCTCGTCGAGTCGCAGGAACCAGACGTCTTCGACCGCGGCGAGTTGTCCTGTCCGCACCAAGACAGCGCCGACGTTAAGCAATTGCGCCCGAGCCTCCGCGAAGATTTTCGCGAGCGCGAATTTCGGCATCTCTCGGATAGGCAAGTAGGCGCGGATGACCTCGATCAGCCGCTCGATGAGGGCCTGCTTGGCGTGTCGTAGCGCCGTGTCTGCGGCATGCGACCGCAGTCTCCCGGCAGCTCGCCGAGCCTGTTGAGCTAGCCGATCGACGCGGACCCGCTGTTCGCCTTGCACACCCCCCGCCAGGTTGCCGCGGATCACCTGAAGAAGGAGTGTGGTGTCCTCATGCCATCGGGGTCGGCTTAGATCGATCTCGGCTGGGCCCCGGAATCCATAGTCGTCCAGGAATCGTTGGAGGGCTTTGCGGAAGTCCTGGCCACCTTCCGCGGAGGTGATCTCGTTAATTCCCTTGCCGCCGCGGATCGCTGCTGTGATCAGCGGATGATCACGAGCCACGTCGGCGAGATCACCGAGCGCCAGGTTCATCGCCGTGATGACGTCTAAGTGGAGTGCCTTACCTAAGGCATCGATGTCTTGGTCGGCACCTGGGCATAGCCGGAAGCCACGCTTGCGCAATTGTTGCCGCCAGGAAGGGATAAAACCGCTGCACGAGGTCCTGCCCCGCGGTCACGAGCTGGGCTAGGACTGCGCGCAGCCGGCCAAGCTGATCAGGGTGAATGCGGATTCGGGCGATCGCAGCTGCGGCATAGTCGTCGTACCAGGCACGCTCGCGCTCCGCGACTCCGCTCGTGCTGCTGACCAGCAGCGCACGAAAGATCGACATGAGGTTGCGCGGGCGCAATCCCACCGCCTCGATGTCCCTGAGCTTCGCACGGGTGCTGGCCGCGAGGTCATGGTGCCTGAGTAGGGCGACGAGTTCGGCTTGCGGGGGTTTGTCGCTAAAGCCGAAGCCTCGCAGCACCCACTGACGAATTACGGGTCCGGCAAGTAGCGCGGTGACATCGATGTAGAGGCGGCCTCCCGCCCGCGCGGTCCCGAACGGCGTGACGGCCAGGTGCTGCCAGACGTCCAAAACCAAAGGCGGCATCGCCTCAGGCATGGCCTGCTTGTGGCCAAAGGAGTAATAGACGTGCAGTTCATTGTCGGCCGGCGGTGGGGAGGGCAGGGGGAACAGCGTCGTAATCGGACGGGATTGCAAAATGGCATACCGGCCATCCACCAGCGCCCACTCGATGTCTTGTGGGCTACCGAATACCCGCTCGACGTCACCAACCATTTTGGTGAGGGTGAGAGCCTGGTCGTCTGATAGCACATGCACCAGGTGATGGCCTCGTTCCCGCGCTGCGGTCTGGACGCCGCCTTGCAGCCGAGATTCCACGATCACACGCTGATCCCCGATCACGTAGTCGATAATCTGTTCCCGGAGCCGATCGACGCGCATGCGGTCAGGTGTTACCGTGCCGCTCACCTGCGCCTGGCCTAGACCGAGCACTGCCTCAATGACGGCGATATGGCGGTTGCCGCTTTTCGGGTCGGCCGAGAAGGCGACCCCGGCCGCCTCCGGGTCAATCATCTGTTGCACCAGAACTGCCATGGCTACTTTGTCCTGCGGTATCTGGTGCTGCGCTCGATACCGGATGGCGCGCTCGGTGAACAGGCTTGCCATGCAGGTCTGGATGGCCTCGACCAGGCGCTGCTCTCCGCGGACATTGAGGATCGTCTCGTGCTGTCCGGCGAAAGAGGCATACGGCCGGTCCTCTGCTGTGGCGCTGGAACGTACCGCATACGCCCGGTCGGTCCCCGCTGCTTCGAGCGCCGCGGCGATGGCCCGCCGAAGAGGGGTCGGAAGTGGCCGCTGGCTGATGCAGTCCCGCAGCTGCGCCGCGTGCGCAGCAAGCGCGTCCCCGTCGCTGGGATCAACCAACGCCAGGCGCTGGATCAGATCCCCAACGTCACCATCCTCGGTCATGATTGAGTAAGCGGTGGTAGTGACGCAAAAGCCGCCGGGAATGGTGAATCCGTCCCGCTGAAGTCTTGCCAGATTTGTCGCCTTGGCTCCCACCATGCTGGAGTGGGTCGCCTGAGGATCGTCGAGCATCACGACGACCGATGGGTGGGGTTTCGAGCTGCCTGCTTGTGGCGGGTGCGGTGGGTGGGAACCTGAATGGTTCGGCTGGGACTTCGACGGCCTGGACCATGTGACCATCTCCTCCTAAATCCCCATGGAGCAGGGCTAGCCGCAAGGCTATGCATGACCAGCCGGGGACATAGGGTCAAAGATCCCTACTCGTTAGGGGTCTTGGTGCTCTTACTTTTCGTATCGAACTTGAGCACGCTGGTGGTGAATCGCGAGAACCATCTAGTGGACGGGGAAGTCGCCGTTTTGCGCGCCGCCGTGGTGACGCTGGGGACGTTTTGGACAGGCTCCGGCCCACACCTATCGGCGGGATGTGTGAAATCGGCCTGATGCACGCCGGAGAGTCAGGCTTAGCGGAATTCCCCTGTGCAGACCAGGGAGGGCAGCCTTGACCGCAGCAATCAAGGTTCGCGACCTGATCGTCATTCTCGGCGGCCGGCGCATCTTGCACGGTCTGACCTTCGCCGTACCGTCCGGGCAGGTGACGGGATTACTCGGGCCCAGTGGCTGCGGCAAGACCACGCTGATGCGTTGCGTGGTCGGGGCCCAGCAGATCAATTCCGGTGAGATCCGCATACTTGGCATGGCGGCCGGGGCTGCAGCACTGCGCCACCGGGTGGGATATGTCACCCAGGCCTTCTCGATCTACACCGACCTGTCAGCACGGGACAACGTCCGCTATTTCGCCGCGGTTTATGGCACTTCCCGCGCCGCCGCTGACCAGGCGCTGGCCGACGTGGCCCTGGCTGATCGTGCCGACCAGAAGGTGAGCACGCTATCGGGCGGGGAACGGGCGCGGGTATCGCTGGCGTGCGCACTGCTAGCCGGTCCCGAGCTGCTTGTCCTTGACGAACCCACCGTGGGCCTGGACCCGGTATTGCGCCACGATCTGTGGGCCCGCTTCCATGCTCTGGCTGCCTCGGGCACCACGCTGTTTGTATCCAGCCATGTCATGGACGAGGCCAGCCGCTGCGACCGGCTGCTGCTGATGCGTGACGGGCGTCTTATCGCTGACGACACACCGCAGGCGTTGCGGACCGCAACCGGCACCGCTGATCTGGAAGAGGCCTTCTTACGGCTGATCCAGCGCGCGGCAGCTGGGGACTTGACCACCTACCCACACGCGCCACCCAGCGAGATGGCCGATCAGCAGGTGACACGGTGAGACATCTGGTCTCTGCCCGGATCACGGCCGCGACCGCGCGTCGGGTGTTGACGCAGTTGCGTGGCGACCGCCGCACGGTGGCCCTGATGCTAATCGTTCCCAGCCTGCTGCTGGTGTTGACCAACCAGATGTTCGATTCCCGGCCGGTGTTCGACCGGGTCGCATTGCTGCTGCTGGGGATCTTCCCGTTTACCACGATGTTTTTGATCACTAGCGTGGCGATGCTGCGGGAACGGACCAGCGGAACCCTGGAGCGGTTGCTGACCACACCGATGTCCAAACTGGACTTACTGCTCGGCTACGGCATCGCTTTTGCCCTGGCCGCAGCGGCCCAAGCCGCGGTGACGTGCGGGGCCGCCTACTGGTTACTCAACCTGGACACCCCGGGAAACCCGTGGCTGGTCGTGGGGATCGCGATCATCAGCGCGGTCGTCGGTATGGCGCTGGGTCTGCTCAGCAGTGCCTTCGCCACCAGCGAGTTCCAGGCGGTGCAGTTCATGCCCGCCGTGGTCATGCCCCAAATCCTGCTCGGCGGGCTGTTCGTGCCCCGCGAGCAGATGGCCGGATGGCTGCACACGGTCAGCGACGCCTTGCCGCTGACCTACGTCATCGAGGCTCTCGGCGAGGTGGGCCGCACCTCACTGGTGACCAACAAGCTGCTGCGTGACACCGGCATCATGATCGGCGTCGCAATCGTCGCCTTGGCGCTGGCCGCGTCCACCCTGCGACGGCGCACAGGTCCGCTGGCGCGCTCCGCGCGCCGGGCACTGCTGGTGATTCCCGTGATCGTGCTCCTGGTCAGCGGCGTCCTAGCAGCAGACTATCTGCTTCAAGCTCGCAGGTATGTCTGGACTGACAATGCCCAAATTGACGGCGACAAGATCCCAATCCTCGCCCCGGTCAGCGGCACGCTCATCGGCTGGCACGCTACCCAGGGCAGCACCCTGCGCAAAGATCAAAACATCGGGCGCATTGAAATCCGAAATAGTTTCGGGCTACCACAAAAAGTCATCCGGGCACCCGCCGACGGCACCGTCGCACTCGACAACGGAATCGAGGGAGCCCACGTCACCGCCGGTACCCAGCTGGCCGTCACCTACGACCTGTCCGCGATCTATGTGACCGCCCGAATCGACGAGACCGCCATCAGAGACGTCCACCTTGGCCAACAGGTCGACATCACCACCGACGCCTACCCCGACATCACCCTCACCGGTTACGTGGGCGAGATCCAAGGTAGCTCCGCCGGCGTGCTTTCTACCGCCCCGCAAGACAACACCACCGGACGCTTCCAGAAGCTCACCCAGTGGATCCCGGTAAAGATCGCAATTGCCGAGCCCAAGAACCTCACCCTGGTTCCTGGAATGAACGTCACCGTGAAAATACACAGGAACTAGCAGGCGGGGCCGGTCATCAGCCAGACCGACAGGTCGTCGCCGATCGTAGGCTGCTCGACCACTTTTCTCATCCCGCTGGGTTGCCGGCCTGCTACTGCTACCGCATTAATAATCCTCGTAGGCTGGTAGATAACTAGAGCCTCAAGTCCTCAACGGTGAGGACCTGAGCCTGTGTGCAGCCGGACACAAAAAGATGCATGGGCGATTACAGATAAGCACCGGGTTCAAAGGGCGGCGGTAGCTCCCCCGGTACGATCCGACGACCGCTGATTGCATGCGGGATCAAGCGTATCCAGTGCCCGCGGTGGCCGGGTGCCCATGGCTGCACATCACTGCACTTGGTACGTTCGATTAATTCGGTCCTGTGCTCACTGGTCACTTCTTCAGCGAGGCCGCGCACGAGCACGCTCCAACCACTGCGCGTCTGCTGATCAATATAATCTACCTCAAAGCTCACGTTAGCGTGGTCCGCCGCGGCAAGCTTGGTGCCAACGTTTGTACGTATCACGATTACGCCAGCCTCATCGAGAGCGTAGTTTACGGGAAAGATGAGGGGATAATGATCGGCATTGACACCCAAACGGCCTATCTGTTGGGTAGCCAACAGCAGGTAGCACTCGTCAGCGCTGATCACTCGCAGCTCGGGACGGTCCTCATTCGCGGTCATCATAACCTTCCTTCGCCCAATACCTGATTACATCATCCTTACCCTGATATGTGATTTCCCACGGTCCATTGGTTCCGTGGAACCAGGACGAAGGGCCCTACTTAGCCCGGGAGCAGCAGCGCAGCATCCAAGGTGTCCAACAGGTATCTCGACGAAGAAGGAAGAGCGGGTGCGGTCATGACCATCGACGTATCGCTGCGGCGATTGGCAGACACTGTGACGCGGTATCACTTCGCGTACTTGTTAACCATTGGAGACAATGAGCGTGCCCATGTCGTGGCTGTGCATCCCACACTGGCCAGCGACATACTGGTTGTAGAGGACCCAGGTCGCAAGACTCGCGCTAACCTGGCTACCCGGCCCGCGGTGACCTTGGTGTGGCCACCCACGGATCCAAGTGACTACTCCTTGATTGTGGACGGTGCCGGGTCAATGCGGGACGGCAAACTCGCCGTCACTCTGACCCGGGCAGTGCTACACCGCCCGGCGCTGCCTCAGGCCATCCCGACTGGTCGTGGTTGCGCATCGGATTGCATCGAGCTTCCCTGCACCACAGGGATCGCAATCGGCGACTGATGACTTCCTCGCTACCCCTCACGAGGAGGCAGGAGAACGCAGCAAAGATCGCGTCGAGGAGTAGGGGGCAGCTGATCGGCTCCGGTCGCGCGCCAGCCAACCCGGATGATCAGGTGCGGGTGCTCGGGAATGTGCAACACCTGATGCTGGAGCTCTTGCCGGGTCATATCGACCTCGAGAGCTTGACTGAGCGGTGTAGTGGCCAGCCCCAGCTGAGTGGCGGCGAGCAGTACGGCACTCATCGCCTCCCCGGCGCGAAGCCGGTCGATCGGCTCGTCGCCGGGCGTGGCGAGTACCAGAAATTCAGCGGCATCATCTGCCGGGCCGTGCCCGGGTAGCTGGCTGGGTTGGCTAAGCCGCCCGGTGGGGAAGTTGCGCAGAACAGACGGCTCGATGAGCCCGACCGGATGCGGGGGCACATTGGCAACGGGTATGCCATCGCGGGCCCCGGCATGGCGGTGGGTCCACACTTGTAGCTCGGCCAGATACCCGGGGGTCTGCGCCTGGGTGTGGGCGGCATGAACCAGAGCGGCGGTGAGATGGTGCCGCAGCGCCGGGCCGGTGACCGGCAGAAGGAGCGCGCCGGCCCGGGAGGCCTGCTTCGCAAGGCTGCGGATCTGGTGCGATAACACCGGGCGGTGGCTCATGCGGCGCCGATCGGTCCGCCGGCGCTCAATACTTGACGCCAAAGCGGCGTCATCCGCACTGCCTCGGCCCGGTTGCACGGTGATGGTGGCCAGGTGAGCGAGGTTTTCCGGGTCGGGCAGCCGCTCTATGTGTGCAGCCATGTCAGCGGCGGCCAAGGAGACCAGCAGGTGGTGCAGCGCGGCGCCACAGCTCAGCAGGACATCGCGCCGGTCGGGGTCGGTGGCTGGCAGGTGCCGGGTCCAGTCGGCGTGCAATTCGACGGCTCCGGGGCCAATGCGCCACAGCCAGGGTTGGGTGTTGTGCACCGACGGTGCGCGCAAGGCGCGTTGTACCGCCTGGACAAGGTCGGCGGGCTGGCTCATGGTTGGCCTCCGAGTGTCCATGCGTCCCAGGTGGGGCTGCCCCCAGTGTTGTGGCTTGGTAACGCGGGGGGCAGGTGCGTTGGCCCCTAAAGAGCAGAACCTTTGTCCGTACGGCGCGCGACGGGGTTAGACCGGCAGGAACGGACGGCGGTCGAGGTAGGGCCCAATGCCCTGGCGTTTCGGGCCCGCAGCCACTGCCGCACGTACCCCGCTGGTGCAAGCGTCGGGACCAGCACGCGCGAAGGAGAGATGTGATGCAGGCACAGCAGGTCCAGCGAAGGATCATTGTCGGGGTTGATGGGTCCGAATCGGCACTCACGGCGGTCCGGTGGGCCGCCCGGGAGGCAGTTCGCCGGCGCCTACCGTTACGGCTTGTTCATGCATTCAGCTGGCCGGACACCCGGCACTTCGGGGACCCCGGGTTCGGATTCGACTACCAGCGAGTGCTTTTGCAGGCGGCGCACGAGCAGGTTTCCGCAGCCGCCGACGCGGCCGCTGCCGCGGCCCCCGGTGTCGAGCTTGAGCGGCAGGTAGCGGCCGGCTACCCGATCCCCATGCTTGAGGGCGAGTCGAGACGTGCGCAGCTGCTGGTGCTGGGCAGTCGCGGCCTCGGCGGAGTCACTGGTTTGCTGCTCGGTTCCGTGGCGGTGGCGCTGGCAGCGCACGCTGCCTGCCCGGTCGTCGTCGTCCGCGGGGCCGAACCAGGAGATGCCCTGGTTCAGCTGCCCGTGGTGGTAGGGGTGGACGGGACCCCCAATAGCGAAGCCGCGATCGCTTTTGGTTTTTGCGCCGCCGATGCACGCCGCGTGCCGCTGATCGCGGTCCACACTTGGTGGGACTCGGTGATCCATCCCGCCACGGATCTTCTAGTTGATTGGGACGCCATCGAGACTCAAGAACGTGAAGTGTTGGCAGAGCGCCTGGCCGGCTGGGCCGAGAAATACCCCGACGTACAGGTGCAGCGCGTTGTCGCTCAGGATCGCCCGGCGCGCCGGCTGCTCGAACAGGCGCGAGGCGCGCAACTTGTGGTCGTTGGTTCTCGCGGTCGGGGCCCGTTGTCTGGCCTGTTCCTCGGCTCAGTGGGCCACGCTTTGCTACACCACGCGCCGTGTCCGGTCGTCATTGTCCGGCCCGGCCCCGGCAATGGCGACGAGTGAGGCTGGCGCCCTACATCGGGACGCGTAACAGTCGCGGTGAAAGCAATTAAGCGGACCGTCGGTCCCGGTGCCGACCGTCCTTAGACACTGGTTGGGCCAGCACCAAGTGGATCAGCATGGTCCCCAAGGGTCACATCGCGTGATCGGAGGAGGTGCACCGTGCGATCCACGATTTCCCTCGGCCGGGTCGCCGGAATACCGGTGGGAATGCATTGGTCGGCGTTGATTGGCATGGTGGTGCTGGGTCAGCTGGTGGCGTTGATGGTGCTGCCCTCCACAGCGCCTGGGTTGGGTGCGGGTGCCTACTGGCTGGCCGGTGGGCTGGCGGCGTTAGGGCTGGGTGGGTCGCTGCTGACCCACGAGCTTGCGCACGCGATCGTCGCGCGCCGCGCCGGGCTGGGGGTACGGCGGATCACGCTGTGGCTGCTCGGTGGGGTTTCTGAGCTGGTGGGCCAGCCAACCATCTCAACCGGGCGCGGAGGTCCGCATCGCGCTGGTCGGTCCGCTGACCAGTCTGGGTCTGGGCGGTCTGTTCGGTGCGGCCACGGTGGTCACCCATGCTCTTGTTGTTCCCGCTGGAGTGGTGGCCACGCTGTCGTGGTTGGCCTCGATGAACATCCTGCTGGGGGTGTTCAACTTGCTGCCGGGAACACCGCTGGACGGGGGCGGGTGCTGCATGGGCTGTTGTGGCGGCACACCGGCGATCGGGATCGCGCCACCCGGGCAGCAACCACGTCTGGCCGGGTTCTGGGCGCGCTGCTGGCCGGCACGGGTGTTCTGCTGGCCCTCCATGGTCGTCTGGATGGGTTGTGGCTGCTGCTGGTCGGCTGGTTCCTTTCTGGATCGGCCACCGCGGAGCGCGCGGCCACTATCGTCATGGGGCGGCTAGCTGGCCTGCGGGTCGCGGATGTCATGTCTGCTCCACCGGTGGTCGCGTCGGGGTGGTGGACCGTCCAAGCGTTTATTGATCACCTGCTCGGCGAGCCCGGCCGGCGCTATCGGCAGTTTCCGGTCGTCGACGTCGATGGGCGGCTCACTGGCGTGGTCTCGATTGTCGACCTCACTCGCTGTCCGCCAGCCGACCGCCGCAACATCCCGGTATGGCAGCTGGGCCGCCCACTAGCTGATGAACTCATGCTGACATCCGATGTGTCCCTGAGCAGGTGCTGCAAAGCACGCCAATTTCGCGCGGTGGTGTGCTGGCACCCGTGGTGGCAAATGGTCAGGTGGTCGGGGTCCTTACGGGCACTGACATCGCCCGCGCCGTGGAGATCCGTGCGCTGCACGGTGAACGGAGTCCACTGTGAAACGCCAGCAGCAGGGTCATTGTGTACCAGCTTCACGGTTTGCGCGCCTTCGTTGACACATTGTTCGGTATAAGCGCATAAAACGTGATCAACCTGCATTGAATAATTTGATCGGCTAAGAACGGTACCGTCGAGAAAAAGGAGCCGACGTCATGTGGTGGTTCCCCCATCCCATGGGTGTCTGGGATTACGTCATCATGGTTGTCAATATGGTGCTGTTCTGGGGGCTGAGCATTCTGGGTGTGATCGGCTTGTTTCGCTATCTGGCCAGCGGTGATCGTTCGAGCAGATCCCGAAGTACTTCTGAACGTATGCTGGCCAAACGATTCGCGCGTGGCGAGATTAACGAGCAGGAGGACCACCGGCGGTTCGACGCGCTGCATCGCAGGTCCCGGCCGCAGGTGCGGTCTTCTGATGGCGGACGGCGGGTGGCCTAAAGCGGCCCGGCGTGGGTGAATCGACTCGCCCGGCGGTGCACCCGGTGCCCGGTGCTGCGGCGACGAGCCGGCGCGGCCGGTCGCTCGGTGAAAAAAACCTGCTTGGCCACCTCGATCAGGACCAGGTAGATCACGACCAGGCCGCCGAGAGTGACGAAGAAGCCGATCGGGAGTGCTCGAAACCCCAGCATTCCCGACAGCGGAGAAAGTGGCAGCGCGCTTCCCACTGCCACCACCGCCAGGGCTGCTCCCAATAATGGCATGCTGGGGCGGCTGCGCAGGAACGGCACCCGGCGGGTGCGGATCGCGAAAATCACCAATGTTTGGGTAGCCAAGGACTCGACAAACCAGCCGGATCGAAATAAATCGGGGCCGGCGTGAAACAAACCCAGCATGATCCCAAAGGTGAGGAAGTCAAACAGCGAGCTGACCGGACCGAAAAACAGCATGAACCGCCGGATCATGTGCAGGTCCCAATGCGACGGCGCACGCAGCTGCTCGGCGTCCACACGGTCAGTGGGGATGGTGAGCTGGCTGGCGTCATAGAGCAGGTTGTTAAGCAAGATCTGCGAGGGAAGCATCGGCAAGAACGGCAGGACTGCCGCAGCGGCCGCGGCGCTGAACATGTTCCCGAAGTTGCTCGACGTGCCCATCAGCACGTACTTGATGGTGTTGGCGAAAATCCGCCGCCCCTCGGCGACGCCGCCGGCAAGCACATCGAGGTCTTTTTCCAGCAGCAGGACGTCGGCCGCGTCTTTGGCCACGTCGGTGGCGGTATCCACAGAGAGCCCGACGTCCGCGGCGTGCAGTGCCAATGCATCGTTCACACCGTCGCCGAGGAATCCGACGGCACGCCCACGCCGGCGCAGCAACCGGATCAACCTTGCTTTTTGCTCTGGCGAGATCCGCGCGAAGATCGTCGCGGACTCGGCCGCGACAGCAAACGCGTCATCGTCCAGAGCATCGATGTCGGTTCCGGTGAGCGTGCCACCGGAACGCAGGCCTAGCTCAGCGCAGACCTTTTCGGCGACCAGCGGGTTGTCCCCGGTGGCCACCTTAACCGTGATGCCGAGCTCGGCCAGCCGACGCAGCGCCGCGGCGGCATCGGCTTTGGGCTGGTCGAAAAAGATCAGGAACCCGGCCAACACCAAGTCGTGTTCGTCGGATGCGCAGATCCCGGTGAAGCCGGGTGCCGGGCGGCTGGCCACCGCGACTACTCGCCCACCGGCCGCGAAGTGGGCCTGCAAGGTCAGCTCCGTTGCCGCCGGCACCGCCCGGCACTGGGCCAGCACTGATTCCGGGGCGCCTTTGGTGACGATCAGCCGGTCGCCGTCCGGGCTTTGGACGAGTGCTGAGGTCATCCGCCGCTCGTGGTCGAAGGGAAGCCAAGCCAACCGCACGTAGCCGGACGGTGGCGGATCTGCAGCCTCCCACAGCGCAGCGTCCATCGGATTGCCGCCGATCCGGCCGGTCTCGGTCGCCAATAGCCCCAGCCTTAACACGTCGCTGGACTGATGCCCGGCCGGGTCGAGCGCGGCACGTAGCATAATCCGGCCCTCAGTCAACGTGCCGGTCTTGTCGGTGACCAGCACATCGAGGTCGCCCAGGTCCTCGATGCACACCAGGCGCTTGACCAGAACCTTGCGCTGGGCCAGGCGCCGCGACCCGGTGGCCAGACTGGTGCTGACCACGGCAGGCAGCAGCTGCGGGGTGATGCCAACGGCGATCGCCAAGGAGAACAGCAGCGAATCGAGCAGCGGCCGCGCCAACACCAAGTTGGTGACGAAAATGAAGGTGCTGAGTACCAGCGCCACCTGCAGCAGCAACACCGAAAACCGGCGCAGCCCGGCCTGGAATTCAGTCTCTGGCTGTCGCTCACCCAAGCCCAGCGCGATCCGGCCGAACTCGGCACGCCCACCAGTCGCCACCACGACACCGACCCCGCTGCCACCTGCGACCACCGTGCCCATCAGCGCGCAGCAGCTGAGCTCGGCCAGCGCGGCACCCGAGGCGACCGCGTCGGCGCCTTTTTCAGCTGGCGTTGTCTCCCCGGTCAGCACGCTTTCGTTGCACTCCAGGCCAGTGGCTTCGATCAAGCGCAGGTCAGCAGGGACCACAGCACCGAGCTTCAGGTGCACCATGTCGCCGGGAACCAGCTCGGTGACGTCCACCTCGATGGGCTGGTCACCGCGCACCACCACCACCGTGTGCCGGATAGCGGAGTGCAGCGCTTCAGCGGCTCGCTCGGCGCGGTATTCGTTGGCGAACCCCAAACCCACGCTCACCGCCAGAATGACCCCGATGATCAGTGAGTCGGTGCGCTCACCGAGAAAGAACGAGGCAACGGCCGTGACGAGCAGCAACACCAGCAGCGCGTTGCGCAGCTGCCGACCCAACACGGCAAGCGCACGAGCGTGATGGCTGCGCACAGCGTTCGGACCTACCGCGGCTCGGCGCGCCGCAACCTCGGCCGTAGACAGCCCGTGCGTACTGGTAACCAGCGTGTTTAACACCTGCACCGGGCTCAGCGCTGCCGCCTGGCGCACCGGCAATCCGAGCGCGGTCGCCAGCACTGGTGCACGCGGGACTGATGTAATCCCCCAGCGCGGAGTCACCGGGCGCAGTCACGCAGGGGTGCCACCCCCGACGGGCCACCCGCTCCAGCCTGGGCGGCAGTTGCGGACGGCTCAGGTGCACCATCGCGCACAACAGTATCCCATCGCACCACCATGACAGGGCACGGGCTGTACCGCACGATCGTGCGGCTGGTGGAGCCGAGCAGCACGCGAGCCGACGCGCCATGGCCATGGGTCCCGACAACGACGAGATGCGCCGTGACGGCTGCCCGCAACAGTTCATCGGCTGGTGCACCATGCACCACCCGTACCTCGACCGCCACCTGCGGGTACTGGGAGCGCCACAGCGTTAGCTGCTCAACAAGCGCACCCTCTGCGGCGTGGCCGCCGCTGTCTCGGTCGCGGTGGGTGCCGTGCTGAGCGTGCAGCACGATCAGCGGGGCCTGGCGTCGCTGCGCGTCGGCGAACGCGGCGGTGACCGCAGATGCGTCGAAAGCCAGATCCTCAAGCCCGAGCACCACCGGCGCATCCGGTTTGACTGCGTGATGCCGGCCGCGGACGACCATTACGGGGCAATGCGCGGCGCCGCTGACCGCAAGCGCGGTGGACCCGATGACTACTTCACTAGGCCTTTCCCCGCGCATCCCGATCACCAGCAATTGGGCGTTGCGGGAGGCGTCCACGAGCGCGCACACCGGTTGCTCGTCGATTTGCTCGGTGTGCGCGGGGACGCGGGGTTCCTGTTGATGTGCCACGGTGTACGCGCGGCCGAGGATTGCTGTGACCCGGCGGCGTGCGGGTTTGTTGTCCGCCGTGGCGTAGGGGGCAGCGTGCACAATCCGCAATGGCAGGCCACGCAGCCGTGCCTCGCTGGCGGCCCACGCGACCGCTCGCGCGGCAGTTTCGGTGCCATCAGTGCCGACTGCCACTTCCGCTGCGCCGTTGGTCTGGGGCTCATTCACCATGGCTGCCTCCTTGGTTTGTACTTCTATGCTCCCCAGCCACCTGAGCTTTCAGACAGGGTCCGTCGACCCCATCGGTCCCGAACTTGTCCCGGGACCGGGCGTGCGCAGCCGTACCCGCTGCAACGCCTTAGTTATCTCGATCAGCACAGCGGGCACCGCGCCGGCAGCAACGGCCAGGCCAAGTTCGCCAGGGCCTAGCGGTGTGGTGGCAAACAAATCACGCAGCCCGGGCAGGTAGATCGCAGCGAACAGGCCAGCTGCGCTCAGCGCCACCGCCGCGTAGAGAAACGGGTTGCCTGCTGGCGACATCCGCCACACCGCGCAGCGATCTGAGCGGGTGGTCAGCGCGATCCCCAGCTGGGCCAGCGCCAGGGTGGCGAACAGCATGGTCTGCCACGGGCGGTCCTGCGCGGCTGCCCACAGGGCCAGCGCCAGACAGCTTGCCGCGACGGTAGTTCCTAACGCGAGCACTTCCAGCCCGGCTCGCCGAGTGAGGATGCCCTCGTGCGGGGGGCGAGGCGCCCGGCGCAGTACATCGGGTTCGGGTTGTTCGGCTCCAATCGCCACACCGGGTAAACCATGGGTGACGAGATTGACCCAGAGGATCTGCGCGGGCAGCAACGGCAACGGAAAAGCAAGGAAAGGACCCGCCAGCATCACCAGGATTTCGGCCAGACCGCCGGACAGGCCGTAACGCACGAAGCGGCGGATGTTGTCGAATACCCGCCTGCCCTCAGCGACCGCCGCGACGACCGTGCCCAGGCTGTCATCGGTGAGTACCAGGTCGGCGGCCTCCTTGGCGACCTCGGTGCCGCGGCGGCCCATCGCGACGCCGACATCAGCGGCGCGCAGTGCGGGGGCGTCGTTGACCCCGTCACCGGTCATCGCGACGATGTGGCCGGCGCGTTGCCAGGCGGCCACGATGTCGAGCTTGCCGCGGGGATCGGTGCGGGCATAGACGCTGCGCAGTGCATGGATGAAATCTGGTGGTGGATCGTTGTCCGCTAATACACCCGTGGCTCGAGCGACGGCGGTAGCCGTGCCCAGATGATCACCGGTGATCATGATAGTGCGGATCCCGGCTGCCCGAGCGGCGCGTACCGCCTCCCGGGCTTCGGGCCGCACCGGATCGGCCAGTGCCAGCAGCCCCAGCAGTATCGGTGCGCCGGTTGCTCCCGCAGCCACTGCCAGCACCCGGCGGCCCTGCGCGGTCCAGCGCTCGACCACTTCGCTGGCTGAAGCTGTCCTGGCCACCTTCCGAAGCACAACTTCGGGTGCACCTTTGACGATTTCTTTTTCGCCATCCGAGGCGGCATGCCAGGTGCACATTTCTCGCCGCACCGAGTCGAACGGTACTTCCCGAGTGCGCGGCAAGGCTTCGCGTAGGGCCACAACGTCAATACCCGCCGCAGCAGCCGCGGCAAGCAACGCTCCCTCGGTCCCAGCGGCTCCCGGATGCGCGTCGTTGCAGAGCACCGCGGCTTGGAGCAAGGCACGGGGGCCGGTGCCCTCGAGTATCCCGGGGCCATCGATTCGCACTGCGTCCATGGCCAGGTCGCCACCGTCTGGAGTCCACAGGGCTACGCAGCTGGTGCTCCCGATGGTCAGCGTTCCGGTCTTGTCGGAGGCGAGCACGGTCACCGAGCCAAGTGCTTCCACTGCGGGCAGGGACCGGACAATCGCGCCTCGCGCAGCCATCCGCTTGGTTCCCCCAGCCAAGGCGAGCGCAACCACGGCCGGCAGCGACTCTGGAATCGCGGCGACCGCCAGACTGATCCCGGCCACCACCATGAGCTCCCACGGCTGCCCGCGCAGTAGGCCTATCAGCACGACGAGGACACATCCCGCGGCCGCGACAGCCGAAAGCCGCCTACCCAAAGCGGCGAGCCGGCGTTGCAGCGGGGTATCCGGTGCGGACCGCTCGTGCAGCAGGCGTGCGATGTGCCCGAGCTGGGTGGCAACACCGGTCGCGACGACGACCGCCGTTCCGGTGCCGTGTACCACCAGGGTCCCGGCATGCAGCATGGTGGTCCGGTCTGCGACGGGGGCCTCGGCGGAGCAGTCGCAGTTGGGATCGCGCGCGGTGGGCAGCGATTCTCCGGTAAGCAGTGCCTCGTCCACCTGGAGTTCGTGTGTGATGATCAGGCGGGCATCGGCCCCCACCACATCGCCCTCGGTGACCTGCAGCACGTCCCCTGGCACGAGCTCGGTGGTCGGGATGCGTTGCACGGTTTCGTCGCGTCGCACGGTGCACTGCGGCGTCGACAAGGTGCGCAACGCGGCCACCGCGCCCACCGCGCGCCGCTCCTGAACCACCCCGACCGTCGTATTGACGGCAATCACCAGCAAGATCACCGCGCAGTCAGCCAGGTCCCCGGTCACAGCAGTGAGTACCGCCGCACCCAGCAGGACGAGGATCATCGTCTCGCGCAATTCCGCTAGCACCGACTGCAGCACCGAGCGCGGCGGCTCGGTCGGGAGGTCGTTGGGTCCGGTGGTGCTAAGCCGGCTGGCGGCCTCGGTCGTAGCCAGCCCGGTCGCGATATCGACACCGAGCGCCTCGGCGACGTGCATTCCCGGCAATGTCCACGGCGGGCCGACTGCACTGCGAGGCGTGGACAGGTCCACCGACATAGCGCCTCCTGGGTCATCGCGGGTTGCATGCCGTAGGGGGTCACGGCGGCTGCAGCGACATCTCATACTTTCGCCAGCTGGGGAAATCTCGCGACAGTCAAAAGGCCCTCCCGCTCGGGACCTCCGCGCATCCGCCGAATCGCCAGTACGTTCCCGGGCGACCAGAAAGGACTTTGGCAGTGCCAACCAGGTCTTTCGCCTCTCTGCGCCCGCCTGGCATCAGCGCAACGGTGAAGAAAACGCGGAGGGAGAGGACATGGCCCGCTATGTGGTCGGTTTCGACGCTGTCGGCAAAAAGGACACCGAGCTCGCCGGAGGCAAAGGAGCGAACTTGGGTGAGCTCACTCAGGCCGGCCTGCCCGTCCCTCCGGGCTTTGTCGTCACCGCCGATGCTTATCGCGCATCAATGGAACAGGGTGGGGTCCGTGAGGCGATCCGCGCTGCCCTCAACGAGGCCTTGGAGCTTGCCGGTCGTCCCGACGAGCTAGCCACCGCCTGCGACGGGCTGCAATGGCTGGTGCGCAAGGCCGGTGTTCCGCAGGAAATCCAAACCGCCGTGCTCGACGCCTATCACTTACTCGGGCCTGAGGTTCGGGTGGCGGTCCGCTCGTCAGCAACGTCGGAAGACACCGCGGGCACATCTTTCGCCGGAATGAACGCGACATTTACCAACGTCGCGAAAGGCGACGTGATCGAGCGCCTGCAGGACTGCTGGGCATCGCTGTTCACACCACGTGTGGTCGCCTACCGGGCCAGCCGGCACATCGATGAGGAACCGGCGATCGCCGTGGTGATCCAACAGATGGTGGACTCGGAGCGATCGGGGGTGGCGTTTACCGCCGACCCTTCAACCGGCAACCGCGAGCGGATTGTGATCGAAGCTGCCTTCGGGCTTGGCGAGGTCGTGGTCAGCGGCGCGATCGAACCAGACACCTATGTGGTGGCCAAGGCCGGGCCCCGGTTGCTGGAAACCCGAGTCGGGCACCAAACACACAAGATCATCCGAGGCCCCAGCGGGACGGATCTGCGGGTGGAGTTAGATCCACAAACCGGGAGCGAGCGCATCCTCACCGATGACGAGGCGATCGATTTGGCTCGGCTGGCCCTGCGCGCCGAGCAGCACTATGGAACGCCGCAGGATCTGGAGTGGGCGATTGCCGCAGGGCAAACCTGGCTGGTGCAGTCCCGTCCGATCACCACGCTGAAGGATTCCCCCGAGCAGGCGCAAGGCACGGTTCTCATCGGTGGCCTGGCTGCCTCACCCGGCGCGGCGACCGGCCGGGTGCGGGTGCTGTCCGCGCCCTCCGAGGGTGAGCGGTTGTCCGACGGCGAGGTCTTGGTGGCGACCATGACGAACCCGGACTGGGTGCCCACGATGCGGCGGGCCGCTGCGCTGGTCACCGATGCCGGCGGCATGACCTGCCATGCCGCCATCGTCGCGAGAGAGCTGCGGGTGCCCTGCGTGGTCGGCACCCGCAAAGCCACGCAGGTGTTACGCGATGGCGAGCTGGTCACCGTAGACGGCACTAGCGGCCGGGTAGTCGCTGGTCGAATGCCAGCGGCCCGAAGCGAGCCGCGCCGGGAAGTGGTAACGACCGCGGGGGGGAGCATCGAATCCCTGGCCACCCGGCTCTATGTCAACCTGGCGATGCCCGAGCATGCCGAGGAAGCAGCGGCCCTCCCGGTTGATGGGGTTGGCCTGTTGCGGGCCGAATTCATGCTTACCGACGCGCTGGACGGCACCCACCCCCGCTACCTGCTTGCTGACAGCGCTGGAGGCGGCGACGAGAAGTTTGTTTCTGCCATGACGGCGGCGCTGCTGAGAATCACCAGGGCCTTTTTCCCCCGGCCGGTGATGTACCGCGCGACCGACTTTCGGACCAACGAATTCGCCAACCTGGTCGGCGGAGCCGAATTCGAGCCGCACGAAGACAACCCGATGATCGGCTACCGCGGCTGCTACCGCTACCTTCGCGAACCCCTGCTGTTCAGCCGCGAACTCGAGGTACTGGCCAAAGTTCGGGAAGAGACGCCGAACCTGCACCTGATGATCCCGTTCGTGCGAACCCGCTGGGAGCTGGAGGCGTGTCTGGCGGCCGTCGATGCCAGCCCGCTGGGCCAGCACCGCGGCCTGCACCGCTGGGTCATGGCAGAGGTGCCCTCAGCCGCGTACTGGATCCCGGAGTACGCCAAGCTGGGCATCGACGGTGTGTCGATCGGTAGCAACGACCTCACCCAGCTCGTCGTGGGTGTCGACCGGGACTCCGAGGTCTGCGCGGAGCTGTTCGACGAATCCGATCCCGCCGTGCTGGACATGATCGCCCGGATTATCACGGCCTGCTCGGATGCGGGGATCACCTCCTCCCTGTGCGGGCAGGCACCGTCCAACCGTCCCGAATTCGCTGAATATCTGGTGGGTCAGGGAATCACCTCGATCTCGGTCAATCCCGATGCCGTGCCGGCCGCGCGGTCTCTGATCGGCTCCGCCGAGCGCCGCCTGCTGCTGCATGCCGCACTGACTACCAGGAGATGACCATGATGCAGCACGCTCTGCCCGACGACGAGACCGTCCGCTCGGTGATCAGGCTGGCGCTTCGCGCCCCGTCAATTCACAACTCCCAACCGTGGCGGTGGCTCATCGGGGACAACTCGGTGCACCTGTTCGCCGACCCAGACCGTCACCTTCCGATCACCGACCCCGACAGCCGCGACCTGCTAGTCAGCTGCGGAGCAGCGCTGCACCATCTGCGCGTCGCATTCGCCGCTGTCGGGTGGGCCACGACCGTGCACCGGTTACCCAACCCGGCGCAGCCAGACCACTTGGCCGCAGTGGAGTGCTCCCCGCGCGCCGCCACGATCGAGGACATCACCCTGGCAGCAGCCATCCCCCATCGCCGCACTGATCGCCGGCGGTTCAGCTCATGGCCGGTGCCCGCCGACCTGCTGGACACCTTGTCGCAGCGTGCCATGGCGCAAGGCGCCCTCCTTGCCCGGATCACCGATCCCCAGCACAGGTTCCAACTCACCACAGCGATCGCCGACGCCGCGCGCCAGCAGGCCGCCGACCCGGATTACGCCACCGAACTGGCCGCCTGGGCAGGCCGCAGCGTCGTCGCCACCGAAGGAGTGCCCGCGGCGAACACGCTGGCGCAACCAGCTCGCCACGGCGACACGACCATGCGCACCTTCCCGCACGGTGCGCTGACTGAACCTAATAGCGACGAAGACGACGCCGGCCAGCTCCTGGTCTTGGCAACCTCCTCCGACGACCGGATGTCCCAGCTCCGCGCCGGCGAAGCGCTCAGCGCGGTGCTGCTTGCCGCAACGGAGCTGCATTTCGCCAGCTGCCCGCTCACCCAGCCCATGGAAGTCGACACCACCCGGGCAGTTCTCCAGTACCAGGTACTCCACGGTGTGGCGGTCCCCCAGATAGTCGTGCGAGTCGGATGGGCCCCGATCGGCAGCAACCGGCTGCCCGCCACCCCACGCCGGCCGCTTGATGACGTCGTGGGCAGATTCCCTGACTGACCCACTGGACAGGGACTTTCGGCGCACTAAGCAGTGCGCAACCGCCCTACGATCCCGCCGGCAGCGGTAGCAGCATCGATGATATGAACACACCCGCCGCTGTCGTGATCGACAGGCCCGGCCTGGATGGGTTGATCCGCGGGCTCATGGCCGACGGCTACCAGGTCATCGGGCCCACTGTCCGCGATAGCGCGATCGTGCTGGCTGAGCTGGATTCTCCGGATCAGCTACCGGCCGGGTGGGGAGTCGACGCATCGCCCGGCCATTACCGGTTGCGCCCTCGCGAGGACGGCGCGGTGTTCGCGCATTCCGCCGGCCCGCAATCCTGGAAGCAGTTCCTCCACCCAGCACGGCAACGACTGTGGTCATCCCGACCGGACCGCACTTACACGGCGGAGAGCGGCGATGCGCTCCGTTATGCGTTTATCGGCGTGCGGGGCTGCGATCTGGCGGCCATCGGGATCCTCGATACCGTGCTGGCCGGCGGCGCCCACTCCGACTCCGCTTACGCCCGCCGGCGGCGGGCGACGTTTGTGCTGGCGGTCAACTGCACCGAACCGGGTGGGGTGTGCTTCTGCGCCTCCACGCACACCGGACCCGCCGTCACGGCAGGCTATGACCTGGCCTTGACCGAACGCCTCGATGCTGGCGAGCACGGCTTCCTCGTCGAGGTGGGCACTGAGGAGGGCGCGCGGATTCTCGCTCAGGTGCCGCAACGCCGGGCTACCGCGGGCGACGTCGAGGAAGCCCAAGCCGAGGTGGCCCGCGCTGCGGGGCGGATGGGGCGTCAGATGCCCGAGGTGGACCTTCGAGATCTGCTGCACCAGTCCCGTGAGTCCCCGCTATGGGAGGATGTCGCCAGTCGATGCCTTAGTTGCGCCAATTGCACGATGGTGTGCCCGACGTGCTTTTGCACCACTACCGAGGACGTCACCGACCTCACCGGTGAGCACGCCGAGCGTTGGCAGCGCTGGGCCTCGTGTTTTGAGATTGACTTTTCCTACCTCCACGGCGGCAGCGTGCGCCCCTCGGTAGCCAGCCGCTACCGGCAGTGGATCAGTCACAAGCTCAGCACCTGGCACGACCAGTTCGGCAGCTCCGGGTGTGTCGGCTGCGGTCGGTGCATCGCCTGGTGCCCGGCCGGGATCGACATCACTGCCGAGGTCGCGCGGCTGGCTGAGGACGCTGGGAGGGGGCAACAGGATGTCTCTGCTCAGCCAGCGGGATAACGGGGAGCCGATGCTGCCTACCCCGTACCGGGTGGTGGCGCGGCAAGTGGAGACGCACGACTCGGTGACGCTGGGCTTGGCGCCCGTCGCTGAGCAGCTACCTCATTTCCAGCCTGGCCAGTTCACCATGCTCTACGCGCATGGCATCGGGGAAATACCCGTGTCCATCAGCGGCGAGCCATCCACCAGGGATGGCTTGCTGACGCAAACTATCCATGCGGTTGGTGCGGTCAGCCGGGCTTTGCATGATGCACGTGTCGGTGCGGCTGTTGGGGTCCGCGGCCCGTTTGGCACCTCATGGGATCTGGAGTCTGCCGAGGGGCATGATCTGTTGATCGCTGCCGGCGGGATCGGCTTAGCCCCGTTGCGGCCGGTGGTGCTGGGTGCTCTGGCGCACCGGCAGCGGTATGGCCGAATCATGGTCGTCGCCGGAGCTCGTGGTCCTCAAGAGTTCCTGTTCCGGACGGAACTGTCCGCCTGGGCTGCTCGGGACGATCTGAACGTCACGCTTACCGCGGATCAGCCAGCACGAGGCTGGACCGGACGGGTCGGGTTTGTCACCGAACCACTTACCGGGCTGCAGCTGGATCCCTGGCGCACGATCGCGTTTTTGTGCGGCCCCGAACCGATGATGCGCATCTGCGCCAACGTCTTGTTGCGCCACGGCCTACCACCCGAACAGATCCGGCTGTCCCTGGAGCGCAACATGCAATGCGGCATCGGCCTGTGCGGGCACTGCCAGCTCGGGCCACTGCTGATCTGCCGCGACGGGCCGATCGTGGACTACGCGACGGCCGCTGACCTGCTCACCGTGCGGGAGCTGTGATGCCTAGCCCACCCACCTTGGCAATCTGGAAATTCACCTCCTGCGACGGGTGCCAGCTGACCCTGCTGGACTGCGAGGACGAGCTGCTCACCCTCGCCGGGCAGGTACGCATCACGCATTTCCCGGAGGCATCCAGCGAGGTATTGCCCGGACCGTATGACGTGTCCCTGGTCAAGGGCTCGATCACGACTGCCGACGAGCAGCTGCGGATCCACCACATCCGCGAGCAGTCCCACGTCTTAGTGGCCATCGGGGCCTGTGCCACCTCCGGCGGCATTCAGGCCCTGCGCAACTTCACCGACGTGGCACAGTTCCGCGCCCTGGTCTACGCCAGCCCCGAGTACATCGACACGTTGGCCACCTCAACCCCGATTGCGGCGCACGTGCCGGTGGACTACGAACTTCGCGGATGCCCGATTGACCGGCGCCAGCTGCTGGAGGTGCTGTCGGCCTTCCTGATCGGTCGCAAGCCGGATCTGCCGGACACCAGTGTTTGCACCGAGTGCAAGCGCCGCGGCCTGACCTGTGTCATGGTCGCCGACGGGACTCCGTGCCTGGGACCCGTGACGCATGCCGGGTGCGGGGCACTGTGTCCCGCCTACCGGCGAGGCTGCTTCGGCTGCTTTGGACCCATGACATCACCCAACATCCCCGCGCTGGTCAGCCAGCTGCGCGCATGCGGCCTAAACGAGGATGCGATCCAGCGGGCGTTCCGCACCTTCAATGCAGCCGCACCCGCCTTCATCGAAGAGGTTCAATACCGAAGGACCCAGTGCCGATGACACAGCGCACACGACAACTCACCGTCGGCTCGTTGGCGCGGGTGGAAGGTGAGGGTGCTTTACACATCACCGTGCACGACGGCCGAGTCCAGCGTGCTGCCTTGCAGATCTATGAACCACCCAGGTTCTTCGAGGCCCTGCTGCGCGGACGGCAGCACACCGAACCACCCGACATTACCGCGCGGGTCTGCGGGATCTGCCCAGTCGCCTACCAGACCAGCGCCTGCCAGGCCATCGAGAACGCCTGCGGCATTCGGGTCGAGGGCCCGCTAGCGGACCTGCGGCGGCTGCTGTACTGCGGCGAATGGATCGCCAGCCATGCCCTGCACATCTTCCTGCTCCACCTGCCTGACTTCCTCGGTTATCCAGACGCGATCAGCCTTGCCAAGGACCACCGGGACTTCGTCGAACGAGGCTTGGCGTTGAAAAAGGCCGGCAACGCGATCATGGAGTTGCTCGGCGGGCGAGCTATCCACCCGATCAATCCGCGGCTCGGTGGGTTTTATCGCACCCCGACTCGTGGGGAGCTGGCGTCGCTGACCGAACGCCTGCGGCATGCCCTGGACGACGCCATGGCGACTGTGCGTTTGGTGAGCTCTTTCGAGTTCCCCGACGTGGAGCTGAACTACGACCTGCTCGCGCTGCACCGGGATGACTGCTATGCCATTGAATGTGGCGCGCTGCGCTCCACCGGGGGTCTGGCCTGCGACGTCGCCGAGTTCGAGGCACACGTTGTGGAAAATCAGGTTCCACATTCCACGGCGCTGCACGCCCAGCTAGACGGCCACCGGTATCTGGTCGGCCCGCTGGCGCGCTACACCCTCAACAGCGGGCAACTGTCCTCCACCGCGCGGCAGGTGGCCGCCGACGCCGGCTTGAGCAGCCAGTGCCGCAACCCGTTTCGCAGCATCGTGGTCCGCGCGGTCGAGACCACCTACGCCCTCGACGAGGCACTGCGCTTGATCACCGACTACCAGCCACCACCACGGCCCTACATCGACGTGCCACCCCGGGCAGGTATCGGGCACGGGGCCACCGAGGCGCCCCGGGGATTGCTATACCACCGCTATGAACTCGACGCCGACGGGGTGATCCAGGCAGCCACTATCGTCCCGCCCACCGCGCAGAACCAGGATGCCATTGAAGACGACTTGCGCCGGCTGGTGTCGCACAACCTGCACCTCGACGACGCTCACCTGACCGCCCTGTGTGAACAGGCGATCCGCAACTACGACCCGTGCATCTCCTGCTCCGCGCATTTCCTGCGACTGCGCATCGAGCACCAATGACCATGCCGTGGGCAGCGGTGATCGGCATCGGCAACGAACTGCGCCGCGACGACGGGATCGGCCCTGCGGTCACCGCAGAACTCCAGCGCCGCGAGATTCCCGGGGTCCGCGTGGTGATCAGCCACGGTGAGCCGATGGGGCTGCTGGACGCGTGGGCCGGCGTGCGGCTCGCGGTGGTCATCGACGCGGTGGTCTGCGAACCCTGGACGCCAGGCCGGTGGTACCGGATCCCTGCCGGTCAGTTGCCACCATCCGCTGGCACGGCGGGTACCCACGGCTTCGGGGTCGCTGAGGCGATCGAACTTGGCCGCGTGCTGGACCGTGTGCCGCAACAACTAATCATCTATGCCGTCGAGGTGCTCGATGTCAGCGTCGGGCTGGGGCTGTCTGCACCAGTCGCCGCCGCTGTGCCGGTACTGGTCGACGCCGTGCTTGGCGAGTTGGGCCGAATGGATGGTGGCTAACCTTGTGCGGCTGAGGCCGGCTCAGTTGCATCGGCTTGGTCATGCGCGGTCACCGCCGCGGGAATGACGACGGTTGGGCAGGTTGCATGGCGTACGCACGCCGCGCTGACCGAGCCCAGCAGCACCTGACGGGCCAAGCCACCCCGATGCCGGCCGACCACTAACATAGCTGCGCCGCGCGACAGCTCCGGCAGCACCCGGACCGGGTCGCCCTCAACGCTGTTTTGAGCAATCGGTGGAACGTCAGTCATTTTCCGGGTCGCTTGTTCCACCTCGTGACGCAGCATTGCCAGCGACTCCTGGTGCACCTGCTGACTTGACGTCTCGGTGAAATAGTCCGCCATCGGATCAAAGGTCCAGGCGTGCACGACCTGCACCGGGCAGTTACGGGTTTGTGCCTCGCGCACTGCCCACTCGAGTGCTCGTCGCCCCGTTTCATGGCCGTCAACTCCGACCACTATCGGAAGCCGTTGTGGGTGATCCATGATCGCTACTCCTTAGTGATGTGCTGGTTTTGCCAGCGACGCAGCCTCCATCTCGACACTTCGTCCACCCCCCACACGATGAAAGGAAATGGGGCCATGAGAAGCAGCAGCCAAAATGGGAGTGCCGCGGTTGCGAATACATCTTGCAGCGGAGGAAAGTAGACCAGGGCTGCGGTGAACACGAGCTCGAATGCGCATCCGGCCAACAACAAGGGGTTGCTGATCAGTCCCACCGAGCGAAGCGCCGCATGCTCGGTGCGCGCCGCGAAGGCGGTGCCGAGCTGGCAAGCTACGATGCCGACGAACGTCGCGGTAGTGGCTTGCAGGTAGGCGTGGTGCAGCGGGCTCCCCGGCCCGACCGGCGCACCGGGGTGCCAGCCTGCATGCCACAGCACGGCGAAAAACGCCACGAGCACCAGTGCGGCGGAGACTCCGCCTAGCAAGCCCCAGGCCCGCCACAACAATCTTTTGGTGATGAGACCTTCGCTTGAGGGGCGTGGTGGCCGCGCCATCAGGCCTGGTTCGGCGGGTTCTCGGCCCAGGGCCAGCGCCGGTAACGTTTCGGTGCCCAGGTCGATGGCCAAGATCTGTAACACGGTCAGTGGCAGCGGGATCGCGCCGCCGGACAGCGCGAACAGCAGGAAGGGGACGACCTCGGGCACGGCGTGGGCGAAGATGTAGAGCACGAACTTGCGCACGTTGTCAAAGACACGGCGGCCTTCGGCGACACCGGCGGCAATAGTGGCGAAGTTGTCGTCAGTGAGGATCATGGTGGCCGCTTCCCGGGCCACGTCCGTCCCGCTGACGCCCATGGCAACACCGATGTCGGCTCGTCGCAGTGCGGGGGCGTCGTTGACACCATCGCCGGTCATCGCCACGACCGCACCGTTGTGCCGCAGCGCATCGGCGATGCGCAGCTTGCTTTCCGGAGCGGCACGCGAGAACACGATTTCCGAGTTGCCGGCGAGTAGCTGGTCAAGTTCGGCATCTGGCAAGGCTTCCAGCGCCTCACTATCGATTACCCGGTCGGCGCGAATGCCCACCTGCTTGGCGATTTCCGCGGCGGTGCGGCCGTTATCCCCAGTGACGATATGCACCGTGATCCCCGCGTCGTGGCACATCCGCACCGCGTCGGGGACTTCACGGCGGGGAGGATCGAGCAGACCGATCACGCCGAGCAGGCACAGCTGACATTCCGCGTGGGCGCGGTCTGGCAGTTGCGCTCCTGCCCACGCCCTGCGGGCCACCGCTAACGTCCGCAGGCCCTGTGCCGTCATCTCCTCGACAACTTGGTCCACCGTCCTGCGGTGATCAGCGCTTAGTGGTAGCTCGCCGCCAGCGGGATCCAGCACCGTCACGCAGCGCGGCAGCAGCACTTCCGGCGCTCCCTTGGCATGTACCCAGCTGGCCCCTCCAACGTTGTCGACAGTGGACATGCGCTTGAGCCGAGGGTCGAAGCGATTCAGCACCAGACGGTTGTGGTCTCGATCGTTCGCGCTGATCTGGACTCCCAGTGATTGGGCATAGCGCAGCAGGGCCAGTTCGGTGGGATCACCGGTGCCGTGCTCGGCGAGGTCAGCGGTAGCACACCGCACCATCGCGGTAGCCAGCTGCGATGACGCTCGCTGGCTGGTGTCCGCTGTTTGCGCAGTAGGCCATACCCGGACCACGCGCATCGAGTTTGCCGTCAGTGTCCCGGTCTTGTCGGTGCAGATCACGCTGGTGGCCCCGAGGGTTTCTACCGCTGACAGCCGCTTGACGACCGCGCCGCGTCGGGCCATCGAGCGAACGCCCACGGCAAGCGCGAGGGTGATCGTGGGCAGCAATCCCTCGGGCACGTTGGCGACCAGCAGGCCAATGGCGAAGACAAACGCCGCGGACAAGCTGAGTCCGGCGACGAGCCCCAGGGGCAAAAACGCCGCTCCGGCACCGACCGCCACCGCCGCGATCAACCATGCAACCCGCCGAACCTGACGTTCCAACGGGCTTTCCTCGGTGTGCACCCGCCCAGACAGCGCAGCGATGCGGCCAAGTTCAGTGTGTGCACCGGTGGCGTGCACCACCGCCCTGGCCGACCCCGCGGTACACACCGTGCCGCTGAACACCAACACGGGCGACTCCAGCGCCCGACTCGCCTGGTCAGGCACGTCCGCGCCGCGCGAGACCGGCACCGACTCACCGGTCAGCGCGGACATGTCCACCTCAATGCTTCCGCTGAGCAATCGCGCGTCGGCGGAGATCCGTTCTCCCTCGTCGATCACCAGCACATCCCCACGCACCAGGTCCCTGGCTGCGATGGGGTGCCGGTGACCATCGCGGATAACCCAAGCCTGCTGCGGCAGGTACTGACCGAGTGCCTCAACGGCGTGCTCAGCCTGCTGTTCCTGAACAAAGGCCAGCACGGCGTTGAGCACGATCACCGCCAAGATCGCGACCGACAGTTGCGCAGAACCAGACAGCAGCGCCAGCACGCCAGCAACCCACAGCAACAAGGCCAGTGGATGGGTGAACTGGCGCATGAGTTCTTTCCACCAGCACCGGGAGCCGCGCTGCGGCAACTCGTTGGGGCCATAAACCTGCAGCCGTCGCGCCGCCTCCCTCATCGATAAGCCGTCGGAACCCGAGCGCAAGTCCCGCAACAGCACGGCGATCGGTTCCCGGGGATTGGGCACCTCGGCATCGCGACGGTCGACAAGTTGGGTCCCGGCCACGGCAACCTCCCACTGACACCACCGCCTGTCGCGTTCGAGCATCCAGGCGGATCGTGGCCATGGACCAGGGACAAAGGTCCCCTCGCAGCGGGGCTCGTCGATGCTTCAGCGCAAGGCCACGCGCCAGGTCAGCCGGGTACCGCCACCCGGCTGGGCGACGACGGTGACCGTGCCGCCACACGCTGCTGCCCGCCGCTCGAGATTGGCCAAGCCGCTGCGAGCCGCCTTGTCGGGAATACCGACTCCGTCATCGACGACTTCGATGACCAGCTCGTCGCTCGCTTCCGCGGTGACAGTGATCGCACGGGCCCGGGCATGCCGCACAGCGTTGCTGACCCCTTCCCGAACCACCGCCTCGGCATGCTCAGCGATAGCCGCAGGCACCAGGGTGTCCACCGCTCCCGACATGCGCACCGACGGTG
The DNA here is from genome assembly GCA_021324675.1 of Actinomycetota bacterium. Classification (GTDB taxonomy): domain Bacteria; phylum Actinomycetota; class Actinomycetes; order Mycobacteriales; family Pseudonocardiaceae. Next base: position 73,418 of record JAJPIR010000121.1, read on the forward strand.
ACAACCCAGATCCAGCCGAGGCATCGGCAGCCACGTCCAGCAACCGACGGCGCAGGCCGCCACCCTTGCCACTATCCGCGGTCGTCTGTAGATCAAAGATCGAAGTTCTGATATCGCGGATGGTCCCGTCGAGCTGCTCAACCACCTTCTGGATCCGTACTCGGGCGTCAGGCCCACTTACCAGGCGTACCGTGCCTTGCAGAGTCATCCCCGCGGCGTACAGGCGCTGGATCACATGATCGTGCAAATCTAGGGCAATCCGATCCCGATCGGCCAGCACATCCAGCAGCCGCTGAGCCTGCTGGGCCTGGGCAGCTTCCAAGGCTAGCGCCGCTTGATCGGCAAACGAGGCAAGTACGGGAACCTGTGCCGGCTGGAAGGGCGCAGCGCCCTTGTTCCGCACGGCCATCAGTACCCCGCTGACGCCGGCAGGGGAGCGTAGCGGCACGGTCAGCGCGGGTCCGAATCCGTCGGTGTGGTCTCCCAGCGCGTCGCCCAAGCTGGTGGCGAGATCGGAGACGAGCATAGTGGTGCCTGATCGGAATACGTCTTCGATCGCTGGTGCGGTCGCGGCGATGGTGGATCCGCTCAACACAGCGCTGCGCTGGCCAGCTCCGGCACGGACAGCCAGCGTGTCCGGCTGGTCGGCGTGGGCGAGCAAGATCAGCACGTCGTCGGCAGTGGACAGCTCGAGTGCCCGTTGGGCGACTAGCCGCAGGGCGTCCTCAGTAGAAGCCCCAGCAAGCAGCTCAGCCCGGATTTCCGATGATGCTTCCAGCCAACGTTGCCGTATTCGGGCTTGCTCGAATAGGCGGGCGTTTTCTATCGCTACCCCGGCGGCAGCGGCCAGCGCCTGGAGCACCACTTCATCCTCAGCAGTGAATTCAGCGGCAGTGCGTTTCTCGGTCATGTAGAGGTTGCCGAACACCTCGTTACGCACCCGCACGGGCGCACCGAGAAAGCTGCGCATCGGTGGATGGTTGGGCGGGAACCCGACTGACGCTGGGTGCTGACCGAGATCGGGCAGCCGGATGACCTGCGGGTGCTGAATTAGCAGTCCGAGCAGTCCTCGCCCTTGGGGCAGCTGGCCCATCCGGGCTCGTTGCTGGGAACTGATACCCACGTAAACGAACTCGGACAGGCCCTCGTGCAGACCGAGTACCCCCAACGCGCCGTAGCGAGCGTCCACCAGGTCGACCGCGGCTTGCACGATCCGGCGCAGGGTGGAGTCGAGTTCCAGACCGGCAGCGACTGCCATGACGGCGTCGAGCAGCCCCTCCAGTCGATCTCTGGTTTTGACGATCTCCGCGAGGCGCTCTTGGACTTCTTTGAGTAGTTCGTCCAACCGCAGACCACCCAGCCCGGCGGTGACCGGGGCTGGTGGCTTATCGCTCGGCGGTGCCGAGCTCTGGTCTGGCATCACTACTCCGCATCGGCGGATGAGCCGCTGTATCGGTTACTTCAGCTTGCCGGGATAGGCAGTTGATCGCCAAGGCCCTGAACAGGTTGCTGACTGCCCTAGCAACTAGGGACCTTCGGCTGTGTCGGGCTCAGCTGGCTAGACACATCATGGGCTAGGCAGGCCGCCTCGTTCGGTTCGATCGAAATGGCTGCGGGGCGGCAGCGACGACGCAGTAAAGGTGTATGGCCATGAACCCGGTGCCCGCAGCTCTTGGGCTTTCCGCCACCGACATCACCGGTGTGCTGGAGGCAGCGTCGCTGGCGCCGTCGCTGCATAACAGCCAGCCGTGGCGGTTTCGGATCCTGCCCGACCAGATCGAGCTGCATGCTGATCTGGCCCGAAGCTTGCCCGCGACCGATCCCGAACAGCGTGAGCTGCGGCTTTCTGGCGGCGCGGCTTTGCTGAACTTGCGGTTAGCGCTTCAGGCAAAGGAAGTCCGCCCGCTGGTGACGTTGCTGCCCAACGGCTATCGAGCTGGAGTCGACGGGTCGGGCGCGCTGGCTGTGGTTCGCTACGGCGGCCACGCCCGCCAGTCACCCGAGTTAACTGGCCTGGTGCAGGCGGTGCGCACCCGGCGCACCAACCGCCGGCCCTTCATCGACGCGCCCGTCCCCGTGAGCCACCGCGGTCAACTCCTCCGGGCGGCGGAGTCGGAACGGGGATGGTTGTATGCGCTGTCCGGTCGTGACCAACATGCCGCGGTTCGTGACCTGGTGGTGGGTGCACACCGCGAGCAGCTCGCCAATCCTGACTTCCTCGCCGAGCTGGCGGCATGGACCGGTCGTGAGGGTGCCCACTGGGATGGCGTGCCGGTCAGCGCGGGCGGACCACAGCCAGAACCCCAAGATGAGTGGGTCCTGCGGGACTTCACCGCCGGCCGGGGTCATATTCGAACAGCAGGCAAGGATTTCGAGTCCGAACCCCTGATCGTCGTGCTGTGCTCCTTCCATGAAGGTCCGCTCGCCGAACTGCAAGCCGGCCAGGCACTGCAACAGGTGCTGCTGACCGCGACCACCCTGGGCCTGTCCGCGTCTTTCCTGTCACAGGCGATCGAGGTTCCCCACATCCGCGCCAAGTTGCGCCGTGCCCTGGAGACGACACTCGAGCCGCAGGCCATCCTGCGCATCGGTTTCGGGTCCCCCGTTCCCGCCACTCCGAGGCGTCCGGTGGCTGACCTGCTCCTGCCACAGGTCACCCCACCTGCTCATAGCCAGTTCGACAGGAGTCCGACATGACCGCACCGCCACGCCAGGCGCTGCTGACCGACGGTCGCATCGTCTCGATCAGGCAGCTGGTCGAATCGGACAAAGCCACGGTCCTCCGGTTGCATCAGCAACTCCCCGAACGGGACCACTACCTGCGGTTTTTCACCCTGGGACAGGCTCACCTCACCGCGTTCGCCACCCGCCTGACCACGCCCGACGACGCCCACCGCGGCGCCCTGGGCGCTTTTGCCGACGGCGAGTTGATCGGGGTCATCTCATACGAGGTCCTCGACGACCCCGCCGAAGCCGAAGTCGCGCTCGTGGTCAATCACGCCGTCCAGGCCCACGGTGTCGGCACCTTGTTGCTCGAGCACCTAATATCCCTGGCCCGTGATCGCGGGGTGCGCCGCTTTGTCGCCGAGGTGTTAGCCGAAAACCGCCAGATGATCGACGTCTTTGCCCACTGTGGACTGGCCGTGTCAACCCACTACGACGGGCCGCTGCTGCACCTGACGGTGCCGCTGGACCTCGCTGAACGCTACCTCGATGCGGTCACCGAACGCGAGCGGCAAGCCGACTCGGCTAGCCTGCGATCGGTCCTGACACCGCGGGTGGTCGCCGTCATCGGGGCCAGCCGACGCCAGGACTCGATCGGGCACGCCATCCTGCGCAGGATCCACGAAGGTGGCTTCACCGGCCGACTATTCGCCGTGAACCCCCACGCCACCAAGATCGCCGGGATACCCAGCTATCCCACCGTGGCAGCCCTTCCTGAGACACCCGACCTTGCCCTGATCTGCGTGCCGGCCTCAGCGGTACCCGAGGTCGCCGACCAGTGCGGGCACCGGGGTGTGCGGGCACTGCTGGTCATCACCGCCGGGATCACCGGAGACGAGGCGCTGAGGCGCGCGCTATTCGATGCGGTG